>JAGBQP010000024.1 GCA_017632825.1 Prevotella sp. | reverse complement strand
GTAGGCAACTATATCGTCATGGCAGGACAGAAAGCTGATGACTTGGATGAGCGCGTAGGCTATTATGGCGAGCAATTGGTACTGCTTGCCCAGACACTTGGTTTGAACACCTGCTGGGTTGGACTCAGTTACTCAAAAGTGCCAGGGACTTATGTGCTTGACGAGGGTGAGAAGATTGCTTGCTATATCGCCATTGGCTATGGTGAGACGCAGGGAGTCGGACATAAGATCAAAACTATCAATCAAGTAAGCAATACGAGTGATGTCACTCCCACTTGGTTCCGTAAGGGTGTTGAAGCAGCCCTGCTTGCTCCTACAGCCGTGAACCAACAGAAATTCTCATTCGAATATGTCGGGATGAAGGATGGGCATCATCAGGTTCATGCCAAGAAAGGTTTTTCGATAATCGGATATACCCAGATGGATTTGGGCATAGCCAAGTATCATTTTGAGATTGGAGCAGGAAAAGAAGACGGCGGTGAGCACCAACCGTCCTTTGATTGGGTATGAACGAACTTGTCTTGCATAAGAAGACGTTCCAGGAACTAACCACGGACGAGCTGTACGAACTCCTTAGAGTGCGTAGTGAGGTATTCGTGGTTGAGCAGAACTGCGTCTATCAGGACATGGACGGGGATGATCAGAAGTCCATCCACTTGTGGCTGACCATAGCAAACAAGATTGTTGCCTTGGCTCGTGTATGCCCTGCCGGAACTCACATGAAGGAAATTTCGATAGGCAGAGTTATCACCACAGAACGAGGTAAAGGATATGGCAAGCAGATTATGCTTTATGCCATTGATGCTGCAATAGAGTATTTTGGCGCGACACTCATAGATATTGAGGCACAGGAGTATGCCAAAGGATTCTACGAAAGCGTAGGATTCAAGCAGTCATCCGACATTTTCATGCTTGATGGTATTCCTCACATTAAAATGACTTGGGAAAAATAGAAGCGTATGAATCCGATAGCCATCCGACTTCTCAACCAACAGCTAATTGCACCACAGTTCAATAATCCTACTGAGGTGGTTCATTATATGGGTGCCATGCAGGCGCAGGAGTACCGTCTGATGCGGTGGGCTGTGGCAATGCGGACAAGCAAACCGTCACACAAAGCATTCAAGAAGGCTTTTGACGAAGGTAGGATTATTCGTCTTCACCTGATGCGAGGCACGTGGCAACTGGTTTCTGCTGAGGACTATTGGCTAATGATAGATCTCTTTGCACCCAAGGCTATCGCCGTGACGAAGGGCTGGATGAGCAGCAACAAGATCGGCATTTCTGACGAGGAACTGATGCGCGTCCGTGACATCTTCGCCCAAACGGCTGCCGATTTGGGGAGTGTTACGAAAGAGGATTTAGTACGTGCTTTGGCAGAGAAAGACATAAGTTTGGATGACCATAGGCTGTCGTACCATATCCGTATGGCCGAGATGTCAGGAACGCTTTGCAGCGGAGAACTGTTACCAATGAAAGCTTCATATGCGCTTACTGCCAACAAAGTGAAGCCGATAGTGCAGATGGACAAGGACGAAGCCCTGGCATACTTTACTCGCAAATACTTCCAAAGCCGTCAACCTGCTACGTTGGAGGACTTCGTATGGTGGTCAGGTTTGAATATTAGTGATTGCAGAAAAGGCATAGAACTATTAGGCAACACCATCCATGTAGAACGTTGGAAAGGCAGAGACTATTACCTAACCGACGACTGTCGCACACGAGGCTTCAGAAAGGGCAAGTTTCTCCTGATTCCTTCTTACGACGAATATCTTATCAGTTACAAGAGCCGTGATGTCGTGCTGCCTCCAGAACATAGGCATCATGCCCATAATAACAGTGGCATTTTCCAACCCATTATAGCTTACGACGGCACCATCTGTGGCAACTGGTCACCTTTCAAAAACGACTGTCAGGTGACGTTTTTTGAGGACGCCTACAATCAAGATGATGTCAATGAGGCGTGGCAAACTTACAAAGTATATTGCAATAAAAAATAAATGATATGAAAAGAGTAATAGTTATTTCCACGAGCCTTCGTCATGGCTCAAACAGCGACATGCTCGCTGACCAGTTCGTGGAAGGAGCCAAGGCTGCTGGAAACGATGTAGAGAAAATTACACTTGCTGGCAAGAACATACAGTTCTGCAAAGGTTGTTTGGCTTGTCAGAAACTGGGTCGCTGTGTCATCAACGATGACGTGAACGACATTATGGCGAAAGTGCTTCAGGCCGACGCCATCTGTTGGGCTACTCCTATCTACTATTACGAGATGAGTGGTCAGATGAAGACACTCATAGACCGCATGAACGCTATGTATGAGATGGACTACCAGTTCCGTGATGTCTATCTGCTGACTACGGCTGCAGATGATGACGAGCAGACTCCCAAGCGTGCTGAGAATGGGCTTGGCGGATGGATAGCCTGTTATCCTGAGAGTCGTCTGGCCGGAACTGTCTTCTGCGGTGGTGTTAATGAACCTCACGCGATAGAGGATAATCCCAAACTTCAGGAGGCTTTTGAATTAGGAAAGAACGTATAACCCCATGCCCAAGGAACGTAACAAGGCTGATGGCTATCGTGAGAAGGCCTACGAAGGCGACACCAAGGCGATGAACAACCTTGGAGTCTGCTACGAGCGTGGCACTGGCGTGAAGGTCAGCCTTGAACTGGCGTTCGAGTGGTATATGAAGGCTGCGGAGCTGGGCGATGTCTATGGCTGTTTCAACGTCGGCGAGTGCTACTATCACGGCAAGGGCGTGGAGCAGGATGCAGTAAAAGCATTCGAGTGGTACATGAAAGCTGCCGACAAAGGGGATATGCAGTCTCAGGTGAACGTGGCCAATGCTTATTACCTTGGCGATGGTGTCGAACAAGATCATCATAAGGCTTTTCTTTGGTATCGTGAGGCAGCCTTCAAAGGCCAT
>JAGBQP010000123.1 GCA_017632825.1 Prevotella sp. | reverse complement strand
GGACTGGGCACTGGCCGAAAAAGCCATCCAAGAGGCCTGCCAGGAGAAGGGCCTGAACGCCAAGGTAGAGTATGGCGAGGCCGCCTTCTACGGCCCGAAGCTCGACGTCATGATCAAGGTTGCCATCGGCCGCCGCTGGCAGTTGGGTACTATCCAGGTGGACTACAATCTGCCGAAGCGCTTCCAGCTGGAGTACACCGACGAGGACAACTAGAAGAAGACGCCCGTGATGATTCACCGTGCACCCTTCGGCTCGTTGGAGCGCTTCACCGCCGTGCTCATCGAGCACACCAGCGGCCACTTCCCCCTGTGGCTCACGCCCGAGCAGGTGGCTATCCTGCCGCTGTCGGAGAAGTACAACGACTACGCTCAGGAGGTCTGCAAGAAGTTCAGCGAGGGCGGCGTCCGCGCCACCATCGACCTGCGTAACGAGAAGCTGGGCCGTAAGATTCGCGACAACGAGCTGAAGCGCATCCCCTACATGGTGATTGTCGGCGAGAAAGAAGCCGCCGACGGCACTGTTGCCGTACGTCCTCAGGGCGGTGGCGAGCAGAGCGTCAAGACCATCCAGGAGTTCATCGACGAGGTGAACGCTCAAGTCAAAGAGATGACGAAGGACTTTTAAGTCCCCCCTACTCTATACGAAAAGCCTTGAACCGTCATGATTCAAGGCTTTTCTTTTTTTGTGATTCTTCAGTTCCTCTGTTGGGACTTTCTTCTTGTCTGTTCACTCTTCCCTATACTCCAGGATATCGCCTGGCTGACAGTCCAGCACACGACAGATGGCCTCAAGCGTTGTGAAGCGTACCGCTTTAGCCTTACCTGTCTTCAGAATTGAGAGATTGGCAAGCGTCAGGCCAACCTTCTCAGCCAACTCACTAAGTGACATCTTTCGCTTGGCGAGTTCCACATCTAAATTCACAACAATCTGCCCCATAGCCTACACCGTCAGTTCTTGTTCCTCCTTCAACTTGTTGGCGTCCTTCAGTATTTTCGGCACAAAGAAGTAACCAATAATCATAAAGAAAATCGGGCCCGTGAACAACGTTCGGGTGACAGAAGGCATCTTGTCCATATACTCAGGCTCCACGAGTTTAAAGAAGTAAGAGTAGAAGTTGCCAGCTATTACAAAATAAAGCAGGACCGAAACACCAAGAACATTAAACAGCGTGATGCACCATTTTGAATACTGCTTTTGTATATAAGTAAGGTACACCATCACCATATAACAGCAAAAGAAATAGCTTCTTCCGATGTTGTCAATCAGATAGACAAAATTCTCATAATACTCGAAGTTGGTGGTAGCCTCCCTCATTCCTGTGATATCACCAGCTATTAACCATCCTACGATTCCTGCCAATATCAGCAGGACCAGAATTGTAACAATACGGTCAAACCGTTTTCCAGAATCAGTTGTTTTCATTGTAGTATTTATCGTTTTAATTTTGAAATTTATCGTTAATCGATATGCAAAAGTAGATATTAAATACCATACTTCCAAACAAATTCAATAAAAATTTATCGTATTACGATAAATTTAACATCCTTTTTAAGAAAAGAGGAAAAAGAGAAAAGAAAATAGTCGCCCGATGGCGACTATTTCCCTTTACCTGCAAGGCACTTCATGCTTGCGATATTTACGGTGTATGGAATTGTGGCGTTAAAAGAACTTCTCTGTTTCCGGTGTATGACAATAGCTTGTACCATCGAAGCAGTGGGTACAAACCTTGCACTTCGGCATACCTATGGCTTCGATGAGGTCTTCGAGCTTGGCAAACTTCAGGGTTGTGAGTCCTAAGCGGCGTGCAATCTCGTTGACCATACGCTTGTATTCGGGCGAGTCGGTCTGTGCGTACTTCTCGAGGTTTTTCTTATCATCACCCTCAAAGTCGCGTATAATCCGGCGCGTAATGAGCTCCAGGTCGCTCTTGGAGGCGGTGAAGCCGATGAAGGGGCAACCATAGACCAGCGGCGGACAAGAAATGCGGCAGTGCACCTCCTTGGCTCCATACTCAAAGAAGGTACGAACATTGTCGCGCAGCTGTGTGCCACGTACTATGGAGTCGTCGCAGAATACCACACGCTTGTCTTTCAGCATAGCACCGTTGGGAATGAGCTTCATCTTAGCCACCAGGTCGCGACGGCTCTGGTTGCCGGGTGTAAAGGATCGGGGCCACGTGGGGGTGTACTTCAGCACGGCACGCTGGTAAGGCACCTTCTTTCCTTCAGCATAGCCGAGTGCCATACCGACACCAGAATCGGGCACGCCGCAGACGCAGTCAACCTCTGTTTCGTCCTGTTCACCCAGTTTGCGACCATTGTCTTCGCGCACTTTCTCGACGTTGATGCCTTCGTAATCGCTGGCGGGGAATCCATAGTAAACCCAGAGGAATGAGCATATCTGCTCATGTTCGAATGCCGGTTGCAGCACCTCGATGCTGTCAGCCTTGAGGCGTACAATCTCGCCTGGTCCGAGGTCGCGCACCACCTTGTAGTCGAGGTTGGGGAAACTGGCAGTCTCGCTGCTGACGGCATGTGCCTGTATGAGTTCGTCTGTACCGATGGGTGTCAGGCGGTGAATCTCCTTCTGACCAATGACAATGGGCGTACGTCCCAGGAAGTCGCGTGCTGCAATGATGCCGTCCTCAGTAAGAATCAGCATGGAGCATGAACCCTCTATCTTGCGATAGACATTGTTGATACCCTCAACGAAGGAGTTGCCCATGTTGATGAGCAGTGCCACCAGTTCGGTCTGATTGATATTGTTGGCCGACATCTCACTGAAGTGCATACGCTGCTGCAGCAGTTCCTCTGCTATCTCACGCAGGTTGTTAATCTTAGCTACGGTGACCACAGCATAACGGCCGAGGTGTGAGTTGACGATGATGGGCTGCGGGTCGGTATCGCTTATGACGCCTATGCCCTGTCTGCCCTTGAACGAGTCGAGCTCGTCCTCGAATCGCGAACGGAAATAGTCGCGTTCCAAAGAGTGGATACTGCGGTTGAAGCCGCGTTCCTCGTCGAATGTTATCATACCGGCACGCTTGGTGCCCAGGTGTGAGTTGTAGTCGGTGCCGTAAAACAAGTCGTTTACGCACTCTTTTGTGCTGATTGTTCCAAAGAATCCACCCATTGTCTTATACAAAATAATAGAGGAACGACGCGATGCCTTCAAGAGCGGGTTTGCGTTGTCCCTCAATTTCTATACGGAATTCAATCTCAGCTTTACAGATACCACGCAGGTTTTGGATGTTGTGCAGCTTTGTGACCAGTCTGATACGCGACCCCGTGATGACGGGCTGTCCAAAGCGCATCTTGTCCATACCGTAGTTGACAAGCATCTTGATGTTGTGCACCTCAATAATCTGGTCCCACATATAGGGCAGCAGCGACAGTGTCAAGTATCCGTGAGCAATGGTGCTCTGGTATTGACTCTCCTGCTTGGCTCGTTCCACATCGACGTGAATCCACTGGTGGTCAAGTGTGGCGTCAGCAAACAGATTAATACGGTCCTGGTCAACTTGCAGCCAGTCAGAAGCGCCGAGCTCCTCACCTAAGTGGGCTGCAAATTCATCGTAGCTGTTGATGATTAATTTTCCCATGTTGCTAATATCCTATTATCGTTTATCTATGAATTTCCAATCTTTGTACTGGTTTCGAGGGAAGACGAATATGTCGTCGCTAATACCTCCGTGGCGGAAGTTGCTAATCTTGACCGTGGTCCAGATGAAGGCCACCTTGATGCGCAGTCGCAGGGGTGTCAGCGAACCTCGTTTCACCCATGCCTGTACTTCTTTTATCGTACCTTTAGCGTGGCGTTTCTGCTTCAGTTTGAGCAGCAGGTTGTCGCCATCCTCAGCTATGGCATAGTCAAAGTCGTCCAGTGTGAACTTGAACTTACCGCTGTACTTGTCCTTTTTGTCAGACTGTGCATCATGAATTTCGACCGTCTGCTTCTTGCGGTATGCCATGTATGCGGTCTTTCCGTCACTCCAAGTGTTCACCTTCTCGTCGATGAACTTTTGTTTCTTGCCCTTGTACCAGATGGTGCCTTGCGTCCTGTAGATGCCTATGATGTTCACATCGTAGTGCAGCGTAGCTCCCTGCGGGCCAAAAACCTGCTGATAGGCTTTCTCGAATATGCGCCTTGCCTGCTGGGCGTTGGGCGTCTCCTGTGCAGTGGCTGCTACCGTCGCAAGAACGACGAGCAGCATCATAACATACCTTCTTACCATATTTCAGGCTGCAAAGGTAGTGCAAATCGAACGAAAATGCAAATTTATTTGCAATTTTCTGAGATGCAGCCTACCTTCGCGTTGCATTTGCAACGCAAAGGTACTAAATAAATTAAAGTTTCATCCTTTTACCTTTTTCAGTTCGTCTATCATCTGGTCTATCTTTGCCAGTTCCCTGGGTATGTGGATGCTCTGTGGGCAGTGGGGTTCGCACTGTCCGCACTGTATGCAGTGATCGGGCTGGCGGTCGCGTGCCACCACGCGGTCGAGCGATATCAGGTACTGGCGGCGCTGCCTGCGGTACTCGGGAGAGCCTGCATCCATAGGCAGCGAGCCTTCGTTCTTACATTTATTATAATGTACGAAGATGGCGGGAATGTCTATACCATAGGGACAGGGCATACAGTATTTGCAGTCGTTGCAGGGAATATTCTCGAGACCTACTATTTTCTGTGCCACTTCCTTGTCGAGATAGCGCATTTCTTCGTCGGACAGTGGCTGTAGCGGGCAGTACGACAGCAGATTGTCCTTCAGGTGCTCCATATAGGTCATGCCCGACAGTACAGTCAGCACGCCCTCGGGTGTACCCGCATAGCGGAAAGCCCACGAGGCAACGCTGCGCTCAGGGGCATGACTCTTCAGCTCGGTCATCAGGTACTGGGGCAGATTAGCCAGACGGCCGCCTAACAGGGGCTCCATGATGACGGCAGGTATGTGTTTCTTCTGAAGCTCGTCATACAGATAGCTGGCATCGACATTGTTCTTGCTGATTTCGTTGGCATAGTCCCAGTCCAGGTAGTTCAGCTCTATCTGTACGAAATCCCAGTGGTACTTGTCGTGCAGGGCCATAATCTCGTCGAAGACTTCCTGCTTGCCGTGGAACGAGAAGCCGAGGTTGCGGATGCGGCCAGCCTCGCGCTCCTTCATGAGGAAGTCCATCATGCCGTTGTCCACATAACGTGTGTTGAACTCCTCCATAGCGCCGCCCACAGCGTGCAGCAGATAGTAGTCGAGATAGTCCACCTGCAGTTCCTTCAGCGAGTTACGGTACATCTCAATGGCCTTCTCGCGCTGGTGGTACTCGGGGTTGAAGTTCGAGAGTTTCGTTGCCACGAAGTACTCTGAGCGCTTGTGACGGCTCAGAGCTATGCCCGTGCAGTGCTCAGACTGTCCCTGACAATAGACAGGACTCGTGTCGATGTAGTTCAGACCGTGCTCCAGTGCGTAGTCTATCTGGCGGTTTATCATCTCCTGGTCAAACTCATTGTCTTTGCCGCCGGGCTTTGTCGGCAGTCGCATCATGCCGTAGCCTAACAGCGACACCTTCTCCTGGGTTTTCGGGTTCACGCGGTAGGTCATTTTGCCAACGGGCGGCTCCACCTGGTTCTTATATTCCTGAACCGCCTTACTGCCGGCTTTGTCTGTCTGCTTGCAGCCTGCCAACGTGGCTGCCGTCACGGCTGTTCCTGCGCCGAACAGTTTCAAGAACGAACGTCTTGATATATGCTTATCTTGCATGGGATTCTTCATAACTATTACTCGCTCTGAGCGACCATTCTTTTTTTTTACTTCTACTCGTTTTCTCTAAATGCTCTTATGTACCTCGTGTCCCTCGACGACAATGGCCGAGAACGGACGCGACGGGCAGACGTACTCACAGGCACCACAGCCGATACAAACCGACTCGTTGACGGCAGGCACCATGGGCGACTCCTCATCGTTCTCGTCGAGCATGACCATCTCGATGGCACCCGTCGGACAGTGGCGTGCACAGTTGCCGCACTCAACACCGTCGGTCAGCGGTACGCAGTTCTTCTTAATCCACACGGCGTGGCCTATCTGTGTTGACGACTTCTGTTCCTTGTCTATGGGCTTAATGGCACCGGCAGGACAGACCGACGAGCAGCGCGTACACTCAGGACGGCAGTAGCCACGCTCGTATGACATCACGGGCAGCATCAGGTGCATCAGGTCGGTCGTGGGACGTAGCACACCGTTAGGGCACTCCGAAACACAGAGCTGACAACCCGTGCAGCGCTGGGCAAAGTGCTGGAACGACAGCGAGCCCGGCGGTGTCAGCGGCGTCTGGCGTTTGGGAGCCACTTTCGCCTCCAGCTCAGCCAGTCCTCCGTCCATCAGTTTCTCCTTCTTCTGCGCCATAGCAGCCGTTGTAGCAAGGGCGGTAGCAAGGAGGAAACTGCGGCGAGAGGAATCTATCGGAGAACTCTGAGGACTCTGAGTACTCGTAGAGCTCTGATTATTCTGATTACTCGTAATACTCTGATTATTCTGAACATTCTGAATACTCGGATTGCGCCACCCATACTTCAGAGCCCCGAAGTTGCACTGCTCTAAGCAATTGCCGCAAACCACACAGCGCGAGTAGTCCACAGTGTGCGTCTTGTGGTCAATACAAGCAGCCTTACAGTTCTTCGAGCACTTCGAGCAGTTACGACACTTATCTTCGTCGAAATGCACCTTCAGCAGCGAAAAGCGTGCCAGCAGCGACAACACCGTTCCCACAGGGCACACCGTGTTGCAGTACGTGCGTCCGCCGCGCCAGGCCGTCACCGTCAGCACAGCCAGTGTAGCGAGTGCAATGATGAGAACGGGCAGCGACTTCATCCACACATCGACCGTATAGAAGGCGTAGCTGTCTGCACGCTCTGCCACATAGCCCAGCACGTTGTTGCCCCACATCCATAAGGGCTGCAGCACCATGGTGGCTATACGGCCAAAGGCGCTGTAGGGTGCCAGCAGCTGTACCAGGGAGCCTACGCCAGCCAGCATGGCAATGACAAACACCACCAGTACCGGATAGCGCAGCCAACGCACCTCAGGCGAGTAGCCGTACTTATTCTTCTTGCGGTGGAGTCGGGCCAGCACGTCCTGCAGCACACCCAGCGGACAGACGACCGAACAATAGATGCGGCCGAAGACGAGCGTCAAGATGACGAGGACTGCGATTACAGCTACATTTAGAGCCATAACCGCTGGCAGAAACTGGATTTTAGCCAGCCACGAGAGCCAATGGTGCGCCACCCCCGTAAAGTCGAGGAACAAAAGCGTGATGCCAACAAACGCCACTGTAGCGAGCGCAATTCTGATTTTACGAAGCATACTTGATGTATTTATTTATTGAGTCGGTTTTTACGGCTACAAAGGTAAGAAAAAAACAGCCAATTAGCATGATTACTTTTGTTAAAGATAGTAAAGAAACAAGAGATATCACCCCTCCTTTCCCTCCCCCATCCTTCCAGCATCGCCTTGTAGTCCAGCGCGTGCTGGCAGCTTCGACGAGAACACCAGAGCGTAGAGACCTGACTCGCTGATGAGCACTGCCTTCGACTTGTAGTTAGAACCTTATACCTGAATCGGGTATGAGGTTTTGTCCTCCACCAAGGGAGTCACGTTTCGCGACTCCCTTATCCTCATTGTCCACATGGTCGCGCAATGCTTTCTGTGGTCCTTTTATCGTCTAAGGATTATTCATAGAGTTATTCCGTCACTACACGTTGAAAGTTTGTAACGACAATATCTTGCATTTCATATATCTGTGCCATCGTCTTGGCTGAGCTGTATGGTGCTTTAACATATTTCGGTGCAAAAATTCAGAATTATCTATCATTCTGTCATT
>JAGBQP010000122.1 GCA_017632825.1 Prevotella sp. | reverse complement strand
GTGCAGGGACAGAACTACACCTATGTGATTGGCACCGACAGCGACCGACTAAGCTACAAGGTAACGTACTCGTCGGCCAACGAGCAGTTCGGATACCACTCGGCCAAGGAGTGGTTCGACTATCTGAAAGCTTGGAGAAAAGAGGCGGAGGAACCAGTTGTCTGGCGCGTTGTGAAGCTGCGCTGACAACAGGATTTTAGCCGAACTTATAAAAACATGAAACAGCCGACATGCACAGCAGCACATGGGGCTGACGAGTAACCACTAATGTGGGAGAGCACTGAAAGTCTTACGGCACTTGACATAATACTGCCAGAGTAGCGAGAAAGAACGCTGCTCTGGTATTTTTTCGGCCAGGCGCGTGGCTTGTATGTGCTGGCGATCGGCATCGAAGTCGTGACGCCACTGCTTGAAAGCGCGACGCGCACGATAGACGGCGCAGAAGTCGCCAAGATGGCGCTTCAACAGCAGCATCTCCCAAGCGGCAACGTAGTCGAGCACCCAACGCCAACGCATGACATGACGCAACTCACTATCGGGCAAACATTTGTAGAGCATCGTCAGGTTATTGCGGAAGTTCAGGTAGGTTTTCATGGGGTTAGACTTCGGCAGTGTGCCGCCGCCAACATGATAAACACGGCTCTCTGGCAGACAGACCACACGGCGACCACTGATGCGGAGGCGCCAGCAGAGGTCTATCTCCTCGTTATGGGCAAAGAAACGACCATCGAGTCCGCCACTCGACCAATAGTCGGTTGAACGTATCAGCAGCGCTGCACCCGTGGCCCACAGCACGTCGGCAGGGGTGTCGTACTGCCCTTGATCTTTCTCGACTGTCTCGAAAAGACGTCCGCGACAGAAGGGGTAGCCGTAACGGTCGAGGTATCCCCCACTCGCTCCGGCATACTCAAACGAGTCCTTGTGATAGATGGAGAGCAACTTGGGCTGACAGGCTGCCACATCTAGATGGGAGTCCATGAACTGCAACAGCGGCGTGAGCCAATGGGGCGTCACCTCAATGTCACTGTTGAGTAGCAGGTAGTACTGGGCATCTATCTGGCGAAGGGCCTTGTTGTAGCCATCGGCGAAGCCCCAGTTACGATCGAGCACGATGAGACGGACCTCGGGAAAATCGCGGCGCAGCAGCTCCAACGAGTCGTCGGTTGAGGCATTGTCGGCTACATAGACGGTAGCCTCGTCACGCGAATGTGCCAGCACCGTAGGCAGATACTGGCGCATCATGGCGGCACCGTTCCAATTGAGAATGACGATAGCAAGCTTTTCCATACCTTATTATATAATAGTGGCCATCAGGGCTGTCTTGTCATGGTTGAAACCACCAAGTCGCACGCGCAGTAACTGGTTGTCATAGTCGGGCTTGGCGTCTGGTGACGGCAGCTCGACACGGACATAATTGCGGGTGAATCCATGCATGGCGCGACCACGAGTGGCTTTCTCGAAGAGTACCTCTGCCTCCTGGTCAATATGGCGGGTGTAGAACGCGGCGGTTTTTGCGTCGGAGAGTTCCAAAAGGCGCTTCGAACGAACTTTCTTGTCCTTCTCGGCCACGACATAGTCAATCTTCAGCGCCGACGTACCAGGTCGTTCACTATAGGGAAAAACATGGAGCTGGGTAACATCGAGACCGTTGAGGAAGTCGTAAGTCTCCTCAAAGCACTCGGGCGTCTCGCCGCGGCAACCAACCATCACATCGACACCGATGAAAGCATCGGGCATGACAGCCTTGATGCGATGGATCTTGTCGGCAAAAAGCTGACGGTCGTAATGGCGGTGCATGAGTTTCAGCACGGTGTCGCTACCACTCTGCAATGGAATATGAAAGTGTGGCATGAAGGCCCGGCTCTGGGCACAATAGTCAATGAGTTCGTCGCTCATCAGGTCGGGTTCCAACGAACTGATGCGGTAGCGCTGTATAGGCTCAACGGCATCTAGGGCTTTCACCAAATCGATGAACTGCTCACCGGTGGTCTTACCGAAATCGCCTATGTTGACACCCGTCAGTACTATCTCTTTGCCACCCTCGGCTGCGGCCTCACGGGCCTGAGCTACAAGCGAGTCGATGCTGGGGTTACGGCTAAAGCCGCGTGCATAGGGAATCGTACAATATGTGCAGAAATAGTCGCAACCGTCCTGTACTTTCAGAAAATAACGGGTACGGTTACCACGTGAACAGCTGGGTGCAAACGAACGGATGTCCTTGGTCTTGGGCTGAACAATGGCGCGGGCCTTCTTCTGAGAGATATCGGAGATCTCAGAGTTCTCGGAGGTCTCAGAGTACTCAGAATCCCTCTTCACAAACTCCTCAGAGAGATACTGCACGAGCTTTGCCTTCTCATCGGAACCTAATACGAGGTTTACGCCTTCTATATGACTCACCGTCTCGGCCTCCAACTGCGCATAACAGCCAGTGACAACCACAAAAGCACCTGGATGCTCGCGCACCATGCGGTGGATGGCCTGACGGCATTTGTGGTCAGCTACATCGGTGACTGAACAGGTGTTGATCAGGCAGATGTCAGCGAGCTCGCCCTTCTTGGCTGCGACAACGCCCATCTGCTCCAGCATCTTGCCGAAAGTGGAAGTTTCTGAAAAATTCAACTTACAGCCAAGTGTATAATAAGCTGCACGTTTGCCCTGAAATGCCGATGTATCTATCATGCGTCTTCCGATTCTATTTGTTTCCGACCACAAAGGTACAACAATTTTCGCGATTCTCGCAGTTTTTTACGAATATTCGCTCAACAGACTAAAATGATGCAATTTTTAACATTTCGCAAAACGCTGATTTTCAGCCGTTTGCAAAAAAGTTACAAAAACACATTAAAAAAAAACAAAAAAAATGATACGTTGTATTGAAAAAATGCCTAACTTTGCAGCGTTTTAATAAACAAATGATTGTTTTACAGATTTAAAAAGCTTAGAAAAATGAAGAAATTGGTATTTATGTTCGTAGCTGTTGCAGCTATCTCTTTCGCTTCGTGTGGTAACAAGACCGAGCAGGCTGCTCCCGTTGACACTGACTCTGTAGAGGCTGTTGACAGCGCCGCTGAGGACACCGCTGCTGTTGCTGATACAGCTGCCGTTGCTGATACAGCTGCTGTTGCTGAGTAATCTTAGCTCAACGAACAAATGAGAGAAACGCCGCTGGACGATTGTCCAGCGGTTTTTTGTGTTGCTGGAGAGTTCTGAGTATTCTGAAGATTCTGAGTGTTCTGAATATTCAGAGGACTCAGAGAACTCGGAGAACTCAGATTACTCAGAACACTCCGATTACTCAGAACACTCCGATTACTCAGAACACTCCGATTACTCAGATTACTCAGAGAACTCCGATTACTCAGATTACTCAGATTACTCAGAACCAACCCTACACAAAAAAAAATCCCGGTGGCAAGCCATCGGGATTTTAATGTTCTAATAAAAAATAATCGCCTTACAGCAGTTAATAATTATTTGTTGATTTAATGAATAATCATTATTCTGCAGCGGGAGCCTCTTCAGCCTCAGCAGCAGGTGCCTCAGCAACGGCCTCCTCGGCGGCGGGAGCTTCCTCGGCCTCAGCAGCGGCAGCCTTAGCAGCAGCCTTAGCGTCGGCAGCGTCGCGGATAGCCTGCTCAGCCTCGGCAGCAGCCTGCAGCTCAGCGGCGTTCTCAGCAACAACCTTAACAGGAACCTCTACGATAACCTCCTTGTGGAAGTGTACGAGAGCTACATAGTCACCAACCTTCTTGGCATCCTTCATGGTGATAATCTTGCGATCGATCTCCTTACCCAGCTTAGCGAGCTCCTCAGCAACCTGAGCAGCACCTACAGAACCGTAGAGCTGACCGGTAGCGCTGACCTTAGCAGCAATTTCGAGGGCAACGTTAGCAACCTGAGCAGCCTTCTCTTCAGCAGCAGCCTTCTGAGCGGCCAGCTTGTGAGCCTGTTGCTTCAGGTTCTCAGCAAGAATCTTCTTGGCAGAAGGAGAGGCGATGACACCCTTGCCCTGAGGAATCAGGTAGTTACGGCCATAGCCAGACTTCACGTTCACGATATCGTTCTTGAATCCCAGACCGATAATATCTTCTTTCAGTATAATTTCCATAATCTTGCGTCCTCCTTTTAAATTACTTCATCAAGTCGGCTACGTAAGGCAGCAATGCAATCTGGCGGGCGCGCTTAACGGCCTGAGCCACGCGACGCTGATACTTCAGAGAGGTACCCGTGATGCGACGGGGCAGAATCTTACCCTGCTCGTTCAGGAACTTCTTCAGGAACTCGGGGTCTTTGTAGTCAATGTATTTGATACCGCTCTTCTTGAAACGGCAATACTTCTTCTTCTTTGTGTCAATAGAAGGAGCTGTCAAATAACGAATTTCGCTCTGTTCTGCCATGATTTAAGCCTCCTCTTTTTTACCAAGCTTTGCGCGACGCTTCTCGGCGTACTCTGCAGCATACTTGTCAAGTTTAACAGTCTGGAAACGAATAACCTTCTCGTCACGACGGAAAGCTGTCTCCAATGTTTTAATCACTTCAGGCTCAGCCTTGAACTCTAACAGGCAGTAGAAACCTGTAGACTTCTTCTGAATAGCATAAGCCATCTTC
>JAGBQP010000121.1 GCA_017632825.1 Prevotella sp. | reverse complement strand
GCATCCTTAATCATGAAGTCGAGCTTCGGACCGTAGAAGGCTGTCTCGCCGTATTCCACCTTAGCAGGCAGACCCTTCTCCTGACAAGCCTCCTGAATGGCTTTCTCTGCCAGTGCCCAGTCTTCGTCGCTACCAACGTACTTCTCGTGGTCGTTGGGGTCGCGCAGCGAAATCTGTGCCTCGAAGTTGAAGCCGAAGGCTGTCAGTACGACGCCAATGATATCCATCACGTTGAGGAACTCCTGCTTTACCTGGTCAGGACGGCAGAAGAGGTGAGCATCATCCTGTGTAAAGGAACGTACGCGCGTAAGACCGTGAAGCTCACCAGACTGCTCGTAGCGGTAAACGGTACCAAACTCGGCGATGCGCAGGGGCAAATCCTTGTATGAACGGGGCTTGTTGGCGAAAATTTCACAGTGATGCGGACAGTTCATGGGCTTCAGCATGTACTCCTCGCCCTCCTCGGGAGTCGTGATGGGACGGAAGGAGTCCTTGCCGTAGTGGGCATAGTGACCAGAAGTCACATAAAGGCTCTTGCCACCGATATGCGGTGTGATAACCTCCTGATAACCGTAACGCTTCTGAACCTTACGCAGATGATCCTGCAGGCGCAGGCGCAGGTCTGTTCCCTTCGGTAACCAGATGGGAAGACCCTTACCGACACGCTCGGAGAACATGAAGAGCTCCATCTCCTTACCAATTTTACGGTGGTCGCGCTTCTTGGCCTCTTCCAGCATAACGAGGTACTCGTCGAGCATCTTCTTCTTCGGGAACGATATGCCGTACAGACGCTGCATCTGCTCGCGGTTAGCATCACCGCGCCAGAAGGCACCAGCTACGCTCGTCAGTTTCACAGCCTTGATTTCGCCTGTGTCCATCAGGTGAGGACCACGACAGAGGTCGGTGAAAGCTCCCTGTGTGTATGTCGTAATTGTGCCGTCTTCCAAATCCTGCTCAATATGCTCGCACTTGTAAGTCTGACCAGCAGCTGCAAACTCCTTGAGTGCATCGGCCTTGGCCACTTCTTGGCGAACAACAGGCTCCTTCTTGCCAGCCAGTTCTTTCATTTTTGCTTCGATGGTGGGGAAGTCGCTCTCCTTTATCATCTGTCCGTCGGGCAGCAGCACGTCGTAGAAGAATCCATTCTCGACTGCAGGGCCGAAACCGAACTGCACGCCAGGATACAACTCCTGAAGTGCCTCGGCCAACAGGTGGGCGGAGGTGTGCCAGAAGGTGTGCTTTCCTTCCTCGTCTTCGAACTTGTAGAGTGCAATGGTAGCATCCTCGGTGATGGGACGGTTCAGCTCTACAGTCTCACCGTTTACACCACAGCTTACAACGCTGCGCGCCAGAGCCGGTGAGATACTCTCGGCAATCTGAAGTCCCGTAACGCCCTGCTCATACGAGCGAACAGAACCGTCGGGAAAAGTAATTTTGATTTCCATATCTACAATATATGTTTGAAGTTTGAAATTGGGCACAAAGGTACTACTTTCTTTCCAAATTACCGCACTTTTACGACGGAAAAAGCATGCCTTCTGACGAAAAACGAGACGATATGGCCTATGGTGGTACCAAAAGTTGGCAAAAATCCACATAAATGGGGATTGTGCAGTTGCAATCTTTGTTGTACTTTTGCAGCCGAAATCAACACAATGATTGAAATGATAAAAAGTACAACACTATTCCTGGCACTATCTTGTGCATCTTATGTTTTTGCAGAATCAGGTTCTGAGTTAGTGGACACCACTGTAGCCCGTCAGTTCGACATGGACGAGTTAACCGTTGTCGGTTTTAAGCAAGAGGCTCCCCGACACGATGCCATGTCTGTCACTCTTCTGCCGAGTGCTTTCATCCGTAATACGGAGATGACCACCATCAAGGATTTGGGCTATAGCGTACCTAACTTCTATATTCCGGAATATGGTAGCCGCCAGAACTCGCCCGTTTTCGTACGCGGTGTGGGTTCAAAGACCAATGGACCAACTGTGGGCTTTTATGTAGATGGCGTTCCACACATGGAGCGTTCTTCATTTGACGATGACCTTTTCGACCTCTCGTCGCTTGAAGTCCTGCGCGGTCCTCAGGGAACGCTTTACGGTCGTAACTGTATTGGCGGCATTATCAATGCTTATACCCATTCGCCGCTGGAATTCCAGGGTACTCGTATCAAGGCCAGTTATGGTAAGTACAACGACATCGCCGTGAACGGCTATCATTATAATAAGGTGAACGACCGCCTCGGTTTTGCTATCAACGGTAGTTATCATCACAATGATGGCTACTTCCGTAATTCTTACGATGATAGTAAGATTGACAAGTTTAACGAGGGCTTCCTCAGAGGTCGAGTTACCTGGAAGCCGGCTGAACGATGGACACTTTCTGCCGATGTCAGCTACCGTAACAGCGATCAGGGAGGTTACCCATACGCCATCTACGATGTGGAGACCGACGAGACAGGCGAGATTAACTACAACCGCTACAGCTCTTACCTGCGTCAGCTGACAACGGTAGGTGTGAATGCCCGCTACGTGGGTGATACCTATAGTTTCAACAGCCAGGCGGCCTATCAGTATATTGACGACCACATGGGTATCGACCAGGACTTCACACCGAAGGACCTATATTGGGTGAAGCAGGGTGTACGACAGAATATTTTCAGTGAAGAACTGACTCTGAAGTCCACAACGTCAGGACGCTATCAGTGGATGGTAGGTGCTTTCTTTTTCAGCGACAGCTATAAGAAGCAGCTCTACACAACTTACATTAGTCAGAACTATTGTACCCCCAAGTTCTATGACTCACCGACAACCGGTCTTTCACTCTATCACCAGTCGGCACTTGACATCGTTGGTGGACTAAAGGCCCGTTTAGGACTGCGTTTCGACTACGAACATGCCAAGGAGGATTATGTTGCTTACCGCACAGAAGCCTGGTCTCAAGCTCTTGGTACACAGGAAGACCAGTATAACAGCAAACTGAATTTCACTCAGCTCACTCCGAAGTTCTCTTTGGAATATCTGACATCGGGTGATCAGCTGTTCTATGCTTCAGTTACCCGTGGTTACAAAACAGGCGGTTTTAACTCTACATTCCTGCAGGATGATGAGCGTACCTTTGACCCTGAGTATAACTGGAACTATGAGGTTGGCGTAAAGGCATCAACAGCCAATCATACACTACAGGCTGAACTGAGCCTGTTCTATGTTGACTGGCGTCATCAGCAGATTACACAAACCGTTCCCGGTGTGGGTAACATCACCCGCAATGCCGGCCACTCAGACTCAAAGGGCGTGGAACTGGCAGTGACCGCTCGTCCTGTACAGCCGCTGACACTGAACCTGTCGTATGGCTATACCTACGCCCGCTTCCTGGATTACAAGCGCAGCGAGACTGTCAGCTATACAGGAAAGATGTTGCCCCTGGTGCCCCGTCACACGCTGGCACTGAATGGCTCTTACACCATCGTTCCCACTCATTCGGTCTTAGACCGTGTGGTGCTGAGTGCAGGACTGACCGGTATCGGCAAGATTTACTGGAATGAGGATAACGCTGTGGCTCAGTCGTTCTACACACTGCTCAATGCTAAGGCGAGTGCTACCATCGGTCGTCTGACTTGGGAGGTATGGGGAAAGAACCTGACGGATACCAACTATCTGACATATTACTTCAAGACAAGTACATCTTATGGTCAGAAAGGGCGCCCTGTGTCCTTTGGCACATCGCTGATACTGGATTTGTAATGATATGGAGCAAACGGAGAATCAAACACATTTTAGCCATATAAGTAAAGAAGGCAGAGGCATCGGGCTTCCGATGTTCTTCTGCCTTTACATTGCTCAGAGCATACCCTCGAGCTTCTTTGCAACAGCCTTGCAGGTGATGATGCGCGAAGCAAACTATTCGTTGGCAACCATCGGATTGTTGCAACTCGTAAAACTGCCTTGGGTACTGAAATTCCTGTGGTCGCCAATGGTTGACCGTCATTGCCTGACGGGACGTGACTTCCGTCGCTGCATCGTTATATGCGAATGTGTGTATGCGTTTTTCATTGTTTTAGCCGGATTCCTTCATGTTGCCGACAATCTTTTCCTTGTTCTTCTGTTGGTGACACTCTCGTTAGTGGCTTCAGCCACACAGGATATCGCTACCGATGCGCTGGCCATTCTGATGCATCGCGGACGCGATAAGAATATGGTCAACAGTATGCAGTCGATGGGTAGTTTTGGCGGCGCACTTGTTGGCAGTGGTTTGCTTTTGCTGGTGCTCCAGCGCTTCGGGTGGCATGTTGTCACCCCCTGTCTGGCCATCTTTGTGTTGCTAATGCTCATCCCCCTTATACGAAGGAAGGATGTGGATGTTATGCCGAAATCCGCTAAGCAACGCCCACGTCTCACCGATTTTGCTTCGTTCTTCGCTCAGCCAGGCATCTGGCGACAGATTGGGTTCCTCCTGCTGTATTATGCCAGTATCATCGGTATCCTTTCTATGATGCGTCCCTGGTTGGTCGATTTGGGCTATTCTATGAAAGAAATAGGTGTGATGAGTGGCATTATTGGTACTTCTGCTGCCTTTTGTGCTTCCTTTGGAGCAGGCTTCCTGGTGAAGCGTATAGGCATCTTTACTGCAAGGATTCTTTTCGCCTGTTTCATCCTTTTGGTTACACTTTGTTTCCTGTCCATTTCGTTGATGGGACAGCCATCGACGACCGTGCTCTATGCAGGCGTGGTGATACTATGGGTAAGCTACGGTATGGCAACGATAGTGGTATATACCAGTGCTATGGAGTGTGTGCGCCCAGGACGTGAGGGTACTGACTTTACTGTTCAGACGGTGCTGACACATCTGAGCGGTATTATAATGGCAGGTCTGAGTGGTGCCGTAGCCGACCATTTGGGTTATCAGGGACTTTTTGCAGTGGAGGTTTTTATTGCAACACTATCACTTTTCTATATTCTGTTCAACTTTAAGAAACCTCATGAAGCCTGAAATCATACAGAAGTATAACCGGCCTGTTCCACGCTACACCAGTTATCCACCAGCTAACTTCTTCGGTGAGATGATGGCTGGTGATTATCTGCAGGCTGTTGATACTTCGAATGAAGCAAAGCAGAACCAAATATCCTTTTATCTGCATATTCCCTTTTGTCGGCATCTCTGTCATTACTGTGGATGTAATTCCTACCCGTATGGTACGACAGAGGTGGTCGATGCTTATGTAGATGCCCTTCATCGGGAGATTGATTTGGTGGCCAAACATATCCGACCTGGGCGTAGAATCTCACAGATTCACTACGGTGGTGGCAGTCCAACCTCTATTCCTATTAAGTATATCAAGGAACTGAACGAGCATCTGCTGTCTTTGGCTCCCACCATTGAACGACCTGAAATCGCGATAGAGTGTCACCCAGGCTATCTTACAGCCGACGACTGGCTGCAACTTACAGCGTGTGGTTTCACCCGCTATAGTTTAGGTATTCAAGACTTTAGTCAGGAAGTCTTGAAGGGTGTCAACCGACGTCCTGCACTGCTTCCTGTCAACGAGATTCTGCAAATCATACGTGCTTCAGGAGCTACTGTGAATATGGATTTTATTTACGGTTTGCCCCTTCAAACAGCCGATAGCTTCCGACAGACTATTGAGCAGGCCGCCGAATTGCGTCCCAACCGGTTGGTCACATTCTCATACGCCCACCTTCCCCGACTCTTTCCTCGACAGATGGCATTAGACCGTTTGGGCTTACCGTCAACCGACGAGAAAAACCAGATGTTCGAGACAGCAGCGCAGACATTGCTTCATGCAGGATATCAGGCAGTAGGACTGGACCACTTTGTCCTGCCTGACGATGAACTGGCACAAGCGCTGTCTCAGGGATTGCTACATCGTAATTTCCAGGGATATTGCACCCGCCGCACAACGGCACAAGTCTATGCCTTTGGCGTGACAGCCATCAGTCAGCTTGATGATGCCTATGCCCAGAATGGTCGTGATATCAAAGAGTATATAGAAACCATCAACAAAGGACAACTATATACCAGGCGTGGCTATCGTCTGTCGGCAGAAGAGAAACTGAGACGTGAAGTCATTGAGACGCTGATGTGCAACTATGCACTTGACTGGGGCTCCCTGTCTAGTCTCCTGGAAGTTACTCCCGATGCCCTCCGCCAAGCCTGCGACTACAATGAACAGCTGATGCAGGAAATGGCTGCTGATGGTTTGCTTACGCTGCACGCAGACCATATCGTTGTTAATACCGAGGGCCGTCCTTTCGTACGTAATGTAGCCGCCGCACTCGATCCTTTGATTCGACATAGTGACAAGAAATTCTCAAAACCAATTTAATATAGTAATGAAACAGCATGATATTGTCGTCATAGGCGCAGGCCTCACCGGTCTCAGTGTTGCCTTTCACCTGAAAAAGATGGGCTGCGACGTCATTGTTCTTGAGAAAGAGAGTCGCATAGGCGGACAAATCCGTACATATACAGAAGAGGGCTTTACTTTTGAGAGTGGACCCAACACCGGTGTCATCTCGTTTCCGGAAGTGGCCGAACTCTTTCAAAGCCTTAGCGATAAGTGTCAGTTGGAGATTGCTCGCGACTCTTCTAAACGTCGTCTTATCTGGAAGGGCAAGCGTTTCCATGCTTTACCCTCCAGTCTTATGGGAGGTATTACCACCCCCTTGTTCCGTCTGTCCGACAAGTTCAGAATTCTTGGTGAACCGTGGCGCAAACAGGGCAACGACCCCGACGAATCGGTGGGGGCATTGGCACAGCGGCGTTTAGGACGCTCGTTCTACGAATATGCGGTCGATCCCTTTGTTTCTGGTGTCTATGCAGGCGACCCCATGAAGCTCACCACGCGCTATGCACTACCGAAACTGTATAACCTTGAAGCTACTTATGGTAGTTTTATTCGTGGCAGCATAGCCAAAGCCAAAGAGAAGAAATCAGAACGTGACAAGCTGGCGACGAAAAAAGTGTTCTCTGCTGTAGGCGGCCTTCAGCAGATGGTTGATGCGATGTCTCAGGAGTTGGACATAACAACTGGTGCCACTCATGTAACCGTCGAACCTCAGGAGGATGGTTCTTGGCTTGTCAATTACCAAGGTGGGGAGTCCATACATTGCAGTCAGGTTGTAACGACTGTAGGTGCCTATGCATTGCCTCAGTTACTGCCATTTGTCGAAAAAGAGCTGATGCAGAAAATCAGCAACCTCTTCTATGCTCCCATTATTCAAGTTGTCGTTGGTGTGAAGGATGCACGGGGAATGGAGTGCCCGGCCTTTGGTGGTCTCGTTCCCCATAAGGAACACCAGCGTGTGCTCGGCATACTATTTCCTTCTTCATGCTTTGGTGGACGTGCTCCAGAAGGCGGCGCTCTGTATTCTTATTTCATAGGCGGTGCACGCCATACGGAATATATGCAAAAGACGGATGAGGAAATCAGGGAGATTGTGCTTGACGCGTTCCATCGGATGCTGAAGTATCCTGCCGACAGCCAGCCTGACCTGATTCGTATCTTCCGTCATGAACGTGCCATTCCACAGTATTGGAGTAACAGTGGAGAACGTTTCGAAGCTATCGACTATCTCCAGCAAAAGTATCCGGGGCTCACGCTGGCTGGTAATATGCGCGACGGTATAGGAATGGGGCATCGCATCCATCAGGGTGCAGAGGTGGCTCGAATAATTGGTTGCAAGGCATAAGACAAAGAAAAAAAGACTTTTTCTTTTGCGCTTTTCTCGTTTTTTCGTACTTTTGCAGGTATGGAACAGAAAATATTTGCAAAACTCATAGCGCAGCGGCTTGGAATTGCCGAAAGCGGTGTTGCCGGCACACTGACACTACTCGAAGAAGGGTGCACCATTCCGTTTATTGCTCGTTACCGCAAAGAGCGGACAGGCGGACTTGACGAAGTGAAGATTGCTGCCATCAGTGACCAGTTCGACAAACTGCGAGAGTTGGTGAAGCGAAAGGAGACTATTGTCAAAACCATCACTGAGCTTGAGAAGATGACACCAGATCTGCAGCAGCGCATTGAGCGATGCTGGGACTCTACAGAACTGGAGGATATCTACTTGCCTTACCGACCGAAACGCCGCACTCGTGCCCAGGTGGCCCGTGAACAGGGGTTGGAACCGTTAGCTATTATCTTGCTACAACAGCGTGAACGTAACCCTGAAGCTGCAGCAGTTCGTTTTGTAAAAGACGATGTCGCCGATGTTGCCGCTGCCCTGAAAGGCGCGCAGGACATTATTGCCGAACAAGTGAGCGAGGATGAGCGCTCACGCCAGCAGGTACGTGGTGCTTTCCGCCGTACCGCCATAATCACGTCGAAGGTGGTGAAGGCAAAAGCCGACACTGACGAAGCTCAGAAATACCGCGACTACTTCGACTGGCATGAACCACTGAAGCGTTGTTCCAGCCACCGCTTGTTGGCCATGCGTCGTGGCGAGGCCGAGGGTATTCTTCGACTGAGCATCGACCCTATAAGCGATGAGGAATGTGTGGAGAAGCTGAAACGAAATATGCCATCAGCACCAGCTAACGGCTCGAATGCTTGTTGGAAATTTGTGTCTGAAGCTGTGGAGGACGGCTACAAGCGTTTGCTAAAACCGTCAATAGAAACCGAATTCAATACCCTTAGCAAGGAACAGGCCGACGATGAGGCTATTCGTGTCTTTGCTGAGAATTTGCGCCAGCTGTTACTGTCGGCACCGTTGGGACAGAAACGCGTGATGGGTGTTGACCCCGGTTTCCGTACAGGCTGTAAGGTGGTGTGTCTTGATGCTCAGGGAAATCTGTTACACCATGAAGCCGTTTTCCCTCACCCGCCGGTCAATCACCGTATGCAAGCCACCGTCCACGTGCAACAGATGATAGAGCAGTATCACATTGAGGCCATCGCCATCGGTAATGGCACTGCCAGCCGCGAGACACGTGCCTTTGTGGAGGAGGCTATTTCTGGTGGTTCAGTTTCATCAGAGCAATCCACGAAACCCCAGGTTTTCGTTGTCAGCGAAGATGGTGCCTCTGTTTATTCTGCCTCAAAGGTGGCGCGCGATGAGTTCCCCGACGAAGACGTCACCGTGCGTGGTGCTGTCTCCATTGGCCGTAGACTGATGGACCCGCTGGCCGAGCTCGTGAAGATTGATCCCAAAAGTATCGGGGTGGGGCAGTATCAGCATGATGTTGACCAGACGAAACTTAAGCTGCAGTTGGATCAGACGGTGATGAGTTGTGTCAACTCTGTCGGTGTCAACCTTAATACTGCCAGTAGCCATCTGTTGCAGTACGTCAGCGGATTAGGTCCTGCACTTGCAAAGAACATCGTTGATTACCGCAAGGCTAACGGTGCTTTCACTTCTCGTGCCCAACTCAAGAAGGTTCCACGTCTCGGTCCTTCGGCCTTTGAGCAGTGTGCAGGTTTCCTGCGCATCCCCGGAGCTAAGAACCCGCTTGATAATTCGGCTGTTCATCCTGAGCGCTATCAGGTGGTAGAGCAAATGGCAAAGGATCAGGGCTGTAGCATTGCCGACCTTATTAATAATAAGGAGAAGCGGCAAACCATACGTTTGGAACGCTATGTGACGTCGGAAGTCGGATTGCCTACGCTGACTGATATCGTGAAAGAACTTGAAAAGCCCGGCCGTGACCCTCGTGAGCAGATTGAGGAATTCCGCTTTGCCGATGGTATTGAGTCGGTCGATGACCTCGTTGAAGGAATGGAACTCCCAGGTATCGTTACCAATATCACCGCTTTTGGCGCTTTTGTTGATGTTGGTGTCCATCAGGATGGTCTCGTACATGTTTCGCAGTTGGCCGATAAATATGTCAAGGACCCCAATACCATAGTGAAGCTTCATCAGCACGTTCGTGTCCGAGTTATTGAGGTTGACCGCCGTCGCAACCGCATATCACTATCTATGCGTGGACTTTAGTCAAGTTTATAGACATAAGAGTAAGGGCCCGTTCACATCGTTGTGAGCGGACCCTTTTCAATTG
>JAGBQP010000120.1 GCA_017632825.1 Prevotella sp. | reverse complement strand
GGAGTGAGCATGGCTATGAGCACACCTCCCAAAATCCCTTTGAATATATTATTACGTTTCATAACTTTTTCACTTTTCATTTTTCACTTTTCACTTCTTCGTGGTCTTTTGATATGATTCGTCTTCTCCACTACCGAAGGCCGGATTCTGCACAAGATTCAGGTTGACCTTCATCTCGTCAAGATTATAGGGCCAGTAGATGGCGTCCATCTTGGCCAGATGGTTGCTGATCAGTCCCTGACCAATCGTGGCTTTCTGCATGGCTGCAGCTGTCAGTACCGTCGTGTTGCCAGTACGCTGTGAGAGGCGGACGAGGTCGAACCACCGCTTGCCCTCGAACATCAGTTCGCGCTGGCGCTCCTGAAGAACCAGAGTTTCCATATCACCCTTGCTGCTGTAGTTGCTTCTCACGAGCGTGTCTAAGAGCTGGGTCTGCATGAGGGACCGTTTGTTAACGGCATTGACCAAGGTAAAGGCTCTGTCTAAAAGATCCCTGTTAGACGCACTGGCATCAGCGTCTTCGCCGTCACTCATCATCTGGGTAAGGGCTTCGGCCTTAAGCAGCATGATGTCAGGCAGGCGGTAGATAATCCAGTTGGAGCCGTTCTGATTCTGCGTGTATTTGGAATCGTAGCTGGCTGTGGGTGTGGTACCGGCGCCGGCAAGGATGTCAATCGTACTGGTCGTAAATTTGTTGATCGACTTGTTGCTGTTGCCGCTGCTACTGCCGCTGTATTGACAATTGGTATAGATACGGGCATCTAACATCTTATTTTTCTCGGCAAACACTTTCCGGTCTTGGCCAGTGGCCTCAATCTGGGCGTAGATGTAGTCAGAGGGGGCAACCAGACCAGTTGTGGATTGCGAATTGCCGTAGAAGTCATTGACGGCACCATTGGCAGGCATACCTGATCCGCCCGGATCGTCGTCGTAGACCAGCTGGAAGATAATCTCCTGGTTCTTCTCATCTATGTTTCTCCGGTCACTGCCGAAAACGGTGGTATAGGCATCGCCGTAATAATTGGACGAGGTGGAGTTGCTCACTAAGGGGAAGCCATTGAAACGCTCTTCCACTTCGTTAGTGCTTGTGATGGAAGAAGATGTGTTGCGTTTCTGGCGGTTTTCCTCATAAATGGCTTTTTTGGCATCAATGACCATGTCGGCATAGCGAACACAGTTTTGGTAGTCCTTCTTCCAGAGGTAGAGCTCGCAGAGTAGGGCATGGATGGCATCCTGCGTGATACGGCCTGTCTGGTAGAGCTCCTTGGTGACGGGATAGCGTCTTACAGCGTTGTTCTTTACGCTTTCCAAGTCGTAGATGAGCGAGTCAAGCACGTTGTCGAACTTGGTGGCAGGCAGGTCCATTGTCTGGTCGTCATCTATATAGGCCTCCCGCGTGAAAGGTACATCGCGGAAGGCGCGGATCAGATAGAAGTAGCTGAGGCTGCGGAGGGTCACCATCTCAGCGATGTTGGCCTGCAACTCACTCTCCGTATAAGCGGGGTCGATGGCGGCCACGCCAGGGGCATACTTGATGACCGTGTTACAGCGGTTGATGACCGTATAGAAAGCCCGCCAGTTGGTGTAGCTGTTCTTGGCTTCGATGTTTTCCTTCAGGATCTTCTCGAGGTTGGCGTCGGAGCCAACGTTACTACCTGGGCCGATATTATCGCTGCGGAACTCCCCCCACACCATCATGCGCTTGATGACATTGCCATCCTGCATGGCTGAGTAGCAACCTCCAATGACTGCTTCCACATCGGCCTTTTCATTCCAGAATTTCTCCAGAATAATCTCATTCTGAGGCTCAATCTCCAAGAAGTCAGAGCATCCAGTGACACCCATCAGTCCCATTAGACCCATGAACCCCATTAAACCTATTCTATATATCTTAGTCTTCATAATCTTCAATTTTGAAATTAGAATTCAACAGTAACACCTAAAGTGT
>JAGBQP010000119.1 GCA_017632825.1 Prevotella sp. | reverse complement strand
CTGAATAATCTGAATACTCCGAATACTCCGAACACTCAGAATTCTCTCTTCACCGTCTCCAACCTCTCAAGCACCCGCGCCCTGCGCGATGTCACCGAGCGTCATGGCGGCCAGTACACTGCTGCTGCCGTCGGCGAGGTCAATGTCACGACGAAGATGAAGGAGGTGGGTGCCGTCATTGGCGGCGAAGGCAATGGTGGTGTCATCTATCCCGAGAGCCACTACGGTCGCGACGCCCTCGTGGGCATAGCCCTCTTCCTGTCGTCGCTGGCACAGAAGGGCTGCACCGTCAGCGAGCTGCGCCGTACGTTCCCCGACTATCAGATAGCCAAGAACCGCATCGACCTGACACCTGAGACCGATGTCGACGCCATCCTTGTGAAGGTCAAAGAGATGTTTGCCCAGGACCCCGAGGCCCAGGTCAACGACATCGACGGCGTGAAGATCGACTTCCCCACCAAGTGGGTACACCTGCGCAAGTCGAACACCGAGCCCATCATCCGCGTCTATAGCGAGGCGCAGACTATGGAGGAGGCCGACGAGCTGGGCAAGCGCCTCATGCAGGTCGTCTACGATATGCAGTAAGCACCCTTCCCCCATCACTCATAGTCACTAGGGGCCGAGTATTGAAAAATACTCGGCCCTTTTTGCGCAAAACTCCATGAGTTTTTTTCAAAAGTCATGGAGTTTTTTTCAAAAGTCATGGAGTTTTTTTTTATTACTCGTGTCTCCCTCGTAGAACTTGTTCTTTTTGAAGTCTCGCATCTTGGGAACTCGCGCGACACAGACAAATTCCGAAAAACACCTAACCACCTAACCCAACAGGCCTGAAACGCCGATGTACAAAGGCTTTCAGACGGGTTACCTCTTTGCGAAACACCTACCTAACACCTAACCCATCATCTACCCTAAGCGATTTATGAAATGCGCCCAAAAGTTGGACACAAAAAGAAAGAATTATGAAGAGACATTCGTATGAAGAACGTTTGGAATTACTAAAAGAGGTGGTGATCGGAAATCCAATGAGGGGTAGGTCTTTAGCAAAAAGGGGTACCTCTGGGTTAGGTGTTTCAAAAACACCTAACCCTCCTCAAACCCTTTGTACATCGGCGTTTCAGGCCTGTTGGGTTAGGTGGTTAGGTGTTTTTTGTTTTTTTTCTCTGAAAGCAAAAACAGTTTGCCTTCGTTGGTGGTTTCTCGTCAGCGCCCAACACCAAGCAGCCGGAACAGCTGATTCCTAATGTGGAGGCTACGAAGAAACAGAGCAAAGTGCTGATTACATGTTCATGCCACCATCGACCTGGATGACCTGGCCGCTGACGTAGCTCGACATGTCGCTGGCCAGGAAAGTTGCAACGTTGGCAATATCCTCGACCTGACCACCACGACGAAGGGGAATCTTCTGCTTCCACTCGTTGCGTACATCCTCAGGAAGGGCAGCGGTCATGGCTGTCTCGATGAAGCCGGGGGCAATGGCATTGGCGCGGATGCCCTTGGGACCCATCTCCTGACCGATTGACTTGGCAAGGGCGATGAGACCAGCCTTTGAGGCGGCATAGTTGGCCTGACCGGCGTTGCCGTGAACACCAACGACTGAAGCCATGTTGATGATGCTGCCACCACGCTGACGCATCATGACGGGTACGCAGGCGTGGATGAAGTTGAAGGCCGACTTCAGGTTGACGGCAATCACGGCGTCCCACTGCTGCTCGGTCATGCGAAGCATCAAACCATCCTTCGTAATACCGGCGTTGTTCACCAGAATATCAATAGCTCCAAACTCCTCCTTAACAGCCTTCACAACTTCCTCGGTCTGAGCGAAGTCGGCTGCATTAGAAGCGTAGCTCTTAGCTTTAACGCCTTTGGCGGCAATCTCTTTTTCTGTTTCTTCGTTAACTTCGAGGTCGGTGAAAGCAATGTTGGCACCTTCCTCAGCAAACTTCAGCGCGATAGCTTTTCCGATACCGCGTGCTGCACCTGTAATCAGCGCAGTCTTACCAGTTAATAATCCCATAATAATCTTTATATTGAATAAATATGTGTATTCTCACTTCTTGATTTTTCCTAAAGCACCATACACAACCTTGGCTACCTGAGGCTTGGTGGCTTCCTCGGTCATGCCGTGGGCAATACGGCCGTAGATGTAGGGAACCTCCAGACCTTTGATGCAGTAGTGGGTGATGTCTGCAACCAAGTCAACGTTCTCAATATCGAACTCACCATCTTCCTTACCTTCTGAATAGACTTTGCGGAATAGTTCAATCTCTGCATCGTCGAAATTCTTGCGGACTTTCTCCACCATCCAGATATTGCGGAAGAACTCAGCTCGTAGATTGCCGTTGCGTACCACTGTCTCGCGAATCATGCTCAGATGTGTGTAGATAAGTTCTATCACCTTGTCTTGAGGACGGATTTTCTTAGCGGCTACCTCGTCGAGCTTGTCGCTCAGTCTCTCGAGCTCACTCTCAATAACTGCGTAGTAAATGTCGTCTTTCGATTTGAAATACGTGTAGAGCGTACGGCGACCTTTTCCTGACGCGATGGCAATGTCGTTCATCGTCGTATTCTCAAGGCCACTTTTGGCAAACAGTTGTCGAGCCACGTCTACCAGTAGCTGTCTGGTCTTCGATATGGACATTTGATGTTCCTCCCGTTTTTGTTTATTTGGATATTGCACAGTGCTTATATCGTGTGCAAAATTACCCCTTTTATTTGAAATATCCAAAAAAATAGCATAAAAATTTGCACAGCTCGGAAAATATTACTACCTTTGCACCCGCTAAACAGAAATACATCGCGGAGTGGAGCAGTTGGTAGCTCGCCAGGCTCATAACCTGGAGGTCGCACGTTCGAATCCTGCCTCCGCAACTACAGAAGCCCGATTTTATATCGGGCTTTTTTCGTATGGCTACGGCAAGCTCCTCACGTGCTCCCGGTCGCAGTTCTTCGCAAAGCGAAGTATAGCCGTGCTCCTGGTTACAGTTATGAACGAAAAAATCCGACCGTTTGGAGCGGTCGGATTTGTATCAGTCTTGCAAATAGAATTTAATTCTTGCTCATGTTGCGCATAACCTTCTGATAGTAACGGTTCGTAGCCCGTACGCTGTAATTGTTTCCCCCATTCCAAAGGCGTATTGCCTTTTCTATGTTATTCTTGGGGTTGTAGTGCGCTTGAATTAACAGGAACATCTCCTTCGACTTTTCGACACTATATCTGTCGGCCAGTGTGAAGCGCTTCTTACTCTTCTGCTTTTTCAGGATGATATTGCAATCCTTTACTAGTATTGGAGTAATCTGCATGGCGCCTACTGAGTTCCCACTCACGGCGTTGGGATTTCCTTCGCTTTCTACTTGAATAATCGCATCCATCACTGGATTCCAGTTGAACTTTGGCGTCTTTGCGCATAGCGTAAGTACTACCAAGTTCATACTTACAATCATTATAAATTTCTTCATAACTCTATACTTTCTGCAGCGCATCTCATCACGAGTAAACTGCGTAATCCTTTAGAATTTGCCGACAAAGTTACGAAGTTTCATGCAGTTTTCCAAATATTTTCAGTTTTTTTAAGAATATATGTGTACGCACACATTGTTGTATGTGCTTTATAATCAGGTGGTTTTTTAGTCTAAATCGACCACAGTGATGCCTGCTCCACCAAATTGAACGTGCTCGTCACGAAAATGGCTGACGTTGGGCACGGTGGCGAGGTATTGGCGTATCAGTTGTCGCAAGATACCAGTGCCTGTGCCGTGCAGAATACGAACACGGGACATGCCGACGAGGATGGCGTCATCGATGAAATAGGTGACGGCATTGATGGCTTCGTCGCCACGCATACCGCGGACGTCAATATCTTGATGGAATTTCTGTTTGCGGTTGTCGATAACGTTGCGTGTGTCGTTGGATATGCTGCCGTATGAGCCCACGATATTTGCATTGCGCTCTTCGGCTTTTGTCTTCTCGACCTTCGGTGGTTGTGCATGTTCCAAGCGCTCGGCACGCATCTTTGTCTTCATATCACCGAAGATGACAGTGGCCATCTTACCGTCAATGCTGTCGATGGTGCCTACGCTCTGCAGGCCTTTGATGCGTACGGTGTCGCCAACTTTCAGTTGTGAGACGGAATTAGTGGGCTGTGAGCCAGCTGTAATGGTGGCGTTTGTTGGAGTCCCTTCCTCCTTCTTGGCCAGTTTTTCGGCCTTGCGTTTTTCGCGGCGCTCCTTACGTTCTTGTATCTGGCGAATTTTGCGGGCTATCAGCTCGTCGTTCTCTCGGGTGTCAATCTCGGCCACCTCTTCCTTGAAGGCGTTTAATTCTTCACGAGCACGGCGGGCAGCTTCTTTCTCTGCTTGGCTCTCGCGTATCTCACGAATCGCATTTTCTATCTTGCGGTTACTTTCGCGTAGCAGTTCTTCTGCTTGCTCTTTGGCACGACGCAAAATGTCCTTGCGCTGTTGCTCTATCTCCTCAATGGTGGCCTCCAGTTTCTGGCCGCTCACCTCCAGTCGCTTCTCATGCTGGTGGATGGTTTGGCGCTTGCCTTCCCAGTAACGTTTGTCGCGTACGATGTCCTGAAGGTATTTGTCACTTTGTATATAGTCCTGGCCGACAATGTCAGATGCGTCCTTGATGACCTCTTCGGGGATGCCCGTCTTGCGGGCTATCTCGATGGCAAACGATGAACCGGGTTGTCCGATGCTTAGCTGGAACAGAGCCTGCATCTCGTGACGATCGTAAAGCATAGCGCCGTTGATGACGCCCTCATGGTCGTCGGCAAAATGCTTTAAGTTCTGGTAGTGGGTGGTGATGACGCCAAAGGCCTGACGTTTCCAGAATTGTTTAAGCATGGCTTCGGCTATGGCACCGCCTATGGTTGGCTCTGTACCACCGCCGAACTCATCTATTAATAATAAAGTGTGGGCGCTGGCCTGTCGCATCATCTGTTTCATGTTCAGCAAGTGGCTGGAGTATGTCGATAGGTCGTTTTCGATGCTCTGTTCATCACCAATGTCTATCAGGATGTCCTGGAACAGTCCGCACGTTGAGCGGTCGCCTATGGGGATGGCCAGTCCGCATTGAAGCATGTACTGTAGTAATCCTACGGTCTTGAGGCATACCGATTTGCCACCGGCATTGGGACCGCTGATGATGAGTAACCGTCCGACGTTCTTTTTGTTTTTCGTGTCGGTATCATCAGTTGTCTCCAATCGAATGTCAAGCGGCACCACCTTCTTTCCCTGCTTCTGCAGCGACAGACTGAGTAACGGATGCTCGGCGTGAATCCAGTCGATGTGCGTTTTTGATCTGACTTCAGGCTCAATGGCTTTTGTCTGTTCTGCCAACTGGGCCTTAGCATAGATAAGGTCCATGGTAGCCAGGAACTGGTAGGAATCTAGAATGGCTGGTACGTGTGGGCGCACCTCATCGCTGAATACCGTCAGAATGCGGATAATCTCACGGCGTTCTTCGGCTTCAAGCTGGCGAACGCGGTTGTTAGCCTCAACAACCTCTGTCGGCTCTATGAATACGGTCTTGCCGGTGGCCGACTCGTCGTGTACAATACCATTGATACGTTTCTTCAGGTTTGGTGCCACAGGTATCACCAAACGGCCGTCACGCATGGTCGGTGCTGCGTCCTTGTCAACCAGTCCGTCCTTCTGGGTTGCGTGTAATATAGTATATAAGGTACGCGAGATGCTACCTTCGGTCTTTGACAGCTCGTGACGAATGCCAGCCAACGTCATTGATGCCGAATCCTTGATTTTTCCAAATTTGTCCAGAATAGAGTCAATGCGCCGCAACATGGCAGGAAAAGTCATGACACCTTCCGTCAGCCGGTGTAGGGCAGGGTAGGGGTACGTTTCCTCATTGTCGTCAGTATTGCGGTTCAGGTATTTCACCATATTGGCAATAGTCTCCAACGAACGTCGCAGGTCCCACACCTCGTCTTCTTCCAGATGTGTACCCTCCAGGCGGATGCGTGACACAGCATCGCGAACATCGAAGAAATACTGCATGGGAAAATCGTCGGCTTCCTGTTGTAAACGGCGGAATTCACGCAGTTGCTCCAATTGCTCCGTAACGGTATCGAAGTCGGCAGAGAATGAAATCTCATCCACTTTCTCCTTGCCTAACGTGCTCAGACAATGCTGTTTCAGCAGCGTTCGAATCTCACTGAAACCAACCTTTTGTTCAAAGTTATTTGGATAAATCATGCTGCAAAGATAGTGTAATTTACACGAATTACCAAATTATTTATAAAAAGTTGCCAAAATATTTGCTCGTTTGAAGAAAAACCACTACCTTTGCAGCCGATTTCAAGAGAATCACTAACGAAGTCAGTCAAAAAACAGACTTTGAGACCTTCTGGAGAGATGGTAGAGTGGTCGATTACAGCAGTCTTGAAAACTGCCGCACTGAGAGGTGCCGGGGGTTCGAATCCCTCTCTCTCCGCCAGCTTAGCTGAATATCAGCAAGTTACAAACTTACACCCAGATTTATACCCACTTTTGGTGAATCTGGGTGTTATTTTACACCCACTTTTTGGAGTACTTTTAATAGACGATATGTTAAAAGTGTTAAAGTTTTGATGTGTACTGATTTTCAGTTAGTTACAAGCATTTGTCGCATTTTTGAAGCAAATAGCACTCCATCCAATCAATCCAACACCCCATTTGGCATAGTGGACTCGAAGCCAGAAGTGATAATCGGAGAAAGTGCCAAGCATGTTTTGAAGGTAATTTTTAATAGTTATGTGAATTTTATGGCGGCCCTGCT
>JAGBQP010000118.1 GCA_017632825.1 Prevotella sp. | reverse complement strand
GCCTGGTCAATCTGTTCGAGGGGGTTGATATCTTCGTTATATACCTTTTTCAGCGCCGTCTGAGCCTGAACGGATAATGATATGAACAGGGCTATTAAGCCGAATAATACGCTTCTTTTCATCATAATCTTATAACTTTCCTAAACTGAGTGCAAAGATAACAAAAATCTTCCAATTACAAAAGAAACATAAAAAAATATGTTCTTATGTACTTATATCTGAAAAAAAATGTATCTTTGCAGCCGGAATGAAGAAGTTCTGTCATATCCTACTGTCGATGCTGCTTTCGGTGACGCTGTTGTTTATCGGAAGCGGTGTTACCATTACGCGCTGTGCTCATACAGGAACGCTCAAGGTAATGACCGTCTTCAATAGTGGCGGTATGGACGGTATGAGTTGTAATATGAACGCCGATTGTATGTCGGTGGAGCATGTGGAACTGTCGCCAACAAATATGGCGCAGACCGTAAACTATGACTTCCACGTCTTCCAACCCCTTTTGTCCATTCTGCCAAACCTTGTCGCAGAATGGCAGGTAACGACAGAGAACAAGGCCGATGTTCAGTTTGTTCCAGAGGTCTGGAAAAGTCCACCTCGCGACTATCTGAACATCATACAAGTGCTGTTGATTTGATTTTAATGTGATTTCGTGTTTCAGGGGATGGCTTTTTGCTGTGTCCTGACTTTCTATCGTATCATATTAATATCAAAGAATAACACCATGAGATTATTATTGACAAGCATCGTAACGATGCTAAGCCTGTCTGCTTTTGGACAGGATATCGACTCGTTGCAGGCCGACACGATGATGACGCAGAGCCTCGACAACGTGACGATCACCTCACGCCGTTCTGGTACCCGAAGGATGGGTGGCGCCGTGAACGGTGTGCTCATCAACCGCGAGGAACTATTTAAGGCTGCCTGCTGCAACTTAGGCGAGAGCTTCACTACGAACCCCTCTGTCGACGTGAACTATAGTGACGCTGCGACAGGTGCCAAGCAAATCAAGCTCTTGGGACTGAGCGGCACCTATGTACAGATGCTTACAGAAAACCTGCCCAACTTCCGTGGGGCTGCAGCTCCCTACTCGCTCGACTATGTGCCTGGTCCTTGGATGAACAGCATACAGGTGTCGAAGGGCTCCTCATCTGTCCGCAACGGCTATGAGAGTATCACGGGCCAGATCGACATAGAGTATCTGAAGCCTGATAACGACGAGGGTGTGACGGTAAACCTATATGGTGGCACCTTAGGACGTCTGGAGGCCAATGCCGATGCCAATGTCCATCTCGATGACAAACTGAGTACGGAGGTGCTCGTTCATTATCAGGATGACTTCGGACACCACGACGTGAACAACGACGGATTCCTTGATCAGCCCAACGTGCGCCAGTGGAACCTTCAGAACCGTTGGAAGTGGAAGGGCGACCATTATCTGTTCCACGGCGGCTTTGGTATGGTGAAGGAGAAACGTGAGGGCGGACAGACTGAACATTCCTCTCACCTCTCACCTCATACCTCTCACCTCTATAAAATCGGCGTCGAGACCGAGCGTTATGAGGGTTATATGAAGCACGCCTTCATCCTCGACCCAGAGCATGGCACGAACATCGCTGTCATGGGCAATGCCTCGATGCATCTGTTGGATGCCAATTATGGCAACAAACACTACAGCGTGAACCAGAAGAATGCCTATGCCCAACTGTTGTTTGAGACCAACTTTACTGAACAGCATAACCTCTCAACGGGTCTCTCGCTGAACTACGACTATCTGACGAAGGAGGACAAAGAGACAACACCTGGCGCCTATGTCCAGTACACCTACAACCTGAACGACAAGGTGGTGGCAATGGCTGGTATTAGAGCAGACCATAGTAGCCGCTACGGCACATTCGTCACACCCCGTTTCCATCTGAAACTCACTCCCAGCGAGATTGTCAGCCTGCGTCTCTCAGCAGGCAAGGGCTATCGTACCGTGCATGCATTGGCAGAGAACAATAATCTGCTGGCCAGCGGACGCCAGTTAGTGATTGATGATCTGGAGCAGGAGCGTGCCTGGAACTACGGCATCAGCAGTTCGTTCTATATCCCCCTGTTCGGAAAAACGCTGAAGCTGAATGCCGAGTATTATCACACGAATTTCAGTCAGCAGGCCGTCATCGACTACGACAGCAATCCCTCACTGATACGAATCACCAACCTCAACGGTAAGTCGTATTCGAACACCATTCAGATTGATGCCACTTATCCCGTCGTACAAGGACTGGAGCTGACAGCCGCCTGGCGTTGGAACGATGTGAAATGTACCTATGGCGGCGAACTGATGGAGAAGCCGCTGACGAGCCGATACAAAGGTCTCGTCACCGCCAGCTATAAGACGCCCCTTGGCCTCTGGCAGGTGGATGCCACGCTGCAACTCAACGGTGGCGGACGAATGCCTACTCCTGTTAATGGTCTTTGGGACGAGCATTTCCAAGCCTATGAGCAGGTGTCAGCGCAGATTACCCGCTGGTTCCGCCATTTCTCCGTCTATATCGGCGGAGAGAACCTGACAGCCTTCCGCCAGAAGAAGACCATCATCAATGCCGAAGACCCATGGAGTGCCACCTTCGATCCCACGATGGTGTGGGGACCCGTTCACGGTGCCATGTTCTATGCCGGCATCCGCGTGAATTTCGGAAGACTATGATAGTGAATAGTAAAAGTGAATAGTGAATAATTTAAAAAATAGAAATTATGAAAAAAGTATTAGTATTAAGCGCCATGATGCTGACCGCTGTGGTTAGTATGGCAAAGGACATTAAGACCGTCGTTGTTACCACTCAGCCAGTGATGCACTGCGAGAGCTGTGAGAAAAAAATCAAGGGTAACCTCCGATTCGAGAAGGGTGTCAAGCAGATTGAGTGCAATATCGACGAGCAGCGTGTCACCATCACCTACGATGCTGACAAGACCAACTCCAATGCCATCATCCAGAGTTTCGGCAAGTTCGGCTATAAAGCCACTGAAATCAAGGCGGAGAAGCCTGCAGAAAAGAACAAGAAGTAATTAGACTTCACGATATTCTGTCGCAAAGATTGGCTTTTTATTTCATTTTTCTGTAATTATGCAATGTTTTTTTAAAAATATTGTATCTTTGCACTCAAATGAAATACGAAACACTCTGGCGCAGACTGGCAAGCATTTATGATACGGACGAGGCGAAAGCCATCGTCCGTTGGATGCTTGACGTCAGGTTCGGCCTCTCGCTGACGGATATTGTCTGTGGGAAAACGGATGAACTGAACGAGGAAGAGTGCGCAGAACTGGAAGGGATGATGCAACGGCTCGAAAAGGGTGAACCCGTGCAGTATGTAATGGGCGTTGCTGAGTTCTGCGGAAGACGGTTTCATGTGGAGCCTGGGGTGCTGATTCCGAGGCCGGAAACGGGGGAGT
>JAGBQP010000117.1 GCA_017632825.1 Prevotella sp. | reverse complement strand
TGGAGAATGAAAAGATCGGTACCGTTAGACACCGGCGTGCTCTTGACATTGACAGCAGAACTCATGATGATAGCACCTCGGTGGTGCTCCTGCTGCTGACGCTGCAAATAAGCGAAAACATTGCTCATTACAAAGAATAGAAACAGCAGGCCTCCGCCAAAGAAGCCCAGTTTACGCAGCCAGATAACATTGGAGAAAAGATAAACCAATGCCAACACGACAGCCAGTGCTAACGACAGGAGAGCCGTGCGGGCCCAGTCATCAACACTCATAACATTGACGAATGCACGAATCCACGTGATGAAGAAAAACTCGGTCTCGGGCGTAATCTTGTCAATGGTCTTGGAACGAGCCATCTGTAGGTTATGACGGATATCCTTATCGCCTGGCGACAACTGAAAGGCGCGCTCATAATTAAGAACGGCACGCGTTATATCCTCACTACGATAGTAGGCATTGCCAAGATTATAGTACAGGTCGGCACTGGCACCCTGTTTCAGCAACGTCTCGTAGCCCTTAATGGCTTCCTGATAGCGGCCAGCAGCATAGGCACTATCGGCATCGGCTTTCGTCACAGCTTCAGCCGTAAAGACAAAGCCTATAAATAATGATAGTATCAATAACAGACGTCTCATATCGTTTTTCTCTCCCTCTCTTTTTTATTTTGCACGTTTTTTCATCACTTCTTCTATTTTCTCAATGGCACTCATCGCCTTGTCGTAAACCTTGCTCATGTTGCCCTTCGGGTCTCCTGGTGCATAGCGTTCAAACTCGCACTCGTCGAGGGCACCAAGGAACAAATCTATCGTGGACGGATTTACACCTCGACTGCCAAGACGGTCTGAAATATTGTCATGAGACAGCTGTTCGACAGGAATATTAAGCTTGTCGCCAACATAGCCCCACAGAGCACGGAGCACCTCGTCATAGAACGATGACGGCTGGTTAGCTGCCATCAGACGCGAGGCCTTCTTCAGACGCTTCGTGGCCACTTTGTTTGCCTTGCCTGCGCGCTGTTTTACAACATTGGCATTGTCAATGGCACGCTGGCGGAAAATAACAAACAAAGAGATGAACGACAACAGCAAAACGCCAAGCCACAGCCAATAGGACGTACTGCCGAAGAAATAGTCGCCTACGGCACGTTGCGAGGTTGCTCCAGTCTTAATAAAACGGATGTCCTGGTTGAGTAGCTCTACGTCCTCCTGACCGCTATAGACATCAGCCGACTGGCTGCCTGACCCCTTAGCCACATCGAGAGTAAAGGACTCTGTAGTCACCGTCTTGTAGCTATCTGTCTGAGTGTCGTAATAAGTGAAGCGTACGGCTGGAATTTCGAACTTTCCGGGGTGACGCGGTACTGCAAGGAAATCATAAATCATCGATCCTTCAAGACCATTGACTGTAAGTTTACTCTTATCAGTCAGTTTAGCATCGTACTTGTCGAAATCATTCGGGAAATTGACTGCCGGTTGTTTGATAAGCTTCAGATTGCCAGTACCACTAACGATGATTCGCAACGTCACAGGGTCGTTGGCCTTCACTTCTGTCTTCGACAACTGAGCTGAGATATTAAACTTGCCAACACCACCCGAGAAGTCGGCTGGACGCTGCGGTAGTGGATCAACCATGATATCAACACTGGGTGCCTGTATCTGCTTTTTAACCTCAACATAGCCGGAACCTCCGTTGAAAAAAGCCTCGAAAGGATCAACATTACGATTCTGCTGAACAACAATACCATTGAATGTAATGCTGGGAATAGTGAGTTTGCCTGTTATCTGCGGAAACATAACATACTGGCTCCAAGTCACTGTTCGATAGGGACGACCGTTGACTGTTTCAATCTTGAAACTTTTCTGCTGGGGCAGGGATACCTCCTGGGTATGGAAGCCCTGAAGATCGGGCATCTTACCCTCCAGCTGAGTTAAGTCAACAAGCGTATAAACCTTATAGGTCAGAAGAATTGGTTCCTGCTCGTGAACACGTCGTTTATTGGCGCTAACCTTGATAAAAAGGTCACTACCAGAAATGCGACTGCCAGCGGCACGCATTGACTCGTTACCGGATGACTGGCGTTGACGGCCATTGGACTGCTGGGCATTAGAAGAACTGCCACTAACCGTGATCTTCAAAGCCTGTGAGGTGATAGTCTTACCATCAACAATGATGCGAGCAGGTGGAATTGTGAACGTACCGTTCTTCGTTGCATACAGAATATATGTATAAGTGATGGATGAAGACTGGCTCGTATGACCATTGACGAACTGATAACTGGACTGTTGAGACATACTCGGGCCCATCAATACTTCGAAAGCGTCGGGAATACCAGACGCACGGAATTCACTGACATCCTGCGAGTTGACCTTATATGACAAACGGAACTGGTCACCCACAGCAACATGCGACGGAGCGCTGGCAGTGAGTGTTTGTGCTACAACGTGGCTTTGTGACAAATAGCAGAGGACAAAAGACAGTAAGATTGTCACAATCCGTTTACTATTTCTCAATCGTTTCTGGTCATGCATATCAATTGTATGTACACCTGCATTATTCTTAATCATTGTTTCGTATGAACATCTACGTTAGGATTTACCTTTGTTTTGATTCGCATTTAGAGCAGTACAGCTTCAAGGCTACTACCAATTCTTCTGTAACTGACGGTGACGGGGCTGCTGCTGGGCCTTTTTCATACGGTCCTGAGTCTGCTTCTCTTGCTGCATGGCAGCATTGAGCAACTGCTCCGCATTTTCTTTGCTCATTTGTGGAGGCTGTTGCTGCTTCTGCTGATCTTGTTTCTGTTGTTTTTGCTTATCCTGATTCTGTTTCTGATCCTGCTTCTGCTGGTCAGGCTTTTGGTTAGGCTTGTTCTGCTGCTGCTTTTTCAGTTGGTGCTTACAAAGTTGCAGATTATAACGCGTCTCATCATCGTGAGGATTAAGGCGCAGCGACTGCTTATAGGCTTCAATAGCTTCGCCGAACATCTCATGCTTCTGACAGATGACACCCAAATTATGGAACGACTGCGACCTCAACAGTGGGTCGGTCTCCATCTTACCAGCTTTTTCGAACTCAGCAACGGCAGCAGAGTCCTTGTTCTGAGCAAGCAGTGAGTTTCCAAGATTGTAATGCGCTTGTGAATTGCGATCATTCTTCTCTAAAGCTTTGCGGTAGCTCACCTCTGCATTGGCATAGTCACCGGAACGGAACAGTTTATTGCCCTGACGGATATACATGCGGTCGGTCTGAGCTGAGGCAGTCATGACAACAAAGAGCAACAACAATGTTACCGAGTGCTTTTGGGCACCAAACAGCGACACATTTTTCAGTAAGGGATTCTTACTCTCAAGGATGCAAACCTCTGCAATAAGCATCAGTAGTGCAAGAATGGCAAAGGCTATAAACTGTTCGTCGAAATCGCTATAGACAGTGCTGTCAATCTCCTTCTTTGACAGTTTATCGAGTTCGGAGTCCAACTGGTCCTGCGCCCGACTATTATTCTCAACATGAATGAAAGATCCACCACCGGCCTGGGCCACCTCACGACACATCTGGTCGTTGAGTGCCGACATAACCGTGTTACCCGTGTTATCTTTCATATAATCACCAGTTCCTGTAATGGGAATAGGAGCTCCCTGCGTAGAGCCAACACCGAGTACATAGACATGCATACCTGCTGCTTTAGCAGCTTTGGCAGCCTCCAGTGCCCCACCCTCATGATCTTCGCCATCAGTGATAATAACAATAGCTTTACCAACCTCGTTGTCTTGAGTAAAGCTATGCGTTGCCATATTGATGGCTCCTGCAATGTCGGTACCCTGAGTAGCCATCATGGATGGATCAATGTTAGAAAGAAACATCTTGGCCGACACATAATCGCTAGTGATAGGCAGCTGTACGAAAGCATCGCCGGCAAACACAATAAGCCCAATCTTATCGTTGGAAAACTTATCAACAAGATTTTCTACAATCATTTTCGAACGGTCCAACCGACTGGGGGTTACATCTTCGGCCAGCATAGAGTTTGAGATATCCATAGCTATGATTGTCTCTATGCCAGTACGCTTTTCGTGACTAATCTTTGTTCCCATCTGCGGGCGTGCCAACATGATAATCAGTAGAGCCAATGCGGCTTGCAGCAACCAGAATTTTACGGCAGGACGCCAACGAGAGACATCTGGCATGAGAAACTTCAATAGTGCAGGGTTACCAAATGTGCGTAACCGCTTTCGACGACTACGATAACCTACAAAACGAATGACCGCCAAAACGGGTATAAGCACAAGCAGGTAGAGATATATTGGGTCTTCAAATCTGAACATAGTATTATGGTATCCTCCTAAATACAGTTATACGCAACAACAGTTCGAGAAGCAAGGCCAGCACTGCCACAAGGGCGAAGGGCTGGTAGGCCTCGTACTTCTTGCTGAATTTCTTGACATTGAGCTTGGTTTTTTCCAACTGATCAATCTCTTTATAAATCTGATGCAACTCCTTCGTATTCGTTGCTCGATAGAAATCGCCATCTGTAGCCTGCGCTATTTTGCGTAACGTTTCATTGTCAATCTCAACAGGAATATTCACATACTGCACGCCACCAGCTACAGGCATTGGGTAAGGGGCCACTTTATTAGTACCTACGCCGACAGTATAGACACGAATGCCAAGACTTTTTGCAATCTCTGCTGCCGTCAGGGGAGAAATGTCGCCACGGTTATTTGAGCCATCTGTCAACAAGATGACAACACGGCTTTTGGCTTTTGAATCCTTTAGACGACCCACAGCGTTAGCTAATCCCATTCCGATGGCAGTTCCGTCCTCAATAAGACCACGGGCAGCGATGTCGGTACGAACATTCTGCAACAGACTGAGCAACGAAGCGTGGTCTGTAGTCATTGGGCACTGGGTGAAAGCCTCACCGGCAAAAATGGACAATCCGATATTGTCATCAGGACGACCACTAATAAACTCAGCAGCTACCTGCTTAGCAGCCTCAATGCGATTAGGCTTAAGATCTTCAGCCAGCATCGATGTTGACACGTCCATAGCCAGCATGATATCGATACCCTCAACTGTGCGATGCTTCCAAGAGTTATGCGTCTGAGGACGTGCCAGCACAATAACAATCATTGTGAATGCTAGCAGACGCAATACAAGTTGTAGTGGCATAAGACGAACACGCCAGCTCTTGGGCGCATCGCGGAAAGCGAATGTGTCACCCATGCGCAGCGTTGGCTCGCTCTTCTTCCTATACTTCAGATACCAAACCAGATATGGTATTGCAAGTAAAAGCAGAAACAAATATTCTTTATTGGCAAATTCCATCTTACTATATTAATAATTGACAGACACCATAGACTACATATATAAGCAAACCGACGCAGATGACGGCAATACCAGTGATAACACCTTTCAACACCTTACGAGTCTTGAGGTTACGTTCGTCTTCAGCAGAAAGTTGAGGTTTAACCATTTCCTCCTGTGGCTGATTATCAAGCTTTGTCTGATTTATGAAGTCGATAGCATTGACAAGATTGGCATCGTTCTCGTTGATTAGTACTGAATACTTGGCAAACTTCACGAGGTCTGCTGTCGTGAATAGTTGGCGCAACTCATCGAGCATTTTCTGATCACTCTCAGCTGTCAGACGCTGGATAATCTCAGAACTTGTCATCTCCATTGCATTGAATCCATAACGTTCTTCGATATACTTGCGGAGCGTCTCGGTAAGCTTGGTGTAATACTCCTTCTGATTTTCAGAAGACACCATCTTGTCAGCTTTTATCTGCTCTATTTCCTTCATGGCTTTCTGATGAGGCAGTAAACGCTTTACAACACGGATAGCCGTGATGATTGGCTTGCCTGATCGGAGGCGATAATAAAGATAACCACCCACAGCCAATAGCACAAGCATCAGCACAAAGAGTAGCACCAGTGAGCGCCACTCACTCCACAAGAAAGGATTGTCCTGAACATCCTTTGGCCCAAAGAATTTTTCCACATGTGTGGTATCGACTTCAAAGGGCAACACTTTTAGTGCCAAAGATTTGCTTTTATATGACTTTCCATTGACTTTGACAGCAAAAGGGGGCAGGTAGTAAAGCGTATCATCGAATGACGTCAGCGTATAGACAACTGTACGTTCAATAATGCCATTATCCTTACTCTTGACTCCTTCTTCCTTACTACTGAGCACTTCGACACCAGGTATCACCATTTCACTGGCTTTGAACACAGGAAACTCTGCTGTAGCTCCCTCTGGCATCGAAGCCCTAAGAGTAACATGCGCCTGTTCGCCGATAAAAATCTGTATAGAGTCGATTTCGGCTTCTACAGATACTTGTGCAGTAATCGGCAACACGCTCAGTAACAACAGTATAATAGACAATAGTTTCTTCATTCTGTTAACCTCGTTGTTTGAATAGTCCGAGCAGTGATTTTACGAAATCGTCATTGGTGGCGATGCTCACACTATCAACATTGCTCTTCGTAAAGGTTTCTTCCAAACTCTTCTGGCGGGTCATCCAATAACGGGTATATGACTCGCGCAAACGTTTCGAACTGGTATCTACATACTGTTCGTGACCAGTCTCTGCATCCACCAATTTCATCAATCCAACATCAGGTAACTCGCGAGCGCGAGGATCGTATACCTGTATGGCAACAACGTCGTGCTTGCGATTAGCTATCTGTAAGGACTGTAAAAAATCATTTCGCACGTAGAAATCGCTAAGAATAAAGGCGGTAGTACGGCGTTTCTGTACACTGGACAAGAATTCTATGGCCTGACGAATATCCGTTTTCTTGGAGTCAGCTTTGAAGTCAAGCATCTCGCGGATAATATAAAGGATGTGCTTTCGTCCTTTCTTCGGCGGGATGTATTTCTCTATCTTATCAGAAAAAAAGACGACTCCAATCTTATCGTTGTTCTGGATAGCAGAGAATGCTATGGTCGCAGCTATCTCTGTCACCATATCTCGCTTCATCTGTACCTGAGTTCCAAAATCTAGTGAACCACTGACGTCGACAAGCAGCATGACGGTAAGTTCACGTTCCTCTTCAAACACCTTAACATAAGGCCTATGAAAGCGGGCGGTAACATTCCAGTCGATATCACGCACATCATCGCCATACTGATATTCGCGTACTTCGCTAAACGCCATTCCCCTACCCTTGAAGGCAGAGTGGTACTGTCCAGCAAAGACTTGCGAACTCAAGCCACGAGTCTTAATTTCTATCTTGCGTACTTTCTTAAGAATCTCCGATGTCTCCATCTCTCAACTCTCAACTAAAACTATAAATACACTAAAATGTATAACGGAAGACAGCTATTTGTCTACCGTAAATACGTTCATTTAGGGCACTTCTACCTTATTAATTATCTTAGAGATTATCTCCTCGCTCGTGATGTTAGATGCTTCTGCTTCGTAAGTCAGACCTATACGGTGACGTAATACATCATGGGCCACAGCACGTACGTCTTCAGGCACTACATAACCACGACGCTTGATGAAGGCATAAGCACGAGCTGCTTTTGCCAAGTTAATGCTGGCACGTGGTGAACCGCCAAACTGAATCATGTCCTTCAGTTCCTTCAGTCCATAGCGGTCGGGGTAGCGCGTAGCAAAGACGATGTCAGCAATATACTGCTCTATCTTCTCATCGATATAAACCTCTCGAACAACTGCACGGGCTTTGAGAATCTCTTCACCAGTAGTAACAGGTTTAACCTCTGGTAGCGCACCAGCAATGTTCTCGCGAATAATCCGTTTCTCTTCCTCCAGCGTCGGATAGTCAATAATGACCTTCAACATGAAACGGTCCATCTGAGCCTCTGGCAATGGATAAGTACCTTCCTGTTCGATGGGATTCTGAGTAGCCATCACAAGGAACGGACTTGGCAGATTAAAGGTTTCACTACCTATAGTAACCTGCTTCTCCTGCATGGCTTCCAGAAGTGCACTCTGCACTTTGGCTGGTGCACGGTTGATCTCGTCTGCCAATACAAAGTTGGCAAAGACAGGACCCTGTTTCACGAGGAAACGTTCATCCTTCTGACTGTAAATCATGGTACCGGTAACATCGGCCGGCAACAAATCGGGAGTAAACTGTATGCGGCTGTACTTTGAATCAATGAGTTGAGACAGTGTCTTAATGGCCAAAGTCTTAGCAAGACCAGGAACGCCCTCCAAGAGAATATTGCCGTCGCTCAACAATCCTATAAGTAGGGAGTCAATAAGATGTTTCTGTCCTACGATGACGCGGTCCATGCCCGTCACCAGATTTGTCACAAATGCGCTTTGCTGTTCAATCCGGATGTTCAGTTCCCGGATATCTACTGATTCTGCCATAATTGTGTGTATTTTTAATTGTTAACTTTCTTCTTTTTCTTCAATTCCAATTTCGGGATATTAATGCTCTGACCTTCCTTGAGTTCGACCGAAGATTTGATGCCATTAAATACCTCTATATAGCACTCCATATCAGGACCAAGGGTTCGACGGGCAATTTTGGCTAACGTTTCACCAGCCTTAACTTTAGTCTGATAGTCATTACCTATAATCCGGTAGGCTCCTGTGCGAACACGTGAATCCATTTGGTCATACTTATCGGAGCTAATTGTTTCTTTTACCACTGGCTTAGGTTCAGCTTTGGGCTCCGCCGCTGGTTTGCGTTGAGGTGTAACCTGGGGATCTGCTTTGGGCTGAGGTACATCCTTAGGCTCATCTTTCACTTCAGGCAGAACCTCTGACTTCTCTTTTGCGTTGTTCTCAGACAAAGGCTCTACTTCACTTTTCGCTTCGGTTTCTGCAACTGCCGACTTTGAAGAATCGTTTTTCATTGTGTCGTTAACTTTTGATTCTGATACTTCTGCAATCGCATCGGAATCAATCATCTCTACATCGGTGGTTGTTTTGTTTCCTACACTGTTGCCATAATAATAACCGCCAACAAAACTAAGCGCACATATCAAGATGGCTATTACCAGCGAGATATAGGTCATTTTCTTACTCATATATTCTTCAGGTTCTTCTTCAGGTTCATAAAATGGTTCGTTAATTGTTTCAGCTACAGGTTCTTCCTCTACTGTATCATCCGCAGACTCTTCAACATCAGCTTTCTCTGTCGGCTCCTCAGTATTTATTGCTTTTTCCTGGGGTTCCAAGAATGTCGATGTTAATTGATGTGTCTGGACTGACTCTTCAATAGATTCTACTTCTGACTCGACAGCGGGTTCAGGTTCTAACTCTGATACAGATTCTGTATCAGTTTTTTGATTTGCTTCAACAATAGCCTCAGGTACAGTTACTGAATCAGTTACTTTCACTGTAACTGCTACAGATTCAGGCTCCATAACTGATTCTGACTCCACTAAAGGCTCTAAGTCGTTTCCCTCCTGTATATCAGAGTCTCTTTCTGCCTCGGACATATCATCGAAGGTTACACCATCGTTCAATACGACTGTTTCAAATTGAGAGAATGGCTTATTCACCAGTTCCTTCATAGAATTATCTGGCGTAAAGGTTATCTTATCGTGCCCTTCAATAAGCACACGTTCACCTGTGTTGACATTGACACTTTCGCGAGCTTCAATATCTACAACCTTGAATGTGCCAAGTCCCTTAACCTTAACAACACGGTCTGTTGTCAGACTCTCCTTGATAAGGTCAAACATTGTCAACACAAACTGATCAGCCTCTTTTCTCTTCAGGCCGTTCTTCTCTATCAGAACGGTGGCAATCTCTTGTATGGAAATCTTCTCCATCATTCGGTTCCTCCATTCTTTACCTGCTCCTTCCACTTAGGGCTGATTCTGAAGCCCAACACCAACTTTGGCGGTACGAGCATACGCTGCCCGGTCGACGGATTGACCATGATACGCTCCATCTTCTTCTTGACTTCGAAGCTACCAAAGTTTTGAACATTGACAGCATTGCCTTCCTGAAACGTGTCCGCCATAGAATCTACTATGCTATATACCATCTTTTGCGTATCCTTAACACTATAGCCAAGGCGCTGTGCAAGTTCGGCAATGAAGATTTTATTGTTAATCATGTTTTAAATTTTGGTTGTTCCATACAAATCAAACTCTTCTGCATCGGTCATCTTAACATCATAGAACTGACCAACTGTCAAACGGCCATCTGCCACAGGAATGAGTACCTCAGGGTCAACTTCTGGTGAACAGTATTCCGTACGACCAACATAGTAGTCACCCTCTTGACGATCAATAATAACACGCATGATACGCCCAACCTTATCCGCTTCCAGTTCAGCACTTATATTCTGTTGTACACGCATCAGCTTATCCAAACGTGCCTGCTTAACATCTTCCGGTACATCATCTTCGTAATGGTCTGCGGAGTAAGTCCCCTCTTCTTCAGAATAGGCAAAAGCCCCCATCCGATCAAAACGGGCCCACTTAGTGAAATCCAGAAGTTCACGAAAATCCTCGTCTGTCTCACCAGGAAAACCAACCATCAATGTGGTGCGCAAACATATACCTGGTACCTCTCGACGAATTCGCTCTACAAAGTCGTATGTCTCCTGCTTGCTTACGTGACGGCGCATGCGTTCAAGCATGTGGTCACTGACATGCTGAAGTGCAATATCAAGATATTTACAGACGTTTTTACGCTCACGGATAACTTTCAGTAGTTCCCATGGAAAATGTGTCGGATAAGCGTAGTGTAAACGTATCCACTCTACCCCTTCAATGTCAGCTATTTTGTCTATAAGCTCGGCGATATGCTGACGACCATCGATATCAACACCATAGTAAGTCAACTCCTGAGCTATTATCTGAAACTCTTTCGTTCCGTCCTTTACCAACTGACGAACTTCATCAAGAATCTCACTCATTGGACGACTCTGATGGCGACCGGTAATAAGGGGTATTGCACAGTATGCACAATGACGGTCACAGCCTTCACTAATCTTTATATAGGCATAATGACGGGGCGTTGTCAAATGACGAGGTGCATCAATAATGGCTTGAGAGCTGCTAATGTCACTTAACAACTGTCGATAATTAAATTTGCCATACCATCCGTCAACCTCAGGAATCTCGGACTCAAGGTCAGCTAAATAGCGCTCCGACAGACATCCCATAACAAAGAGTTTCTCTATGCGTCCTTCTGTTTTGGCTTGGGCAAACTCCAGAATAGTATTGATACTTTCTTCTTTCGCATCGGCAATGAAGCCACAAGTATTGATAACGACTATCTCACCCTTAGGGTCATCGCTATCGTGTGTACAACGATAGCCATTGGCCTCCATCAGACCCATAAGCATCTCGCTGTCAACAAGATTCTTCGAGCATCCGAGCGAAATAAAGTCAATTGTTTTCATCAAACTACTTCTTAAACAATGAATCTACGAACTCGCGCTTATTAAAAAGCTGCAAATCCTCCATACCTTCACCCAAACCGATATACTTCACGGGCACCTTCAACTGGTCACTAATACCAATGACTACGCCGCCCTTGGCAGTACCGTCGAGTTTCGTAATAGCCAGCGAAGTAATCTGTGTGACAGCAGCAAACTGCTTTGCCTGCTCAAAGGCATTTTGACCAGTCGAGCCATCTAACACGAGCATCACTTCATCGGGAGCTTCAGGAAGCACTTTTTTCATAACTTCCTTGATTTTTTTCAGCTCATTCATCAGGCCTACTTTATTATGCAAGCGACCTGCTGTATCAATCAGCACAACATCAGCGCCGTTAGCCTTGGCACTCTGCAACGTATCAAAAGCAACAGATGCTGGGTCGCTACCCATCTGCTGTTTCACTACAGGCACGCCAACACGTTCACCCCAAATACAGAGTTGTTCAACGGCAGCCGCACGGAACGTATCAGCAGCACCTAAATAGACTTTTTTACCTGCCTGCTTAAATTGCCAGGCTAATTTACCGATAGTGGTTGTCTTACCAACACCGTTAACTCCCACGACAAGTATAACATAAGGCTTGTGATCACCTGGCAAATCCCAGTTGTCGTTGTCCTCGCTATTGTTTTCTGCAAGGAGAGAGGCAATCTCATCGCGCAGGATGGCATTCAACTCGGAGGTACTAACATATTTGTCACGACTGACACGTTCTTCGATACGCTGGATGATCTTCAGTGTCGTATCAACACCTACATCAGAGGTAATAAGTACCTCCTCCAGGTTATCCAGCACATCATCGTCGACCTTGGACTTACCTGCAACGGCACGAGCCAGTTTGTCAAACACAGAAGTCTTCGTCTTCTCCAAGCCGCGATCTAGTGTCTCCTTGTTTTTCTTACCAAAAAATCCAAAAATTCCCATATAGCTATATCTTTACGAAATGCAAAGATAAATCAAAAACAGGAAACGACCAAAGGTCGTGCCGCGATTTTTCCCTAATTACATAAACTTTCACAGTTTTTCAATATTTCCCCATTTCATCGAAGAGCTTCAACCCTGCAAATAAACCATAACTAAACAAAAAAGCTGCAACTTTCAATGAAGTTGCAGCCTTTATCATATTAGGAAATGATAGTCTCTAATTAGTTCTTGAAGAAGTCCTTAACGGCCTCGTTGGGAACCATCTGCTCGTCGAAGACGTAAGCGCCCGTCTTAGGGCTCTTCACCATCTTAATAACCTTTGTGTAAGCGCGACCATCCTTTGAGCCTTCGTGGAGGGTAGCGACGGTTTTCTTTGCCATTCTTCAGTCGTGATTATTTGATTTCCTTGTGAAGAGTCATCTTCTTCAGGATGGGGTTATACTTCATCAGCTCCATACGCTCAGGCGTATTCTTGCGATTCTTTGTGGTGATGTAGCGGCTCATACCGGGCAGACCACTATTCTTCTGCTCAGTGCACTCCAGGATAACCTGAACGCGATTGCCTTTTGCTTTCTTGCTTGCCATCTCTATTAATCTCCTATCACTTTAATATCTTTCCAATCTACATATCCGTTGGCAACAGCCTGCTTCAATGCAGCGTCAAGACCTACTTTATTAATCATGCGAAGGCCAGCAGCGCTGATCTTCAACTGAATCCAGCAATCCTCCTCTACATAGTAGAACTTCTTGCTGAAGAGGTTAACATCAAAGCTTCTCTTTGTACGGTGCTTTGAGTGAGACACATTGCAACCTATCTGTGCCTTCTTTCCTGTAATTTGACAAACCTTAGACATTTCTATCTACTTTAATTGTGTACTTTTTAGTAACTTATTCCAAACAGGGTGCAAAGGTACAGATTTTCTTTGAGATTTGAAAGCTGCCCAATGACAATTGATGCAATCTTAATATTTTTTAACCTTCCAACTCTACTTTTTCCACATTTTCGTCTTTCAGATAGTCAAGGAATAGCTGCATAGCTCGATTAGTTGCAATAGCAAGATTAATATCTCGGCCATGATCTTCCTCTACCTTAATTGTAGATACACGTTCCGCATTGCCACAGGCCAGCCAAATGGTGCCTACAGGAATTTCTTTCGTGCCTCCAGTCGGACCTGCAAAGCCCGTAGCCGAAATAGCATAGTTAGTATTCAGAGTACGGCAGGCTCCCTTTACCATCGCGATGGCAACCTCCTCACAAACAGCGGTTTTCTCCTCCAATACTTCATGGCTGACACCCAGTAACGTTTCTTTTATTTCATTAACGTACGAGATAACACCACCCTTGAAGTATTTAGAGGCTCCCGGTATAGACATCAGAGCCTCGGCAATGCGTCCACCAGTACAACTTTCGGCCGTTCCAACGGTCTTTTCCATATCCCAGAGAATTTCACTAATCTCTCTGCTTGCTATCTTACTTTCAAAATCCATATCTTCTTGATTATACGCTTTTACCTTTTACGTCTTTTACCTTCATTTAAATGTTACCTTGCTGAACGCAGGAGCATCAATCGGGCAGAACTCTTTGTCCAGAAACTTATAGTAGCCCACAATGCCTATCATCGCAGCATTATCTGTAGTATAACTGAACTTAGGAATATATATGGTCCAACCATAACGTTTCTCTGCATCATAAAATGCGTTGCGCAGGCCATTGTTAGCACTCACGCCGCCAGCCACAGCCACATGCTTGATTCCTGTCTGCTTGACAGCTTTCTTCAGTTTCTTCATCAGAATATCCACAATGGTCCATTCCAACGAAGCAGCAATATCCTCTTTGTGTGTTTCCACGAAATCGGGTTCTGCCTGTACCCACTTCTGAAGTGAATAGAGGAACGATGTTTTCAAACCAGAAAAGCTATAATCCAGTCCTGGAATATTAGGCTCAGCAAACTGGTAGGCCTTAGGATTACCCTGACGCGCCAAACGGTCTATAATTGGACCGCCAGGATATCCCAATCCCATCACCTTCGAGCATTTATCTATGGCTTCGCCGGCAGCATCGTCTATGGTCTGTCCTAGCACTTCCATATCGTTATAGGCATTCACCTTGACAATCTGCGAGTTACCGCCACTTACCAATAAACATAGGAATGGCAGCGGTGGCTGATGGGCGTCATCGTCAGACTCTTTTATAAAGTGGGCCATCACATGACCCTGCAAATGGTTTACGTCAATAAGAGGAATGCCTAGCGAGCGTGCAAAGCCTTTGGCAAAGCTCACACCTACCAGCAAAGACCCCATCAGTCCTGGACCACGCGTAAAGGCAACAGCCGACAGTTGTTCCTTCTCTACCCCAGCCCGTTTCAGTGCCTGATCAACGACTGGCACTACGTTTTGTTGGTGAGCACGCGATGCCAGTTCTGGCACAACACCACCGTAGGCCTCATGCACGGCCTGTGATGCCGTGACGTTCGACAGTAGCACACCATTCTTCAGGACGGCAGCCGATGTGTCGTCACAGCTCGACTCTATACCTAATATATATATATCCTTTTCCATGAATACTTTTGGGGGAACAAAGTTACGTTTAATAGGTCAGAACCTCAACGCCGTGCTCTGTCATAAGCAGCGTATGCTCCCATTGTGCGCTGGGCTTCTCGTCTTCAGTGATAACCTCCCAGCCATATGGATCGTCGGCATCAATGAATACGCGCCACGTTCCCATGTTTATCATAGGTTCGATGGTAAACACCATACCTGGCACCAAGAGCATGCCCGTACCGCGATGGCCATAGTGATCAACATCGGGCTCTTCATGGAAATGTAGTCCAACACCATGACCGGCAAGGTCGCGCACGATGCCATAGCCGTACTTCTTGCAATGCTTCTCAATAGCGTGACCAATATCACCTACGAAACCAAATGGTTTAGCTGCCTCCATGCCTATTTCCAGACATTCCTTGGCCACACGCACAAGTTGTTCCTTTTCCGGCGTTGTCTTTCCAATTATAAACATTCGTGACGCATCGGCATAGTAGCCATCAAGAATGGTAGTAAAGTCAACATTGATTATATCTCCTTCCTGTAACACATCCTCAGCCTTGGGTACACCATGACAGACAACCTCGTTGATGCTTGTACATACGCTCATGGGGAAGGGAGGCGTATCCTCGTCACCACCATAGTTCAGACAGGCAGGAATTGCATGATGTTCCTCACAGTAACGTCGACAAATCTGATCGATTTCCAATGTTGACATACCTGCATGGATATTCTTTGCAACCTCATCCAGAACGCCAGTGTTAACGACACCTGCACGACGTATTCCTTCTATCTGTTCAGGCGTTTTAATCAGGTCACGTGTAGGGACAAGCTTTCCCTTGTTTTCCCAATACATCACTTGCTTATCAAGCTCGGTAGGCTC
>JAGBQP010000116.1 GCA_017632825.1 Prevotella sp. | reverse complement strand
GTTGTACGATGATGATGATGACAGCAAAGAACGGAAGAGTGTATAATATAATAGGTATAGAACAAGTTAAAAAGAAAGATTATGAAAAGAATAGCATTAGCAACAGCATTTATATTGAGTATCCACACCAGCAATATTTGGGCTGAAAGTAGCAACAACCCCGCAGAGGCGCCCAGCGTGAGCAATGTGCACTATGTAAAAGCACCCCGATTTGCCCGCCCGCTGGTAGAAAAGTGGATTACAGAATATGCCAAGACACAGCCAGGGGTTGAGTTCCAGATAGCTAAGGGCAATCAAAATCAGGATAACATAGACTTGAACGTTGTTTTCAACAGTAATGACTCAATAGAAGAAAACAACAACAATATCATTTATTTTGGCGAATTCGCCGTTCTACCCATCACGGCCAATGGCAGCGAAGCTGCAAAAGTACTGGAGGGTAAGCATCTGAACTCGAAGAAACTAAAGCAACTTTACTTCCTGAACGAAGATTTTGACGAGGACGTAAAGAAAATCAAGCAATTCGAGAAACTTGTTATCTATAGTGGCAGCAACGCAACATCGATAGCGACATCCTTTGCACACAACTTCGGTGAAGAGAGTACCAACTTCCGCGGAAAGCGCATATCGGGCGACGACCTTTTTCTGAATACTGCGCTGGCTAAAGATCCATTGGGCGTCTCGTTCAATGCCCTGCCCAACATCTTCGACCTTGGGAGCCGGCATGTGAAAGGTGAGTTGTCTATTATCGGCCTCGACCTAAAGAAGAATCTGGAGGAAAGCTTCTCGGACAAAGGAACTTTGGACGATATCATCGATGCTCTGGAGCAGGGAAAGGTGCAGGAGGTCCCGACACAGAAGATTGGCGTGCGGTACAAGCAGGCTGACGAGGAGGTGGAGCGCTTCCTGAGCTGGGTGGTTACCTACGGCACGAAGTATAACCACGAGTACGGTTTGTTGAACCTGAAATAAAAAGATTGCCCCTCTTTTGGGGGCAACACGTAAACGTTAACGGAAACGACAAACAATAGGTTTCAGGTTGTTAATGATAACCGAAACGACCGATAACCGATAACCGCTAAACAATAAACTTTAATATATATGGTAAAAAGATTATTTATTGCAACATTCGTTGCAATCAGCCCCCTATTGTCCTTAGCCCAGAACCAGATAAAAGGACATGTCGTAGATGCTCGCACAGGCGAGCCGTTGATAGGAGCTACGGTCACCATCAAATCAACCAAGCTGGAAGGTGTTGTAACCGATTTAGACGGAAACTTCCTCATTGAGAGTAACGCAGAAGCGCCATTGACGCTAAAAGTAAAGTACATAGGCTACCGCGAACAGGACGTGGATGTCTATGACTTTGAGGAGCCCGTAGAGATTGCCTTGGTGGATAATGCCAACAAAATGGGCGAGGTTGTTGTGGTGGCCTACGGTACACAGAAGCGTAAGGCGCTGACCGGTGCTGTGACTACAGTCAAGAATGATGCGCTGTTGCAGACTTCCACTTCATTTGATAACATATTGGGCGGTGCGGTGGCCGGTCTGGACGCTACAGCTTCATCCGGTCAGCCGGGCTCGGCCCTGAACATCCGCATCCGTGGCGGTAACTCTATCAACGGCGGTAATGAGCCCCTGTATGTGATAGACGGTGTGCTGATATACAACAACAGCGATGCTACCACCACGGGAAATTCCTATGCAGGCAGCAACTTTAACCCGCTAGCCTCTATCAACCCCTCTGACATTGAGTCCATAGAGGTGCTGAAGGACGTTTCGGCCTCTGCCATTTATGGTTCACGTGGTGCCAACGGTGTGATTATTGTTACTACCAAGAACGGTAAGAAGGGTAAGCTGAAGGTGGACTACGGCTTCTCATTAGGTGTATCCAATGTGCGTAAGAAGCTGGATTTGCTGGATGCGCAGCAGTGGGGTGACCTGTACCTGGAGTTAGCTACCGATGCACAGAAGACGGCTACTGGCGTAACGCCCGAGGCTGTGGCAGCATGGGGTAAGGGCTATGACTGGCAGAGCGAGTTGTTCCACACAGCGCTGACACAGCAGCATCAGTTGTCAGTCAGCGGCGGATCGGACAAGGAGCGCTTCCTAATTTCTGGCAACTACATCAATCAGGACGGTATTATCAAAGGTACGGACTTCAGCCGCTTTGGCGGACGCCTTAACTATGAGCGTGACCTGTTCAAGGGTGTGACTGTGGGTGTGAAGGC
>JAGBQP010000023.1 GCA_017632825.1 Prevotella sp. | reverse complement strand
TCACTGCCAGTCCAAGACGGATGACGAACAGCAAGGTTGAACTTTCCGCTTTTACCGATGGTGAGTGTTGTCTTCGGTTCATAGGGGAACTGTGTCTCCTGAGTGACAACGAAGATGTCACTTGTGAGTTTCGACGGGGTGAAAAGATTCACGTAAAGTGTCTGCTTACCGTCGTGAGTGTATATGAAATGGCCATACTTGGAATGGTTCTCCATGCCAGTGCCTACACAGCACCACATACCTTGGTTGGGTACGGAGTAGATGCGATAGCCCATGGGGCGCAGGGTAGTGAAGTAAACGTAACCACCCGTCTCTGGGTCTTGTGTCGAGAGAATGTGGTTCCACATGGCTTGCTCAAAGAAATCGACGTACTTAGCATCGGCGGTACGGTCGAAGAGCATCTCCGAGAATTTCAGCATGTTGTTGGTATTGCACGATTCCGGACCATCGGGCTGGTCGATGTAGCGGTTGCCGTTAGCGGCAGCCAGGAAGTGTTCATTGACCGAGTTGCCGCCAATGCAGACGGTGCGATTCGTTGCAACGTCCTGCCAGAAGTTCTCGGCAGCACGCAAATAGTTTGTGGCAGTAGCATCCTGTTCGCCAATGCGTTCCATACCAATATATTTGGGAACCTGGGTATTGGCGTGTTTGCCGTCAAGGAATTTCGGGTCTGGTGTCTGCATGCTATTGAGCATAGCCTTGTGGGTGTACTTCTTAGCAGCATCTAAGTATTTCTGATTGCCGAAAAGCTGGTAGGCATCAAGCAGTGACTCGTTCATACCACCATGTTCACAGTTCAGAAATCCTTCGAAAGCCTGGTCGTCAACCTTTGTGATGAGATTAACGCTCCAATCGGCTAGTTTGCGGAACAGCTCTTTCGCTTGTAGGCTACCTGCATATAGATAAGCATCACGCAATCCAGCCAGAATTTTGTGCTCACAGTAGAAGGGTACCCATCCCCAGTTTTTCTGGATGGCAGAGAGGTCGCCTTGATAGAGCTTTTTCCATGAGTCGTTGATGGGCTGTCCGCCTATGAATCCGTAAAGACCTTCTATGTTTTGGTCGTATTGGTCCTGACAATCCTTCATGACCTTTAATACGTAGTCCAGACGCTCCTTCAGGCGGGTACGCTGGCTTTCGTCGTGACTGGCGGCATAGGCCAGTGCGAGTGCTGATACGTAGTGACCGCCTACGTGACCGCTCAGGTCGAAACCTGCATCACCACCCCAGTTCTTAAAATTCGGGTGCTTGGTCTCCCATTGGTAGTAGGGACTCTGCTGGTTTGTTGTGGATGCCAGACCTGCTTGGCGCACGAAGGGCGTTAGCAGTCGATCGGTATCATACTGCAAGAGCATGTCGATGTTCTTGTCCATAGCAGTCTTGAACGGGCCATCGGTCAATGTTACCTCATGTAGGTTAAAATGTTTGGGATAGAGTTGGCTCTGTGCCGTTGTTGTCAACGTCATCATACAGAGCATACCAATTAGAATGGTCTTTTTTTGCTTCATGGGTTGTTTCGTTGGTTTATTAATTGCTCATTTATAGTCTTATTCGGGGCAAAGGTACATAAAAAACGGGAAGTGTCCAAACTTCTGACTCTCTTTTGTTTGTTTTCCTTTGCGGTCTCGTTGTTATTATGTATCTTTGCAACAAAAACATAAAATAATGAGAAAAGAACGGACCATTGACACGCATATCGTTGACCATGCTATTCGCTTTGCAATAGAGGCTCATGAAGGTGTTGCTCGTAAGGGCACTGATTTGCCTTATATAGTTCATCCCTTGGAAGCCCTGGCTGTTGTGGCTACCATCACCAGTGATCAGGAGTTGTTGGCTGCTGCCGTGTTGCACGATGTAGTAGAAGATGCTGGTATCAGTATTGATGATATCCGTCGTGAGTTTGGTCCGCGTGTTGCAGACATTGTCGATGGAGAGACTGACCGGGAAGTGCCGGGACTCAGTCATGTCGGAAGTTGGCGACAGCGTAAGCAGGCCGCCATCGACCGTCTGGCTGCTGCCAGTCGCGATGTGCAGATAGTGGCGCTGGGTGATAAATTGTCGAATATTCGTGGTATGGCGCATAACTTGCATCAGCATGGTGATCAGCTGTGGCAGCGCTTCAACGAAAAAGACCCTCGGCAACATGCGTGGTACTACCACCAGTTGGCCGAGAGTCTCTCTCCGTTAGGCGACACGGACGCCTATAAAGAATTTCTGGCGCTCGTGGCACAAGTATTTCAATAAGTTATTTCTTTACCTTATAGATGCGGAACGACATGGCGGGCACGTCATCAAGCAGTAGCGTCGCTTTCTTTCCTGCATCGAGTTTCAGACTGCCAGTTTTGGGTACAATCTTTTCGGGCTGGTCGAGCGTGTTCTCGTCGTCCATCGAACCGTCGTGGCTGAGGGTGATGACGTCGGCCGTGCGCTCGCCCTTCAGACCGGTGAGCTGGATGCTGACGGGCTGCACCTGCTTCGAGGTGTTCACCACCTTGATGATAATCTCGCCGGTGGTCTTGTCGAAGACGCTGGAGGCGAACAGGCCGTCCATGCCCTCCTGTCCGGCTACGGGCACCTGACGCTTGCCGCCCTTCGGGTCGGTGGTGGTCAGGGGCAGCACGTTGGTGCCCTTGTTCATGGCGAAGAGCTGCTGCACGTAGTAGCTTACAGATTTAAACGAGCGCAAGTTGTCGTACCAGATGGCATCAGGCCTCCACTGCCAGCCTTCAACATGAGCGAAGAGCGGTGCATAGGTAGCCATGTGAACGAGATCAGCGTTACGCTCAATGCCTGTCATGTGGGCAGCTTCGTAGAGCGATGTCTCGTAGTGATTCCACTTCTTACCCTTTCCGTGGCAGGCATATTCGCCGGCGAATACGCGTGGGCCTTTGCGGTCATAGGTGTCGTAACGCAGACCATGTGACAGGAACCATGCCTCGTCGCGATAATAGTGTTCGTCGTAGAGGTCAACCTTGAGTTCTTTCATGCGTGGCTGCAACAGGTCGAAGTCCCAGCCTTCGCTATTGGGACCTGTCGTACCAATGAGTTTCAAGTTGGGGTACTTAGCACGCAGGGCATCAGAGAACTTCTTCAGACGCTCGGTAAAGACGGGGCCAAAGCCACCGTGCTTCTCATCGTAGTCCCACTGTTCATTGCCCACTCCTAGGTACTTTAGGTTGAAAGGCTCGGGGTGTCCCATGTCGGCACGTACCTTACCCCATTTGGTCGTTACATCGCCATTGGCAAACTCTACCAAATCAAGGGCATCCTGAATATAGTCATCAAGTTGGTCAACGGGTACATGTACTCCAGGCTTTGTGGGGTCGGGGTTCTGGAACTGACAGCTCAGACCGCAGGAGATGACGGGGAGAGCTTCACAACCGAAATCCTCGCACAACTGGAAGAACTCGAAGAAGCCAAGGCCGTACGACTGATAGTAGTCGGGAAAATAGCGTTGGGTGAATGTGTAATGCCAACGGTTCTCGTTCAACGGACGATTCTCTACGGGACCCACAGAGTTCTTCCACTGGTAGCGGCTTTCCAGGTCAGTGCCTTCGACAATGCAACCGCCGGGAAAGCGGAAGACGCCAGGGTGCATGTCGTTCAAGGCCTGAGCCAAGTCTTGACGCATACCGTTCTCACGACCCTTCCATGTCTTAACCGGGAAGAGTGAGACGTGTTCAACGTCAGTTGTCGTCTTGCTGTCGGCCCATATGCGAAGGTGGGCTTTGGCAAAAGTGCGATTGGGCTTTATGATGGCGGTGTATTTCTTCCATTCCTTGCCTTTGACATCGACGCTGGTATTGCCTAATTTCTGGTCATCGCGCATCGTGGCATTATCAACGAGGTCAATCCACAGTTTTGCTGAACCGCCATCGGGAACACGAGCCCACACGGAGAACCGGTATTCCTCGTTGCCCTTTACACCGATGCCGAAGAAACCATGATTCTCTATCATAGTGTGCTTATCGCGATGGGCGGCAGGTTCCAGACGTACATAGTGAGGATTGCGTTCAAAGGGACCGTCATTCTTCAAAGTAACCTTACCGGAGATATCCCAGCCTGCGAAGGCATTAGGAAACTCAAACGAACGATTCATGACAAGTTCGGCATACAAGCCGCCATCAGCAGCATAGTTGATGTCTTCGAAAAAGATGCCGTACATCGTCGACTGTACGGGGGCTCCTACTTTAGCGGTCTTCACTTCCATTACATGTGTGCCTGCATTGACAGTCAAAGTGGCTGCTACAGCAAGTGCAGAGAACGTTGTTTTTAGTCTCATTTTCTGATGTGTTTTTAGTTAGTCAATTCTTTGTGGGTACAAAATTAGTTAAATTCTTGCTGAAAAGCAAGGAAAATCAAATAAAATGACGTATATTTGCAAAAATTAGTAACGATAATATTCGATAATTATGAAAACAATCTTAGTAGCAGAAGACAATGAGAGCAACTTCATCCTGATGACATATATACTTAAACGTAATTATGAAATCGTTCGTGCCAAGAATGGTCAGGAAGCCGTCGATGCCGTGGAAAAAGGAGGCGTGGATTTGATACTGATGGACATCAAAATGCCTGTTAAGGACGGTTTGGAGGCAACAAAAGAAATCAAGGAGAAGCATCCCGACATGCCTATTGTTGCTTTGACGGCGAATGCTTTTGATAGTGATCGCCAGCTGGCAATAGAAGCAGGTTGCGATGAGTTCCTCTCAAAGCCAGTAGCCAGCGACAAATGTCTTTCTGTGATTGCTAAGTTTGTCGGCAAATAAAAAATGAGAAATAATAAAACAAACTACAAACTACACTTTTTGTATGAAACAACTGACAATTACTTTGATGGTAGCTGTCGCATTCTTTGTGGGACAGCCTTTTGGGGTGTCAGCCAAGAATAAGCGGACAACATATGTGAGCGTGAAGAATCTGTTAACGATTACCGACGATATTGACTTGGTGATTAGCGGTTCCGATCCCTTTGGTGACGAGGGCTTGGTTGATCTTGTTAATACAGAGCATGCGGTTCTGATTGTCGAGCAGAAAAAGCCGTCGGAAATGCTGAAACTCCTGTCGCATGTCAAGATTAACGGCAAGGCAGCAAAAAACAATTCAAACTGTCAGGTAAAAATATACAACCGCGGTTCTATTGTTTTGCCATATGGCGAGAGCCTGAAACCATTAACATGCTACACAGAGCCAGATTTTCAAGGCACAGCGTACAATAATTATACTTTGGGCGCTATAGGAGGCTACATGAAAACGCTGACTGCCAATTCTCTGAAGAATAAAATCCGTTCGTTTAAGCTGAAGCGTGGCTATATGGTGACATTTTCGACTCAGGACGAAGGCCGCGGCTACAGCCGTTGCTTTATTGCTGCCGACAAAGATTTGGAAATCAAGGAACTGCCGCTGGTGCTTGATCGGAAAATCAACTCCTATCGCATCTTCAAGTGGTATGATGCAGGCAAAAAGCAGCTCGCTAATGAGATGAACAAGAAGCCGTTGACAGCCTTGAATGTTCAGAGTAGTTATGACTGGGGGCAGGGTAATGATAGTTTCGCACCAGACATTGAATGGGTGCCAAATCATATCTACGAAGACTGGCCTTCATCGGCCACAATTGGCAGCACTAATCAGTCGCCACATTGTAAGAATAATAATGAACCAAGAAATTCTGCCGATGATCATCCCCAGGACCTTAAAACCATACTGGACAACTGGGAGAACATGATGCGCACAGGACTGCGTCTTTGCTCGCCTGCTTCGTGGGATGGTAGTGACTATTGGAATGCCACAGGTTTCCTGGCGGATTTTCTGGACTCTATCGATGCACGCGGATGGCGTTGTGATATTATCGATCTGCACTGCTATTGGCCAGAGTCTAATTTTGGCAATATTGCAAACTGGTATAATAAATACAAACGTCCCATTTGGATTTCTGAGTGGTGCTGGGGCGCTTCTTGGAACCAAAACGGTGCCTTTGCTTCGGGGGTGACACAATCACAGGTGAAATCGGCATTGCAGAATATCTGCACCAATTTGAACGGCTGGGATTATGTAGAACGCTATTATTACTGGAACGGCGAAGCTGTCATCTCCAGGCTCTATGATTATAATGATAACCCCAAATATCCGATATATGACAATGGTCTCACACCAGCCGGCGAATATTATGCCGGTATGACATCACCAATCGCTTATGACGGTAAGCACGACTTCGTGCCCAGGAATCCGCCTCAGTATGGTCCATCGAATTATAAGGAGACAGTTGAGGACGGAAAGATAACAAAGATATCGTGGCACGACTCCAATGGTGAGTATAATCAGGTGATGGAGGTTCATAAGAAGGGCCCCAATGGTTGGGTTGTTGACTCTGTATTCAGACAGAAGGAAGCCGCAGGTAATTATTCCATGACGATAAAACAACCAGAAGAGGGTGTTCAGTATCGTGTGTATCTCGTGGACCTTAATGGTAAGAAGTATTATACTGGCAACGACAGAACACCTGCCGTCTCGGCCATTCGTCTCCCTAATGCACCACGAGTTAAGGCAGATGGTTTCTATACCCTTGATGGCCTCCCTGTCGATAAAAAAACTATGCGCGCAGGTGTGTATATTAAGGTGGCAGGTGGGCAAGCAAGCAAATATATTGTGAGGTAGTGTCATAATTAACGACTCTTTAAAAAACGCCATGAGTTTCGAGCGAAACTCATGGCGTTTTTTTCAGAAGTCAAGGATTTCTTGAGAACTCCTTTTTCTAGTATTCTGTTGGGGATTCGGAATATGAAAAGGCGTGAATAAGAAAACAGGTAAGAAAGGCCTGACAACCGTAAATGGTTGCATAGGCGACTTATGATGGCTTCACTCCGAGAATAGTGGCGTATGAGGGTTTCTTGCGATATACTTCGGTCTTCACGAAACCCGCAACGTCGAGCATGTCTTTCAACTGCTCAGGCGGATAGGCTGTCATACCTTCAACCACATTTGTCCACATGGAATCCGTATCGACAACTTCTACCATGATAGCAAACCGACCACCAGGCTTAAGAACCCTGTGCACCTCTTTCAGACATTCTGGCAGACTGGGCCAGAAATAGACTGTCTCCACAGCCGTTACAAGGTCGAACTTCACATCCTCGTAGGGCAACTTGTTGGCAGAACCCTGTTGAATAAAGACCTGCTTCTCGAGCAGAGCCTTGTTTACTTTGCGGGCCTTTGCTACACTCTCTTCAGAGATGTCAATACCATAGACTTTTGCATCCGGGCTTCTTTTGAGTAGCCTTTTCAGCGTAGCTCCGCCACCACAGCCGATATCGAGCATAGTCCACCCATCCTGAATATCAACAAGGTCCAAACCCCAGTTCGTCAGCGGTGCATGACAGAGGTTCATAAACTTCAGCATAGCGCGTCCCATCCGTCCCTTCGGGTGGGCGCAATTTGTAAAAAGTGTTTTTAAAAGTCCCATAATATATAAACTAATCATTCATTTTGATTTGATGCATCTGGCAACCAAAGGTATGCCAGAGAAGGCCGTAGCGAATACCGTAACGACGTAAGGGCTGTAATACCCACAATACTTAAATAGTCGTTCTTGTTCATAATTGATTAAATTTAAAATAGGGTGCTTGCCTCACGGCTGACACCCCTTACAAAACTAAACAAATACTCTTTATGCGTTCGACCTTGGTCGTTTTGCTTGCTAATATTTTCATTATACCTGAAATGCCTATTGCGCTTGTTGGCATTTCTTGCACTTGCCCCTTGACCTTCAGTCGAGCCTGCTCACGCTCAGCCATGTTTAAGCAAGCTTACATGGCTTTCGCTTACACGCAGCCTTGCGTTCGCAGTATCGTTCACACTGGGCGCAGATGTCGTAGCCAAGCATGGCTCCAAGTATAAAGTCCTCTTCGGGTGTTAGCTTGTTCAGCGGACGGGTGATAAACAGACGGATAGCATCAAGACACTCCTTGCGACCAAAGTAGACGTTGACATTCTCCTTACCTGCTGGCTGCACCACATAGTCGATGGACTGCCGGCAAAGGCGTCTCGTAGCAAATGCCTCGAAACGGCGGTTACAGGTGAAGAGTATCATCCTGCGCACACCTTTCTTATATTCATAGATGTGGTTCATCAGCACTCTGGCCTCCGGCCGAGTCGCTTCTTGCTCGGATGAGTCGATGCGATCATCACTCGTCTCTCGCTTAGTCAGCGCCTTGGCCTCTGGGAGAAGTGCCTGCTCTGTCGTCTGCTGATTCATCGTCTGCTGCATACAATGAAAGTCTAAAGGTTGGGAGAAATCTCGGCTACCCATGCATCGATGCGGGTATCCGTTTTGTCATCCTCATTCACATCGTCTAGGGGAAGCCCCACGAACTTGCCATTCACGACAGCCTCCGAATCATCAAAGGTGTAGTCGTCGGTGCTGACAGCACCTACGAAACGGGCACCGCTTTCTTTGATGCCATTATACAGTTCGCCGATGCCTCCCACGAAAGTGTCACCATACGACTCGCAGTCGCCACAGCCGAAGAGGGCGATAGTCTTGTCGGCAAGGTTTGCTCCCTGAAGCACTCGCAGACCATCGTACCAGTCGTCCTGCAATTCACCTGCACCCCATGTCGAAGTACCGAGAATCAGGTTTTGATGTTTGTCGACGACCTCGGCTGTCAAGTCCTGCACGTTCATGGCCTTGCAGCCGAGTTTCTGGGCTATCTTCTCAGCGATAGCCTCGCACGTTCCTGTAGAGGAACCGTAGATAACAATTGTTGCGTTCATTTTCTTTTGTATCTTAATGGCTAAAAAAACTTGGTGCAAAGTTACGTTGATTCCATAAACTGTACAATACTCAAAAGTTGGGTATTTCTTTGTCACTTCCTCAGAACGGCTTTCGAAGCAGGTTAATCTGTAATAGGTATCATCTCATAAATGATACAAAAAGGTATCCCCGAACCACACACAATTTGGTATAATCTTCGTACCTTTTCTTTTTTATTCGAGAAAGCTGCTAGTTCAGGATTGCTAATTTCATCGAAGCGAAACTGAGCTAAGTACTTAATAAATAAATCCTCAAGCAACAGAAAGAACCCTTGGGTGAGAATCCCAATGGTCACAAAAAAAGGACTGGAAAGTCCTTTTCTTTTGTGATCCGCTTGGGGTTCGAACCCAAGACCCCAACATTAAAAGTGTTGTGCTCTACCGACTGAGCTAGCGGATCTACCTTAATTGATGTATGACTTCTTGCGAAATCGGCTGCAAAGGTACTACTTTTTGCTGAAATAGCCAAATTTATTGCAATGTTTTTTCTATTTTGGCATTTTCCTCTTCTGCAATAGCTTTCTGATAACATTCACGGCAAAGGGGTTCATACTCTTGTGTTTCCCCCAACAGGACACGGCGATCGTCGGCTACTGTGCGGTGGCTGACGTAAGCCAACGACCCGCATTTTACACAGATGGCATGCACTTTGGTGACATCATCGGCTATGGCACAGAGAGCAGGCATTGGTCCGAAGGGTACACCGCGGAAGTCCATATCAAGGCCCGCTATGATGACGCGCACACCACGATTGGCTAACTCATTACAGACATCGGGCAGTCCGTTGTCAAGAAACTGTGCTTCGTCAATGCCCACGACGTCAATATCGCTGGACAACAGCAGTATGGAGGCTGACGAGTCGATAGGGGTAGAGCGTATGTGGTTCTGGTCATGACTGACGACGTCTTCTTCTGAGTAGCGTACGTCAATGGCAGGCTTGAAAATCTCCACACGCTGCTTGGCAAACTGTGCTCGTCGCAACCGTCTGATAAGTTCTTCGGTCTTTCCCGAGAACATGGAGCCGCAGACTACTTCGATGCGGCCTTGACGGCGATATTCTCCATTGATATTCTGTGTCATAGTGAGTGCAAAGATAGTGTTTTTATATGATTTATAGTCGTTAAAGGCGTTAAAGGGAGTTAAAGGATGTGTGTTTTCTCCCAGAAAGTTGTATCTTTGCCCCTTGTATGGGAATACTCTACATAGTTCCAACACCTGTTGGTAACATGGAAGACATGACGCTACGTGCTGTCCGCATCCTAAAGGAAGCCGACTTGGTACTGGCTGAGGATACTCGCACGTCGGGTATTCTGCTCAAGCATTTTGAGATTAAGAATCAGCTCATGTCTCACCATAAGTTCAACGAACATGGCACCAGTGCAGGTGTCGTCAATCGTTTGTTAGCAGGTGAGACGGTTGCACTTATTAGCGATGCCGGAACACCGGGCATTAGCGATCCTGGTTTTTTTTTGGTACGCGAGGCTGTCAGGGCTGGGGTAGAGGTGCAGACGCTTCCTGGGCCAACGGCTTTCGTTCCGGCGCTGGTTAGTAGTGGACTGCCCTGTGACCGTTTCTGCTTTGAAGGTTTTCTGCCGCAGAAGAAAGGACGTAAGACGAGGCTGGAGTCGCTGAGAGACGAACAGCGTACGATGGTCTTCTATGAGTCACCCTACCGTCTGGTCAAGACGCTACAGCAGTTTGCCGAGGTTTTTGGACCCGAGCGCCCTGTCAGTGTCTGTCGTGAAATCTCCAAGATACACGAAGAGAGTGTACGAGGAACAATGACCGAGGTTATTACCCACTTTACCGAACATGAGCCGAAAGGTGAGATTGTGATTGTAGTAGGTGGGAATATCAATTAATCAGACATAACACATTAAAAACAATACGATTATGAAGAAACTATTTTTTGTTATGGTATGTGCTGCCATGATGGTGGGCTGCCAGCAGAATCAAGAGAAGCAGGATGCTGTTGTCAACCAGTTACGCGACTCTTTGAACTCTATCATTACTCAGAAGGACACTGAATTGAACGATATGATGTCAACACTGAATGACATTGAGGACGGCTTCCGCGAAATCAACGAGGCTCAAGGTCGTGTAGCATTGGCTAAACAGGGTGAGGGCACTAACACCAAGGCTCGTATACGCGAAAACGTGCAGTTCATTCAGACCACTATGCAGCAGAACCGTGAACTCATCAACAAGCTGAAACAGCAGCTCCGTGAGAGCTCCTTCAAGGGTGATCAGCTGAAGCGTGCTATTGAGAGTCTGACAGCACAGCTCGAGGAGAAAGACAAGCAGTTGCAGCTATTGCGTGACGAACTGGAGGATCGTGATATCTATATCGGTGAGCTCGGCGAGAAAATTGAAGGACTGAACACTGATGTGGCTAATCTGAAGGAGGAGACAACGCAGAAGACCGAAACCATCAATACACAAGACAAGCAGCTGCACAGTGCCTGGTTCGTCTTCGGTACGAAGAAGGAGCTCAAGGAACAGCACATTCTTGTTGACGGTAAGGTTCTGCAGTCGAATTTCAACAAGGAGTACTTCACAAAGATTGATATCCGTGTGGACAAGGAGATAAAGCTCTATTCAAGCTCAGCCAAGCTTCTGACTTCTCATCCTTCCAGCGCCTACACCCTGCAGCGTGATGCCAGCAAGCAGTACATTCTTCGCATCACTGACCCCCAGCTTTTCTGGTCAACCAGCAAGTATCTGGTAGTCTTGGTGAAGTAAATCATTTTGATTCATTAACTTAAAGCCCCTTGATAATGGCTAAATAGCGTAAAAACATTTGGGGACCAATCTTAAAGTCCGTATCTTTGTGCACGATGACAAAGATACGGACTCTCTTTTTTGCGGGAATGCTGCTTTGCAGCCTGCAGGTACCGGCACAACGAAAGCTTGTGGTGGTTGATGTCGAGACGCTGATACCTATTGCCCAAGCCAATGTCATCACTAAACATCAGACTGTTCAGACGGACTCGCTGGGATGTGTTGTCGTTTCAGACAGTTGTCGCAGTCTTGTGTTTTCGCATGTGAACTATGAAAGTCGTATTGTCAATCTGGAGGAAGTGCGCGATACGGTGTTTCTCATTTCAAAGCTGCTGAACGTGAGGGAAGTTGTCGTGTTGGGTAAGTCTAAGAACAAGGATGACCTGTCGAGATTGAATAGGGGGTTACGCCTCAGTAAGGAAGAACTGGAAATGATGAAAGTTAATCCCAGCTCAGGCATCGATGTGAAGGGACTCGTTAGTATGCTTATTCCCAAGAAATGGAAAGAAAAATGGCGAAAGCATACTAAGGAGGGACGTCGTGAGCGGTTGAAGCAGATTCTGCGTGATTATTAATGTTGATATCCTTACTGAAAAAAAGTTCCCCAGGGCCATCGCCTCGGGGAACTTTTTTGTTGTGTGTATAACCGATTGATTACATCGGATTAACCATCCATGAGCAGAGCTGAATGGTGTTCTCAGGATTCTCAGTGTCAGTCATCAGAATCCATGACGGGTTCTTGGGATTGTCTGTTGTCAGCTTGAATGTACGTACAACAGTCTTTGTAGCGAACGGAGCTGCCAGGTAAGCGAAGTTTGCATTGTTTACATACCATGCGCCGTTATCGTTACTGTTACCGTCTTTGAACTGAAGCATAATCACGTCATCGGCCACAACCTTGTATGCAAAGAGCAGTGAACCAGCGTAACCGCTACTTCTGAATGAAAGACCGAAGTTGTTATTAAACAGACCGAAGACCAGATACTCAAGGCTTTCACCCATTGCAGCTTCTACTTGAGCTATTGCATTCATGTAAGGCTGTGCAAATGCACCCATTGTGCTCTTACCGAAAATCCAGTAGTCAGTCAGCAGATATTCTGTCAGCGGCGGGAATACCTTGACGAGTTTCACGGCCTCGTTATTCAGATCAACGTACTCATCCTGATCCTTGACATACTTAAAGCCTGTCAGTACCTGACCGTCGATCGTTACAGGCTCATAGAACTCGTAGCCCCGAGGAGTAATCACAAAGGGACAACTTACATCCAGACGGTCGCCGTTTTCAGTGATTGTCGAGATGGTCAGGTTACGATAGCTGAGTGATGCGCTATATTCCGTTGTGTCACCAATAGTTACCTTGAAACGGGCGTTAGCCATTTCTTCCTCAACTGCTGCAGCATCCTTGAAGTACTGGCTTACATTTGTGCCATCGGCTACGGGCAGCAGCACCATCTTCTTGTCGTGCTTCTTGCCGCGTAATACCACGCTGTCGGCGCTGGCTGACAGAATGCGGAACTCAAGGTCAGCCTCAAAACCCTTACCGTTGGTACCTACATCGGGATTCACAGGGTCAGAGAAGTAGTGGAAGTACTTGTTGTACTCGTCGAACGAGAGGATAATACCGGCGCTCTGCTCCAACTTGAAGTGTGTCGTCTCGCTCTTCTCGGGATCCAACTCGCTGGTCACCTTGACGGTGTTGTCAGCATTAAACTTAAAGTGCAGGTTGTAACCGCCAAAGTCGGTGTTGCCGTAAATAGCAGTCACCCATCCGTTGGGCGCATCCACCAGAATCTTCTGATCCTGGGCGAGCGTCTCGGCGATGCGCTCGGCTGACGACTTCTCAAAGACGTCGTCCACCTCGGGCGTACATGCTGTGTATGTTGCCACTACGGTCAGTGCAACCAGTAGTGTCTGGAAAATCTTTCTCATATCAGTCATTTAATTTATAGTTGTTGATATCAATACCTTTGGTAATCTGTGCAGAACGTGCGAGAACCTCGTCACGAACGACATCGAGGTCAATGCCCCAGCTCTCCATGAGATAAGTTCTGATGATCTCCAGCTTCTGAACGATAGCATCGCGACCGCTGGTGTCTTTCTCGACACCAGCTTCGGTTACTACGCCCTGAGCCAGCACCTTGTTCCATGCCTCGGGAGTCAGAGTAACGTAAGTAGCGTAGATTTCAGCGAAGTCCTCATTGTACTCGCTGCTGGCATAGCCAGATACGAATCCATCTAAAGGAGCATTTTTGTCATCAACGTTAATCCAGTCACCTGTGCGATACTTACCAGCAGAAATCTCCTGGAAGTCGGTGGGGTAGTTCTTTGTCTGCGTCAGGATGTGGCAGAACTCGTGGTGCATCGTGTGGAAGAACCAGTAGTTCAGGTCCAGAGGCATCGCTCCGTGTGAACGGTACGGCTCCGTCTGGTTGATGTACAGGTTGTTCAGATCAATGCTGTTAACACGGAACAGTGTAATCTTCAGACCGCCCTCGGCAGTACCGAGTACCATTTCACCGCTGGTGCGGTACTCTGCTGAACCGATGAGCTGATATACACGGGGGCTGTAGGTCTTGATAAAATCCTTGCTAACGGCCGATGCATAGGCATCGAGCCACATGTTCTTCACCAGGACAGCCAGACCCTTTGCCTTGTCAAGCTCAGCGGGTACAACATTATAGGTGTTGTCGGTCTCCTTGTCCTTATAGCGGTAGATGAAGTCAATGTTATACTCGTCGGTAAAGGCGCTCTTCAGCCACTGGTCGAACTCGTTACGCTCAGGTGCAGTGGTGTCGAAGATGCTCTCCGAGCTCACGTCATCGCTGGAGCAACCTGTCAGCAGGGCACCTGCGAAGAACAATGCTATAATCTTCTGATATTTCATAATGGTTATTCTTCTTACTCGTTAGTTTCTTCTGTTGTTTCTTCTGTAGCTACTGCACGCGGGTTAGCGGGCAGACCGGCGTCGATGACGTCGTTAGGCAGCTGGATAGCACCGCGCAGGTCGCCAGCCTCAAATACGATGGGATCCTCGCCATCGAGGTTGTGGCTGAATGCAATACCGTAGCGCTTGATGTCGAGCCAGCGCAGACCCTGATGAATCGTTTCGATACGACGCATGTGCAGAATCAGCTGGATGACGTTCTCCTGCGTTCCTTCCTCAACCGTAAAGCCCTGAGGCTTGATGGCCTTTTTCCAACTGCGGTCAGCAGCCTTCTCGGGGATAAGCTTCATTGTTGCAGCGCTCTTGACGAAGCTGTTGATGTTGTCCTCGGTCAGTGTCGGACGACGAGCGGTGGTGCCGCCTGAAGTACGTGAAGCCTCGCAGTGGCTGCCAATCCAGTCGTTCATGTCGGCAATGGCGTGGGCGTAGTCCTTCTTCAGGGCGTAGGCCTCTGCACGTACCAGCAATGTCTCGTCGGTGGTGAAGATGCAGTCAACGATGTGGGCATAACCTGTCTGGTTCACCTGGTCGGTAATCTCGAACTGCTCAATCATCTTGGGATAGTACACACCCTGGTTTGAGCCATACAGCTTGTGGCTTGCCCACAGCGTGTTGGCACCAGAGCCAGAACCCCAGGGCATTGCAACCCAGAATGTCTCATTAGTGATGATGTCACGACCTGCAGCAAAACGACGGTATGATGAAGAATAGGGAGCACGACCAGCAATTGAGTAGCCGTTGAGAATCATGATGTTGGCAGTCTCTGACGAACGCAGGTAGTGGTTGCAGAAGTCTTGGGCGCCCAGACCCTGATAAGCCTCAAGGTTGCGGAGCACACCAGGAACATTGCTACCCAGCACGCGTGTGGCATATTCGATAGCCTTGTCATACTGATGGTAGAACAGGTTGAAGCGAGCAGCGAAGGCATAGGCAGCCTTGGTGTTGAAGTGGTACTTGGGTACCGTGATGTGGTTATCGTCCAACAGCGGCAGAGCTTCTTCAATGTCGGCATTGATGTTGTCGTAAGTCTCGCGCAGTGTACCACGCTCGTCAACGCTTACGCCGGGAGCCTTCGGGTAGGGGATACCCATGTACTCGTCGGCCTTCTCTGGGTTGTAGGCCATACAGAAGATGTTGGCCGTCTGGAACATGGCGTAGGCGCGGCAGAGCAGTGCCTCGGCGCGCTGTCCACGCATGGTGGGATCATCGCCAATGGCAGCAAGTGCCTCGTTAGCGGCAGCAGCAGCCTCGTAGCCACCGTTCCACAACGAGCGGGGGTCGTCATTATTCTCTGTCTCGACGTCCTGCCAGCGATAAATCTTATCCTGGTTGGGCTGAGCGGTGTACTGTACACCGTTGTCGAGTACGTTGTCAGAGCTAATCTCGAAGATGAAGTCCGGCAGATTGTTGACATAAGCCGAAACCAGGAACTTGGTCACCTTCTCGTTGGAATTCAACTCGGCGCGGTCGTCGGGGAGCTTGTCGAGGAAGTCGTTACACGACGTCAGTCCCAGTCCGAGTGCTATAAATGATAATGCAAAATATTTTTTCATTGTCTGTAAGCTTCTTTTAGTTATTACTGTCATACTGTAATTACAAGCCCAGGCGGAGCGTGAAGGTGAACTGGCGAGCCATCGGGACAGCCACACCACCATTGTTGAAGAACTCAGGATCCTGACCGTTCAGCTTCTTGTCGGCGTAAATCAGGAAGAGGTTCGTAGCCTGCAGCTTAGCGCTGAGTGAGTTAAGAGACAGGTGGCTGATCCATGACTTCGGGAAGTCGTAACCCACAGAGATTTCCTTCATGCGGATGAAGTCGCCCTTAGCCACACGATCCGTTGAACGGTTGTAGGCGTTGAAAGCATAGCTCAGGTAGGTGTCCTGCTGTCTCTCACGAACGTCGGGAATAACAGGTACGTTGGTGCGCAGTTCGTCACCAGCCATTGTCCAACGGTTCTTGAATTCCTTCGGCATAGCGTCGAGGTCAGAGTAAGAAGAGTGGAAAGAGGCGTCGAGACGTACCTTGTTACCGAAGGCGTACGTAGCGAAGATGTTCAGGTGCCAGCCTTTGTAGCTGAAGCTGTTACCCAGTGAACCGGTGATAGTCGGATCTGTAGGACCTTCGTAAATGAGGTAATCTACGTCACGCGACTGGAAGTAAATGTCGCTGACAACCTTCTTGCCTTCCTCGTTGATTACCTGGGGCAGACCCTTCTCGTTCAGACCCTGGAAGTCGAATGAGAACAGAGAGCGGTAGGGATAACCCTTCATGGTGAAGCCGGTACCGGTAACCATGTCGATGATGCGCTGACGGTTCTCCAGCTCGGTAACGGTTGTCTTCACGTGTGAGAAGATGAAGTCGGTGTTCCACTGGAAGTCGGGTGTCACGATGTTCTTAGTTGTGATAGACAGCTCCTCACCGTGTGAGCGCATAGAAGCAACGTTAGCGTACTCAGTGATGGTACCCTTGGTACCGTTGGTTGTGCGCGGACCAATCAGGTCGTAGTTGTCGCGGCGGAACCAGTCGAACTGTACGTTGATGCGGTTGTTCAGGAAGCCCAAGTCAACACCGAGGTTCAGCTCGTGCTTCTTCTCGTAGGTCAGATCGGGGTTAGCGAAATCGTAAATCTGCAGACCAGACTCCTTGTCGCTGGCGAATACGCGCCAGGGGTTGTAGCTCTGGATGATGATTGCAGCGTTGTTGGTTGCGGGGTCATCAGCAGTCAGCGAGTAAGAACCCTTCAGTGTGGCGTGTGTCAGAGCGTTGCCGAAGACATCCTTAAACCAAGACTCCTCGTGAGCGTTCCATGCGGCAGAAATGTTCCAAGTAGGCAACCAGCGTGCCTTGGTGGTCTTACCCAGGCGGTTAGAACCCTCGTAACGTACAGTACCGTTTACGGTGTAACGACCCATATAAGAATAGGTGGCGTTAGCGAAGAAGGCAGCCTTACGGTTGTAAGTGTTGTTCACCGAGTAGTACATTTCGTTGTCCTCGCTGGCCTTCTTGAAGTAGCGGTAGTCATAGGCTCCTAAGTAACCCATGTCGTACTGCATGCCGACACCGTTGAAGTAAGAACGGTTACGGTCGGTGTTGCTTACTTCGAGACCACCGAACAGGTTTACGATGTGTGTCTCGTCGTTGAATGCATCGTTGTAGTTAGCGGTAGCGCGGAAATCCCAGCTGTTCATCTTGTACTTGCGCTCGCGGTAGAAACCACCGTTGGGCAGGATTGAGATAGGCAGCGAGTTAGCATCGTCCGGGTCAGTGTAGAGCCAGGGGTTGGCGTCGCGCATCGTAGCGTCGTCCATAGCACGGAAAGCCATAGCCATGTTCGACTTCTCAGTAATGTTGTGAGCCTGTGTCGTGGTCGAGAACTTGTAGGCACCGATAGCCGACAGCTCAACCTGGCGGATGGGCTTGTACTTCAGCTCAGCCTGGAACTTCAGGTCAACTACGTCAAGATCCATGTAGTTGTTAGCCAACTCGTTGTGGATGTTGAACGGAGAGTAGTTACGTGTGTAGAACTCGCTTGCAGACATAGCGCGCGAGGTGTTGATTGCATAGCTATAGGGGTTGATATCGAAGTCGCGGCTTACCTCGCCAGTTACAGCGTTGACGCTCTGTGACAGAGCACCGGGAGCACGCTGCTTACGATAGGCGGCGTTGCTCAGGAAGTTCACTGAAACCTGCTTCGACAGATTGTACATTGCGTTGACGTTAGCCGTGTAACGCTGTACCTTAGACTGCTCAGTCCAACCCGGATCGTTCATGATAGAGAACGAGGTGTAGTACTGTGCCTTGTCGGTACCTGACGACATAGAGATTGAGTGGTTCTGCTGGATGGCGTTAGAGAAGAGCTCGTCAAACCAGTTGGTGTTGCGCATCTCAGCCTCACGCAGGTAGGCAGCCTGTGCCTCGGGCGTGTTAGCCAGTCCGTATGTGCCAGTCTCGGGGTTGTAAGTGTTCATGAGCTGATACATCTTACCATAAACACCGCTGCTCTGAGCACGATAGGTAGAACCGAAAGAAATCAGACCGCTGTTGGCCATCTCCTTGTAGATGCCCATCTGCTCCTGAGAGTTCATGATGTTGAACTGAGAGTAGCTGGGCTTCAGGCGCATGGTGAACTCACCGGTATAGTTGATGCGAGTGGTGCCGGCGCGACCCTTCTTGGTCGTTACGACAATCACACCAGCCATAGCGCGTGCACCATAGATACTGGTAGCAGAACCGTCCTTCAGAATCTGGAACGACTCGATGTCGTCGGCGTTCAGACCTGCGATGGCACTTGAAATCAGCGTCTCAGCGTCACCAGATGACAGAGCGTCGGCATCGACCTCGGTTACGTCCTCCATAATGACACCGTCAACAACCCAGAGGGGACGAGACGAACCATAAATTGAGGTAGCACCACGGACACGAATCTTCGGAGCTGTACCAAAGGTACCACTGACGTTCTGAACGCTCACACCAGCCACGCGGCCTTCCAGTGAGCGAGAGATGTCAGCCACACCGTCGATCTTGGCCTTAGCAGCATCAACCTTGGTGGTTGAACCGGTGAACATACGCTTGTCCATCTTCTGCATACCAGTGACAACCACCTCGTCAAGAGATTGACCGTCGGAAACAAGCGTAATCTTCATGTTGCTCTGCGGAGCCACCACTTGAGTTTTCATGCCGATATAGCTCACACTGATTTTCTTACCTTGCGGCACGGTCAGTGAGAATCGGCCATTCACATCTGTTACGACGCCAGTCTTTGCTCCCTGTACGACGACGGAAGCGCCGATAACGGGTTCTCCGTCATCTTGAGAAATGACTGTGCCATTAACTTTTGTCTGAGCCAGCACACCTCCAATACAGAGTACAAGTGCTGCCAAGAGCATTGTTAATCTTTTCTTCATAAATTTCTCTCGTTTTGTTATTAATAATTAGTTGTGTGAATTTTTATTCCTTCTCTATGCACAGATTCACCCTTTTGACGGGCGGATATCCTTTTGTGTCGGTATTTCAGCGTGCAAAGATACGATAAAGCTTTGTGAAAAACGAATAAATTTATAAAAAAGTTACATTTTTCCCTAATTTTTTAACGAAGAGCAGCAAAATGCTATCTTAAAAACGTCAAAATGTAACTAAAAATCCTTTCGCTTCGCGTACATTATATATAATGTAAGGGCTAACTGACAAAATGTGTTTTTCTTGTATAAAAACAGTAGTTTTTGAGGCGTTTTTCTTGTAAGACTGTTACTCTTTTCGTGTTGAGTTATCGTTTTCGTAATAAAGATGTGTCAGCGCTTCTGGCGGAAGAAGTCCTGCATGAGCTGTCGGCACTCTTCTTCCAGAACGCCATCAGTAACCGCAGCTTTGGGGTGCAGGGCGCGTGGCGCATAGAGCTGGTAGCCGCGCTTCTCGTCGCGACAGCCATAGACGATGCGTGGCACCTGTGCCCATCCTAAGGCGCCGGCACACATGGGACAAGGCTCTACGGTGACGTAGAGTGTACAGTCCGTCAGATACTTACCACCTAACGTATTGGCAGCAGCAGTGATGGCCTGCATCTCGGCGTGGGCAGTTACGTCGCAGAGCGTTTCCGTCAGGTTGTGTGAACGTGTGATGACGCGGTCCTTGCATACCACCACACAGCCAATGGGTATCTCACCCTCGGCAAAGGCCTGGCGTGCCTCGTCCAGCGCCAGCTTCATGTACTTTTCGTCTTTCTCCTGGTCGGTCATAGCGTGAAAGGCCATGCAGCTCAGCTGCATGGCACTTAGGGTTGTTAAAACTCTACGAGAATACGGAACACCTTACCCGGGTTCTCACTCCACCAGCGCATGGTGTCGAGACCCTCTTCGGGTTTGATGACCTTGGTGATGAGCTCGTCTGTCGGGCAGTCGTTGTTCTCCAGATAGTGAATCACTGCACGGAAGTCCGATGGCATAGCATTGCGAGAGCCGCGTATGTCGAGCTCCTTCTGTACAAAGTACTTCGTTTGCAGCGACACCTCGCTCTTGGCATAGCCGATGCAGGCCACACGTCCTGTGAAGGCTACCTCGTTGATGGCCATCTGGTAGGTAGGCACACTGCCTACAGCCTCGATGATGACGTCGGGACCAAAACCGCTGGTCAGTTCCTGCAAACGTGCGTGAACATCCTCCTTAATGGTGTTGACGGCGTAGGTGGCACCCATTCTCTGGGCCAATGCCAGCTTCTCGTCGTCGATGTCGGCGGCGATAACGGTAGCACCGCGCAGGGCAGCACGAACGATAGCGCCCATACCCACCATGCCACAGCCGATGACCATCACCACGTCAATGTCGGTCACCTGGGCACGGCTGACGGCGTGGAAGCCCACGCTCATCGGCTCTACCAGTGCTGTTACCTTTGGTGTCAGACTGCCGG
>JAGBQP010000115.1 GCA_017632825.1 Prevotella sp. | reverse complement strand
TTTCGAGAACTTCAAGACTCAGGGGTTCCCCACGAAGAAGGTGGAGCGTTATAAGTACACAGACATGCAGAAGCTCTTTGAGCCTGACTATGGTCTGAATCTGAATCGTCTGACGATACCTGTAGATCCCTATGAGGCTTTCCGCTGCGACGTGCCCAATTTGTCGACCAGTCTCTTTTTCATGGTGAACGATGCCTTTTTCAGAGGCGATACGGCAGAGATGAAGGACGTTAAAACGCCTCACGTCAATCCACATCTGCCCGAAGGCGTCATTATCGGTTCGCTGAAAGACCATCCGGAGCTCGTCAATAAGTATTATAGCACGCTGGCTAAGACTGCCGATGACGGTATAACGGCGCTGAATACGATGCTGGCGCAGGACGGACTGCTCGTCTATGTACCCAGCTTCGTCAAGGTTGACCGTCCCATTCAGATTATCAATATTCTGCGTAGCGATGTTGACTTGATGGTGAACCGTCGTGTACTGATTGTGGTCGAAAAGGGTGCAGAGATTAAATTGCTTTTCTGTGACCATACCGCCGATGAACATCGGTTCCTGGCAACGCAGGTCATCGAGGCTTTTGTAGGCGAGAATGCGTCACTCGACCTCTATTGCATGGAAGAGACGCACCATCAGAATGTTCGCGTAAGCAATGTCTATATCGACCAGCAGGCCAATAGCCGTGTCAACCACAACGTTATAACGCTGCACAACGGCGTGACGCGTAACCGTCTCGACCTCACCTTCAGCGGCGAGGGTGCCGAGTGCCAGTGCTATGGCTGTGTCATTGCAGACAAGCAGCAGCATGTCGATAACAACACGTTGATAACCCATCGCGTGCCCCATTGCACCTCAACCGAGCTTTACAAGTATGTGCTTGACGACAAGGCCGTTGGTGCTTTTGCCGGTCGTGTGTTAGTGGAGCATGGTGCTCAGAAGACATCGTCGCAAATGACTAACCAAAATCTGACAGCCACGAAGGAGGCACGTATGTACACACAGCCGATGCTCGAAATCTATGCTGACGATGTGAAGTGTGCCCACGGCTCTACCGTAGGCCAGCTCAACGATGCTGCAATGTTCTACATGCGTCAGCGAGGCATTTCACTTCAGGAAGCCCGTCTGTTGCTGCAGAATGCTTTCATCAACGAGGTCATCGACAAGATGCAACTCGAGCCTCTGCGCGACCGTCTGCACTACCTGGTTGAGAAACGCTTCCGCGGTGAGCTCAACAAGTGCTCCGGCTGTAAGCTCTGCAAATAAAGACTATCTGTAACATCATATATTTTAAAAACAATGAAGAAACAACTACTTACCTTACTACCCTTATTGTGCCTTTTTCTGACCGTCCACGGTCAGCAATTGGCCTTCCCTGGTGCCGAGGGTTACGGTGCCTACGCTACCGGCGGCCGTGGCTGTCAGGTGGTTCACGTTACCAATCTCAATGCCACCGGCCCTGGTTCACTGGCCGATGCTGTCAGCCAGTCGAATCGTTTTGTCGTCTTCGATGTTGGTGGTGTCATTGATATCACCAATAAGAGTATCACCATTGCCAGCAATATCACCATTGCCGGACAGACGGCCCCAGGAGAGGGCATTACTATCTACGGAGGCCGTGTCATAGCTTCAAAGTCTAAGAACATCATCATGCGATATCTCCGTATGCGTGGCGGCAAAAGTGTCAATAGCAGTAAGTGCACACTGACGCTCGACGAGTGCCAGAATGTCATCATGGACCACTGCTCTGTCTCATGGGGACCGTGGGATAACGTACATATCAAAGATGCTAACAATATTACCTGGCAGCACAGCATTATTGCAGAAGGTATTGAGCCACAGCGCTTCGGATGCATCACCGACGGTACGCGCAACTGGACTGTCCACCACTGTCTGTGGATAGACAACAAGAGTCGCAACCCCAAGATGAAATGTTACCTACAGTATTATAATAATGTTGTTTATAATTACGGTATGGGTATCATTGGCGGACACTCAGCTGCCGACAACTACCAGGACGTGATAAACAACTACTTCATTGCCGGTCCCAACGGCTCGGCCAAGTTCTACGACGACTGGACTGCCACCGACCATCTCTACAGTGCTGGCAACTATTTCGACGGCAACTGCGACGGCAAGCTCAACGGCACACTCATCACCAGCTATGACGGTGCCACACCGATGACAAAGCCCAACTTTAACACCACGCACCCCATGAATGTTCAGTCGGCAGCTGATGCTTATGCCGCTATCGTTGAGCATGTTGGTGCATCAAGAGTGCGCGATATTCACGATAAACGCTACATTGAGCAACTCACGTCGCTTGGCAAGAAAGGAGCCTTTATTGCAAACGAAGATGATGTGAATGGCATTGGCAACGTGGCTAATGGTCCGAAGCCTCTGGATAGTGACAATGACGGCATGTCTGATGAGTGGGAACAGGCCAACGGGTTGAATCCTGCTCTCGACGATGCTGCGGCTACAACGCTGGGGGGAGGCTATACTAATATTGAGCACTACGTCAACGGTCTGGCCCAGAAGACCACCTTTCTCATGTATCCCATGAATCCCGTCGCTAAAATGACGGATGCTACGACGGCACAGCTCTCGTGGACTAACGAGCCTAATGAAAAAGCCGTTGCCATCGTTGTGGAACAATCGGAAGACGGCAAAAACTTCACTGAGATTCAGCGTCTGTCACCTACGGCTACGCAGACTACCGTTGCTGACCTCACCCCCAAGAAGGTGTTTTTTTTTCGTTTGAAGACGGTGGGCGACAAGCTGGAGTCACTCTACTCGGCTGTGGTTTCCGTCAACAATGAATTTATGCGTCCTGCCGGTGGTGTCGATGCCGGCACAACCACTTTTACACCTGCCGAAGGTAAGCTCTACCGTATCATCAACTATGCCACAGCGGCCTATAACTCCGACACCAATCTCGGCGGCGTGCCTAAGTATCTCACCTTTGCCGACAACGGCGCTCTTGCCAGTACCGCTGACTACGAGTGGGACAACCCAGCATTGCTGTGGCAGATAACGCCTACCGACGGCGGTGTCACCATTCGTAACTATAGTAACAAGAAGTACATAGCAGCCAACAGTACCTCGATAGCCGGCGAGAACCGTGTAGGCTCTTCGGACACCCCCGCCGTGCTTACTATTAATTATACGGGTGACCGGACGCCCTCGCAGTCGGGTATCAATGCCCCCGTCTCCATGTATCGCATCAACAGCCCATCCAACAGCAATATGCAGATACGTCCTCGCAACTTCACTGACTTCTGGCTCTATGGCAATGGCGACCTCGATCGTGCCGACATGATTTTCACTTTCTCGGAAATCGATGCCTCGCAGGTACACATCTATGCAAAGGGACTAACATCTGCCCTTGAGAATGCGCTCACACTGGTTCGCAATGCTGCTACCGATGTCACACTTGGCTACCCGTCTGAGGCTCTTTCCCAATTCATGGCAGTTATCGTTGCCACTCAGGATTTTGTCAACAGTGCAGAAGGAACCACCATTCGTCAAGAAGACATAGACTCTGTACAGGTTATTCTCAATAAGGCTATTGCCAACTTCAAGGCAAGTGTCATCAACACTCTTGTAGGTTACTCTACCGATCTTTGTTATAACATCTACAGCTACGGCATGGACCCCGGAGCTCGTGATGCCAACGCAAAAACTTCTACCCAGCGCCGTTACCTTTGTGCCGTGAAGACTGCTGACGGCCTTCGCGACTCCCTGGTATATCGCTTAGGACTGTCCGATAACGATATCGCCTCAGGCAAGGCCGATGGTCTGGCCGCCGATGCTGCTGCCCTTTGGGTAATCAGTGCTGCCAATGCTGCAGACGGTCAGGTCTATGTACGTAATGCCAAAACAGGAGCTTATATGCAGATAGGAAGTCTTCTGTCGCCCACACCCATAGCCATCCGTCCCTACTATGCCAAGCAGGACAATGGTAAGCAAGCCTTCTATCTTGACGCAGCCACCGATGCCATCCGTTGTTTTAACGTCGGGAAGCTCGATGCTGATGGTCAGGGTGGTCCGCTTGACATCTCTACACTCCATGCAGACCGCATCCGTCTGCGCTGGGTCATTCAGGAGACAGACATTGAGGCGCCACAACTGCCTGCGGCCTTGTCAAGCCTCCGTTCTACGATGACGACTCGTAGTTACCATACCTTACAGGGAACGACTCTTCGCCACCGCCCCACTAAGGGTCTTTATCTGGAGAGCAGTTCTGCTACCGATGGTCGTATGCAGATAAAAAAGAAACTGGCACGATAGGGATGCGATGATATTTTTGTAGCCAAATGATAGAATGATGGCAATAGAACAAGCAATATTCCGACGCTCAGAATTGCTTCTGGGCAATGATGCCATGAGTAACGTGGCTCAGAAACGGGTGATAATCTTTGGTGTTGGCGGCGTTGGCTCGTGGTGTGCTGAGAGTCTGGTGCGCAGCGGTATCAGACGGCTGACGATAGTTGATAGCGACCGTGTGTGTATCACCAACATCAATCGTCAGCTGATGGCGACGACGAAGACTGTGGGACAAGTGAAGGTGGAGGCTCTTAAAGAGCGTCTGCTGACCATTAACCCGCAGGCAGAGATAACGGCCCTACAGAAGATTTTCTCGGAGGAGACAGCCGACAGTTTCGAACTTGACTCGTATGATTATATTATCGACGCCATCGACTCGCTGAAGGATAAGGCATTTTTGATTCTTCTGGCGTGTCGCACGAAGGCAAAGCTATACTCATCAATGGGGGCAGCGCTGAAACTGGATCCCACGCGCATCAAGGTTACTGAGTTCTGGAAAGTGCAAGGTGACCCTCTGGCACGTGCCTTGCGAAAGAAATACAAGGGACAGAAAACATTCCCCAAACGTAAGTTCCTGTGTGTCTATAGTGACGAACTGCTGGAGAATCGCGGTCACAATGCTACCTGCGGTACAGAACAATGTATGTGCCCAAAGGCTAAAAATGGCCCAGGAGACAAGAGTCTCCTGAACCATGAGTGGTGTTCGTCGAAAGCCCAGATTAACGGAACGTTGGCCCACATCACCGCCATCTTTGGCTTTATGCTGGCAGGCTTGGTCGTTCAAGATGCAATAGCCGAGTGAAGTCGGTCAAGGGCTTCCTTGATGATGGCTTTAGGCGCACCGATATTGAGGCGCATAAAGCCATTTCCATTTTCTCCGAACATGGCTCCGTCGTTAAGAGCTAGGCGGGCCTTATTGACAAAAAGGTCAACAAGGGCATCGTGACTGAGATTTAGTCCTCGGCAGTCGAGCCATACCAGAAATGATGCCTGTGGGCGCCAAGGGCGTATCTGCGGGAGCCGCTCTCGGCAAAAATCCTCTACGAAACGAATATTCTCTTCCAAGTAGTGCAGCATCTGCTGGCGCCACTGCTCACCCTGCTGGAAAGCTGCAATCGTGGCGATAGGGGCGAAGAGTGGCGGGTCGTTCAACTCGTTGGCCTCGAGCCAGGTATAGAAGCGGCGGCGCAGCGAATCGTTGGGCACGATAGCATAACTGCTGACGATGCCGGCAATGTTGAATGTCTTGGATGGTGCACCAAAGGTGATGCTGATTTGCGCGGCTTCATCGCTGACAGAGGCAAACGGCGTGTGGCGATGGTCGAAGAGAGCCATATCGGCATGTATCTCATCGGAGATGACAATGATATGGTGCTCAAAACAGAAATGTGCCAAGCGTTGAAGTGTCTCCTGAGACCAGCAGATGCCTGCAGGGTTGTGCGGATTACTCAGTATGAGCAGGCGGCACTTGCTATCGGCAACCTCAGCCAGTTGTTCAAAGTCCATTTCGTAGGTACCATTGACTTCTTTCAGCGGATTAAACACTACCTTGCGACCATTGCCCTGTGGCGTCAGTCGGAACGGGTGGTACACAGGTGGTTGGATAATGACCTTCTCATCTTCTTTCACAAAGACGTTGATGGCCATACCAATGCCTTTTACGATGCCGGGAATATAAGTGAGCCATTGGCGTTCTACCTCCCATTGGTGGTGACTCTTAATCCACTGGATGATAGTCGTCCATAGTTCTTCCGGTACAACAGTATAGCCAAACAGAGAGTGCTCGAGTCGGCGTTGCAGGGCATCGGTGATAAATGAGGGGGTCTCAAAATCCATATCGGCCACCCACAGAGGTAGCAGGTCGCTGCGGCCGTAGCGTTCCTGCAGCACACCGTGCTTCAAGTCGCCACTGCCAGAACGGTCAATAATTTTATCGAAGTCGTACTTGATGTTCGTGTCAGCAATACTAATCATATCTTTCATCTTTCAGTTCTTCATCCCTCCCCTCGGGGAGGTCAGGTAGGGTCTCTCACTTCTCAGTTCTCTCAAGTGCCTGGGTGATGTCTGCGAGAATATCCTCCTTGTCCTCCAGTCCGATGGAGAGGCGGATAGTCGTCTGCTGTACATCCATTTCTGCTAACTGCTCTTCAGGGAAGTTTCCGAAGATGGTTGAGGCGGGGTGTATGGCCAGTGTGCGACTATCGAAGAGGTTAGTTGCCCGATGCACAAGACGAAGGCGGTTCAGGAAGCGGAAACATGCGTCCTTCGACGACAGGTCGATGGTTAGCATCGCTCCTGACGTTTTGCCAAACTGCTGCTCTGCCAGGGTGTGATAGGGGTTGTCGGCTAATCCTACGTAGTTGACACGCTGTATGGCGTTGACTTTACTGAGCTCCTGTGCCAGCCAAAGTGCATTGGCGGCTTGTCGCTGATAACGCACATCGAGTGTCTCAAGACCCAGCGTCTGCATATAGGCTGCCTGCGGTGTCATATAAGCACCGAAGTTGAAGAGCAGTTCGTACTTCAAGCGCTGATTGATGTCGGGATGTGTACCATAGTCAATGACAAGTCCGCCCAGAGACGTGCCGCCACCAGAGAGATACTTGGTACTCGATACGACCTCAATGTCAACACCTAGCGTACTTAACGATGTTTCAGTGAAGGGAATAATCGTAGAATCGGCAATCACGGGTACTCCTTTCTGGTGGGCTATCTCTGCTATGGCTTTCAAGTCGGCCACTTCGAGTTGAGGATTTGTAATCACCTCCAGGAACACGGCACAAGTATTTTCGTCAATGGCTTCGGCTACGGCATCCAGATTGGTGAGATCGCGTAGTCGTGGCTCAACCCCAAAACGCTGAAGTGTGTTGGTGAGAAGCGCTAATGTGTTGCCAAAGAGATGGTGCGACGATACAATGTTTTTGTTTTGCCCGGCTACGGCCATGAGGGTATTGCTGATAGCAGCCATACCTGAGTTGAAAGCCGTTACGTGTTCGGCTCCTGTCAGAGCCTTTACCCTTTGCTCCAGGTTGGTTACGGTGGGGTTCTCGACACGAGCGTAGTCTGGTGCCTTGATGCGATTACAGAAAGCGTCAGCCATTTCTGTAGCCTCATCAAATTCAAACGCTACATTATTATACACAGGAACGGCCAGAGCTCCGTAAACGTCTGGCCGAACAAATGGGTTGTTGATAGCTATTGTCTGTTTTTTCATCCTTACCAATTTAAAACCTTTTCAACTATTTCTTAGATATAGAATTCTGAGGAATCTACTAATCCCGCTCGTAGTGCGTACTTTACGACTTCGTGAGCCGTATTGATGCCCAACTTGCGGAAAATATTTTTACGATGAGTCGTAATGGTGTGTACGCTGGAGAAACGCTCGTTGGCAATCTCTTTCGTGGTTTTGCCCTGAGCGATGGCCTTTACAATCTCCATTTCTGTCGTTGTCAATACGCTGGGCCGCTCGTCTTCCTCTTGCTGAATGATGATGGTCTCCAGTGCCCGTTGACTGATGTGGCGGTTATGGTGACTTGTGGCCTCGAGTGCATCACGGACATCCTTCAGGGTGCCGTCTTTGAACACGATACTGAATTGATGCGATGAATAGATGACGCGACGCAGGAACTGCGGTGTCAGTTCATCGCTGATGAGTATCCACTGCGATAGGGAGAAACGCTCAGCAACAATCAGGAGTTGGTCTTCATCGGCAAAGTCGAACAGTGTATAGTCGAGTAGCACCACAGCACTCTCATGTTCTTTTAAGAGAGCAACGAGACCAGCCTTGTCGCTGGTCTTATACACAACGTTCTCTTCGTCCTTTGCAAGGAGACTCTCAAGCGCGAAGCGCGTCAGTTCCTGGTTGTCTGCTAAGATATACTTCCTCATCGTTATAATCTATTATTTTCGGCTGCAAAAGTACGAATATTTTTTTATATTTGCCACGAGTTAAACGAATAATATTAAGAAGTATCGTTAATGTGATAATTCGTTTCATTCGTTTAACTCGTGGCTCCTTTTATCTCATCCTCTCCTATTAGATTTTGTCGAGCGCTTGCTTGAGATCATCGATGATGTCATCAATATGCTCAGTGCCGATGGAGAGACGAACGGTTGATGGCGTTATGTGCTGCTCAGCCAGTTCTTCGGGCGACAACTGCGAGTGGGTGGTCGTGTAGGGGTGAATTACCAGGCTTTTTACATCGGCAACGTTAGCCAACAGTGAGAAGATCTGCAGTGCGTCAATGAACTTCCATGCTTCTTCCTGTCCGCCCTTGATTTCAAAGGTGAAAATACTGCCACCGCCATTGGGGAAATACTTCTTGTAAAGCTGATGGTCGGGATGGCTCTCGAGGGCCGGATGGTGTACGGCAGCCACCTTTGGATGGTTCTTCAGGAAATCGACAACCTTCAGGGCATTCTCAACATGACGTTCCACACGCAGGCTCAGCGTCTCGACGCCTTGCAGCAGAATGAAAGCGTTGAAGGGTGAGATGGCAGCACCGGTGTCTCGCAGGACGACGGCACGGATACGTGTGACATAGGCTGCAGCGCCAACAGCATCTGCGAATACGATGCCGTGATAAGAAGGATCTGGTTTAGCCAGCGTGGGGAATTTGTCGGGGTTGGCTTTCCAGTCGAACTTGCCACCGTCAACGATGACACCACCCAGTGAGGTGCCGTGACCACCCAGGAACTTCGTGGCCGAGTGTACTACGATGTCGGCTCCATGTTCCAACGGACGAATCAGATACGGGGTACCAAAGGTGTTATCTACAATGAACGGGATTCCGTGTTTGTGGGCTACTGCAGCAACACCTTCCAGGTTGAGCACGTCACTATTGGGGTTACCGAATGTTTCTGCATAGACTACCTTTGTGTTGGGCTGAATGGCAGCGTCAAGAGCCTCAAGGTCGTTGACATTTAAAATGGTATTGCTGATGCCCTGCGTTGCCAGTGTATGGGTAATCAGGTTGTATGAACCGCCATAGAGATTGTCGGCAGCTACAATATGATCGCCAGCCTGCACAATGTTCTGCAGAGCATAGGTGATAGCGGCAGCACCTGAAGCTACGGCCAGACCGGCGACGCCGCCTTCAAGAGCTGCTACGCGGTCCTCAAACACTCCCTGTGTGGAGTTGGTGAGACGGCCATAGATATTACCGGCATCACGCAGACCAAAACGGTCAGCAGCATGCTGTGAGTTATGGAATACATAGCTTGTAGTCTGATAGATGGGCACGGCGCGAGCGTCGGTTGCGGGATCGGCCTGTTCCTGGCCTACGTGGAGTTGCAAAGTCTCGAAACGATAATTTTTCTGTGCCATAATCTTTTCCTTTCTTTTCTTTAGTTAATAATTATTTTTGATGGTGCAAAGGTATAAAGTTTAGAATTATCAGCCAAAAATCTTGCGAAATTCAAAATAAATACCTATTTTTGCAATCGAAAACAATAAATACATTCTGTTTTTGGGGCATAAATGGCCCTGCTACAGAATAAAACGCTAAAAGATGGCAGAAAACTTAGATGAAATCGACCTGCAGATACTGAGAACGCTGCAGAAAAACGCTAAATTAACCACAAAAGAGTTGGCTGAGAAGGTCAATCTGACGCCAACACCGGTCTTTGAACGTCTAAAGCGTTTAGAGAGACAAGATTATATTAAACGATACACAGCAGTCCTTAACCCCGAAAAGCTGGGGCAAGGATTGCTGGTGTTCTGTAAGGTGAAGCTGACGCAGATAAACCACGAGATAGCCGATCTTTTCATGAGACGTGTGCAACGTATCCCAGAGGTGACGGAATGTTACAATACGTCGGGACAATATGACTATTTATTAAAGGTACGCGCACGCGA
>JAGBQP010000114.1 GCA_017632825.1 Prevotella sp. | reverse complement strand
TAATCGTGTTCGTGCCACCTTTTGTCATTCCGATAAGACCAGCAGCATACTTTAGCGTAGAGGTGGTAACGATGCCCGTAACGGCCAGGAACTGGATGGTAGCTCCGTTGGTAAAACGGAAGGGCGCCACGCCATAATAAGCATCCTCATATCCATATTGGTTGTCAGTGTTCAGCGTGACGTTCAGCGTGTGACCGCCACCGTCGAACGTACCATTGAAAGGATTGTCATAGGTGCCCACCATCGTCGTAACGCTGATGTCGGCATTCAGTTTCACTGTCAGTCCGCTATAGGACGTTCCGTTGTTCACGTTGTTGGCGAACGTGTTCCAGTCCGCCGTCGAACTGATAAGATAAGGGTCGTCGGCAGTTCCGCTACCCGTTATTGCTGCCATCGCCGTCTGCGCCATCGTGAACCAAAGGGCGAGGGTGAGGATGAGATTGAATGTTCGTTTAATCCTGATCATACTTCTCATTTTGTTTCTTTTTTAATTGTTCTTGTATTATGGTTGCTTTATAATTCTCTCATCAAAGTCTGGTAGGGGGGAAGCACTATCGGTATGGGCATAAAGAAAGCGCAGACCCCACATACATCATCCTCCACCCCCCCGACGACGGTTCAGATGTTTACCAAGCGTCTTCCCAAACGCTACCTGATTTAGGCAGACCCTCGCCCGGCAGAACGAGTTCGTCTTCAACATCGAGGCCAGTGGTGCTGACGCTGGTCACGGAACCTGCCAGAATCTGAGCATGAATATCTATTTCAACCACCTGCATTTCGGGCTTCAAATACTCTTTCTTTGTCATAGTTGTATCCTCCATTTATTTAATGATTACCTTTTTACCATTCACTACGTACACACCCTTCTGAGCGGTACCATTGACGCGGCGGCCCTGTAGGTCGTAGATGGCCTTGTCCGTTGCCGACTGTCCGTTCTCGATGGTGATGATGCCAGTGGTCTCGCTGTCACCGAAGTCCATGCTGAACGAGCGGGCCAGTGCTGCGTCACCCTTCAGCTGGAAGTAAGCGCGGAAGCCCTTCATGTTGGCGGGCAGAGCCGTGGGGTGCAGAAGCGTGTTGCCGCTGCCAAGGAAGAGGATGTCGTTTGCATCGTCGCCCGTGATTTCCGTCAGTCCCAGCGTGGGGATGAAGTCCACGTTGGTCGAAGTGAAGGGCACGGCATCCTTGCTGACGGTCACACCGTCGAAGGTCGGGTTAACAACGTTGCTTGTAACCTTCACCAGATACGGTGTGCCAGCCACGATGCTGGCGGCATTGCCGAAGGTCAGCGACAGTGCGCCCGTCGAGCTGTTGAAGTCGGAGGCGGTCAGCTCCTTCACCGTCCAGCCCGTCGGTGTGGCTGTGCTGAACGGAACGCAGAACGTGTTCCATCCACCCGTCTGCAGCGTGCGCGTCAGGGTGACGTTAGCCACTTGACCGTCATACGTAGTCAAAGTCGTGCTATTGTCCGTCGCCTCACTGAGTGTCACGGTAGGCGTAACATAGCCATACACCTCAATCTTTTTTATACCTTTAGACGTGTATGCCTGAATGGGGGTACCATTTACTTGCGGTGTCTTATCCTCTTCTGTGGTTTCTACTACAAAGGGTGCTTCGCTGTCTGTAGCTGTACGATTGGCGTCGTCATAGAATATACATTTGGTGATGGTATATCCTTCGGCAGCGGTGACGGTTGCCGACCAACCGTATCCCCACCATCCCCAGTTAGCGAGGTATGCTGAGCTCCCTCCTGCAGTATAACTGAATGAAACGGTTGCCACATTCGCCGTACTGTAGCTGGCTTGCTCTTTGGCTGTTGCTGTAATCGTGGTCAGCAGCGTTTCGGTCTGCGCCATTGCGCCTGTAGCTGCCATTAGCAGCAGGGTGACGATTGATAGAATTCTTGTTTTCATAATTCTCTTTTTTGTTCTTATTATGGTTATTTTTATAATTCTCTCATCAAAGTCTGGTAGGGGGAAGCACTATCGGTATGGGCATAAAGAAAGCGCAGACCCCGTCCCATACTCTCACACAGGCCTGCGACAGCCCCAAATGTACTATGGTTGAAGTCTGCGCTATGGTGCGCAGCTTCAATGTACATTTGGATTTGCTCATTAAATCTCGTTCGAGGTCGCAGTTCGTGTGAGAGATTGAGCAACAAAAAAATCTGCATCCCTTTCGAAATGCGTGTGACAAGGACGGTGCAAACCGAGTGCAGAGAGCTCGCTCTTTACCGAGGTGCAGCCCGTTCTCGCACAAATTTTGTGCAAAGGTACGAACTTTCCATGAAAATTGGTCACGGAGGATGCTTTTTTTAGTCATTTTTACCGATTTAATCATATAATTCTGCATGAGAGGCGCCGGATTCCAGAAAAACGGGCTGCAACGGGGGCGGTGAAAGTGCAGATTGCTGCAATCCGTCCCCGCCGCGCCCGCTTCCTGCCCGGATTCCTGAAATCCGAGGTCGTTTTGGTCGCAAGACTCAAAATTATCCTGAAATCCGAGATAGAATCTTCCAGTTTCATTGTCGATTCCTGAAATCCGAGCATACTTGGGTCGCTTTCGCTCAAAATTATAAGAAAATTGTTTTGAAAATTATAAAAAGGCATTGTTCTGATAATTTTTTTGATTCAATTTTTCTATAATTTTGAGCGTAGCGACCATTTGCCTATAAGAGTTTGATTTTCTCGATTTCACCAGTGATGGGGTCGCGGCGGTACCACTCTGAAAACAGGCTGTCACCACCGAAGTTGATGACCATGCCATACTCGGTGTGGGTCAGATGCATGTAGTTGAAGAGTTGGCGGCGGTGTTCCTTGTCAACGAAGTTCACGGCCTTCAGTTCGAGGATGATATTGCCATTGACGACCAAGTCCATACGGTAGTCCTGATCGAGGCGCACGTCATCCCAATAGATGGGCAGGAATTTTTGACGCTCCACGGTGTAGCCTTTCTGCTCCAAGAGGAATTTCAGCGCGGCCTCGTAAGCAGACTCCAGCAGGCCCGAATGCCACTTACGGTGGATGCGCATAGCCTCACCAGTGATGTCCTTGAAGAACTCGTACTTCTTGTTATATTCCGTTATTGCATCCATATTCTTTCTTTT
>JAGBQP010000113.1 GCA_017632825.1 Prevotella sp. | reverse complement strand
CCCTTATAGTTGCCAGTTTTCAGTTCTTCGACAACTGCGGCTGTATTGTTACCACCACAACCCATCAAAATGGGGACACGTGCTTGTACGATATCGACCACTAAATCTTTGATGTTCTGTTTCTCCTGTGGCGTCAACGTTGGTGTTTCACCTGTTGTCGCGAGAATACAAAAGAAGTCGGCGCCGTTGTCCAACTGATACTGAACCAAACGCTTCAGTGAATCATAGTCAACGGAGCCGTCTTCCTTGAAAGGTGTGATGAGGGCAATGCCCAGTCCCTTGAAAATATTTTGTACCATAATGATGTCATTTCTGCCTAATTGGCTGCAAAATTACACAAAAAGATTCGATTCTGCAACAATTTAGCTGAAAAACATCAGTTATTGCACCACTTTCTTTCCATCGATGATGTTTATACCCTTCTGCGGTACTGGTCGTCTGATACCATCGAGGCCATAGACCGTTGGTGTCGTGCATTCTGCAGCGGGCTTTTCGATAGCCGTTAGCACTCCGCCATTCATGATAGTCTGTACATCTTCGGCGCTGACGGCATAGTTGTAGATACGCACGTCATCGAAGTCGCCCAACAGCGATGGGTCGCTGAGGAACTGGCTGCGTCCCAGATAGTTCAGTACTGGATGAACGTCCGAAGGCTTGATGGTAAGTCCGGTAGCCGAACCTGCTTCTGCACCATCAACATAGATGACGGTCTTGTCGCGTCCGATAGTAACGGCGACATGTTTCCACACGCCCGTCTGGAGTTTCGATTTGCAGTCCACAGTCTGCTCATCGCCGCCATTCTTAATGGCAAAACGCATGACGGAGCCGTTCGACGGTGTCAGGAACATGTAGTGGTCCGTATCGTTGCCGAAGTCGAAGATGCGCTGCCAGGCTGTGGAATTCATGACCTTCACCCACATGGCTACCGTGAGTTCGTCGCTCGAAGCCACTTCGTAGGGCAGCTGCACAAACTGGTTGCTCATGAGGTGCAGAGCCTTGCCTGATGTCTGCCCGTTATTATAGCGCACATTACCATTTGCAGCTGCGTCCATCATGTTTGCCGTCTCGTCGTTCAGATTGCTTTCCATCTGCCACTGAGCCACCAACGATCGCTCACCTGTAGGCGTTGTCTCGACCACTTCGGAGTCCTGACGCGAACGGTTCTGATTCTGGTCAACGGCTTTCACCTTATATATATAAGTGACGCCCTGACAGCAGGTGTTGTCTGTAAACGTATTGGTGGTAACTGTACGCCCGACGGTGTTCCAGTTTTCCGTTCCCTTCTCGGCACGCATCACCATATAGCCAGCCAAGTCAGCATCCGTATTCGCGGTCCACGACAGCGTGACGGAGGCTGCATGAGCTTCTGCCGTCAGTCCGGCAACCTGAGCGGGACGTGTAGTCTCATACTTGATATCGGCAGGCAGCAGTCGCCACAGCATCGGGTTGCGGATAGATGACGACGTAGATGCGGGGAGAGTCTTTTGAATGACGTTATTATTTGAAACAGCCAGATAGAGTGCACTGAAACGGCTGCGAATATAGTAATAGCCGTCGCCTGCGTACTCCAGATACCATTGCTCGTTGGGTGTCGGGCCGTCTTGTGTCCACGCAATGACATCAGTATTAGAGTCAGTAGAATAGTTCTTGATGTTCATTCGGATATTGGCATTGTCGAGTGCCTCGATATCGAAGAAACTGAGGTCGCCTTCAGATCGGTTCGTAACAGGCTTAACAGTCCATTGCTGTTTTTTGCTTGATGCAGAATAGTCTGCCATCGTGATGATTTCACCATTAGCCGTATAGGCAACAGCTTTGCCAGAGCCCTTGTTGACTATTCTATAAACGCCGCTGGTGACAGGCATCATGGGCACATCCTCGCCCCAAGTGATATCAACGACACGCTCGGCATTGGTTTGTCCTTTCTGATAGCCTGTACCGCCAGGAATTGTCGTCAGGTATTCGCGTACAGGACCATAGCCGTCGAAGTAGACCAAACGGTCGGTGGACACGAACTGATACTTGGTGGTTGCAGCCTGACGTTCACTGGAACCAATGAAGGCTTTTACCCGTCCGTCCTCATGACGCCATACGGAGGCTGCAGTCCAGTTATTGCGGTGCTCACCATAGCTCAGGCGCTCGCCGTGACGGCTGATTTGACAGAACTCGCCACGGGCACGACTGTCGAAGCCCCACCAGATACCGACGGTCATACCATATTCCAAGCCAACCATCGCCTCAACGACATTATGCATCTCGTCAGCATACCCCACTTTGCCGTCTTTCTTCATCTGCTGGAAGAAATTAGCAAACGTATCGAACGAGCCAGCCAGCTGATGGGTGTTGCCCCATTCATAATATGTCTTGCCGGGGGAATACCAGTCAAGAGCTTTGTCATTGTTCAGCGTATTTCCACCGACTATTACGATATCAGCAAAACGAGGATACCCTTCTTTTAACAGCTTAGCCACCTGCCATTGCTTGGTTGGACTTGCACCTTCCTCAACCGACCAATAGTCACCTTCGTTAAATGGAGAAACGCCTAAGACTTGGTGTTTCGTATTGGCCTGAAGCCAATGGACATGACTGTTTATCATAGCCGCCCAATGCTCGTTATCAGCTACTTTGTTCTTGACAAAATACTCATCAGCCCCAGCATCCTGGTCAGCCGTAAGGACAAGAGGAAGTGTTGTGCTTATCTTGTTCAAGTGAGTATTGCGTTCACGCAGTTTGCTGATAGCATCACTTGGCAGTACGGAGTCATTAACGAGAGGAGCGTTAAACCGAAAGGCAGTACGGCCGATGCCGATATTATCCTTGCCCATGTGGTTAATACCTGTCGTGATATGGTGATGCCATTGGTCAGGAATCCAAGCGACATCCAGTCCCCACGTCGGCTCAAAGCGAGTGCCCTGAGCCTTGATGTCGAAACTGAGCGAAACATCAGGTTTGGCAAGGGCTTGCAGATACTGACTGGACGACGAACGGATGACGTCATTCTGTGAAACGGCAATGGCCGCGCTAAGCGCAGCCACCGCCGAAAGGCATATTCGTTTTATAATCATAGGCTTACTCTGTTTTGAACAAATCCTTTATGCCGCCAATGGAGCCCAGCAGGTTTGTAGCCTCATAAGGCAGGTAGACGGTCTTCGTCTTGTCGCCCTCAGCCAGCTCCTGCATCATCTGGATGTACTTCTGAGCCAGCAGATAGTTGGCGGGGTTAGTACTCTTGCCTACAGCCTCGGTAATCAGTTCGATAGCCTTAGCCTCGGCCTCGGCCTTGCGGATGCGTGCCTGAGCCTCACCCTCAGCCTGCAGAATGGCCTGTTCCTTAGCGGCTTCAGCCTTGTTGACGATTGCTGTACGCTCACCTTCTGAAGCCAGAATCTCTGCAGCTTTCTGACCTTCTGACGTCAGAATCTGCGCACGCTTGTTACGCTCAGCCTGCATCTGCTTCTCCATAGCCGTCAGCACAGAGTCGGGAGGCGTGATGTCCTGCAGCTCCACGCGGTTCACCTTGACACCCCACTTGTCGGTTGCGTCATCGAGGACAGCCGAAAGTTTTTTGTTAATGGTATCGCGTGAAGTCAGCGTCTCGTCCAGCTCCAGCTCACCGATGATGTTACGCAACGTTGTCTGTGTCAGTTTCTCGATGGCGTTAGGCAGATTGTTGATTTCATAGGTAGCCTTGAAGGGATCCACAATCTGGAAGTACAGCAGGGCGTTGATCTCCGTCTGCACGTTATCCTTTGTAATCACGTTCTGCTTCGGGAAATCATAAACCTGTTCGCGAAGGTCGATGGTTGTCGAGTACTGATAGCGGCCATGATTCAGCACTACGATCGACTTGGCACGGTCGATGAACGGGATGATAATGTTGATACCCGGCTGAAGCGTAGCATAGTAACGGCCCAAGCGCTCAATGATTTTTGTTTCCGACTGAGGGATAATCACCAATGCCATCTTGGCGAAAAGTACCACACAAATGATGATGGCAATCAGAATGTAACTCATAATGTCCATAGTTCTAAATGTTTAGTTTACAGTTTATTGTTTAGTATTTATTGTCTCAACAGTAATAATCGTGCTCTCTCGGTCCAGGACACGAACGTTTGTGCCGGCAGGAATATCCTGTGACTCGTTCGTGACGGCTTTCCATATGTCACCGTCAATCTGAACGCGACCGAAGCCGTCGGCTTTGACAGTCTCCACCACTCGGCCCTGACGCCCCATCAATGCGTCGGCATTACTCACACGGTGATCTTCGCCTTTGTGAAGATAGCGCTGGGCAAAGGGGCGAACCCAAAAGAGGCTGATGAGCGTAAACACGGCAAAAGCCAGCAACTGCAGATAGATACCTCCACCCAACGCAGCCACGATAGCTGCAAAAAAGGCTCCGATGGAGAAACAGATGATAAAGAAGTCACCTGCTGTCAACTCCATGATAAGGCAAATGACGGACACGACGGCCCAAAGTTGCCACAGATGTTGTGCTAAGTATTCAATCATAATTCCTTAGTTTTTAATTATTTAGTCTATAACATTCCATCTTATAATGAAAGTACGAAGTCATCCCAGTCTTTCGACGAGCCCTTCTTTCCAAACACCTTCTGATATAGTCGGCTGCGGGTTGAGGCCACGCTCTCTTTTGAGTGAGCTGTCAGCAGGGCGATATCCTTCGGCTGGATTCTCATCTTGATGAGCAGACTGACGTGATAGTCCTGTTCTGTCATGCGATATAGGTTGTATAGCTTCTCGGTAAAGCCCGAGTAAACGCTGTTCACCATCTCTGCCAGTTCCAGCCAGTCCTGATGTGTCAGCGGACGTCCTGTGTTCAGGTTGTCTTGTATGTGCTGATAAACATCCGACGAGAAGATGACCGTCTCTGCCTGTTGGCGTTTCTCATTCTCGATGATGGCCACCTTATTATTATAGTCGAGCGTCGCTTTCTTCTCTTCCAGTTCCAAACGGAGCAGCGAGTTCTCGTCACCGAGTTTCTGTAGCAGTGTCTCCAGTT
>JAGBQP010000022.1 GCA_017632825.1 Prevotella sp. | reverse complement strand
GGCAGGCGGAACAAACCGTCTCCGCGCGTACCTATATATATATCACCCTCATGATCACGGAAGGCACTGGCCAAAATGACATTGCCTCCAAGGGCTGACATATCAACCTGTGCAGGTTTCAGAGCGCCATCGACATAGACCGAGATACCATGTAGACTGACCACCAGCATTTCGCCATTGCGTTCAACAAATGACAACACATTACCCTGAGACACTTTCAGTTCTACTACTTTGCCATCGATTTCACGCATGGTCACAACATCGCCATATCCACTTTTCCAGAAACGTCCTTGACTGTCACAGATTAATTGATTGAAAAAACGGTTCTCACCAGGGGTAGTAAATCCGTCTTCTGCATAGACCAATTGTTCACCTTGCAACTTAAACAAACCATAGCCCGCCGTAGCGACATACATTTCTCCAGAATCAAGCTCGGTAATGCAAGTGACGCGAGGCGAAGCATCGCCCTGAAAAGGATAATGCACGAAATGACCCGTTGTGTAGTCATAGCGGTCCAGGCCCTTAGCCGTACCTACCCACAGGCGTCCCTCCTTGTCACAAAACATGCTTGAAATATCATTGTTTCCAAGCGATGCAGGATCATTCTGACGATGGAGGAAAGGTGTGAACCGATAACCGTCAAAACGGTTCAGGCCGTATTCGGTGCCAACCCAGATATAGCCATATTGATCCTGACAGACCTTATTGACAAGACCACTGGTGAAGCGCTCTGAGAAATAGAAATGCCCCATCTGCGCCTGCACTGGCAATAGTACGGCGAAAAGAACCACAATATAAGAAACAATCCGTTTCATTAGTTATTTGGTAAAACTATGTTTGTACTACTTTTGAATTAATTAACGGCACAAAGATACATAAAAAAAACTAACGAACCAAATATATAGGCAAATATTTTATATTGGCATTAAAAAAAAGCGGCCGCCGATATTCTCATACAGGCGAACCGCAGAACTTAGTTTTACCATAACTAATGCTAATATACTACTTATGAAGTTTACTACTGATTTTGATTTCCGGGTGCAAAGTTACACATTATAAACGACAATGACTATCACGTATGTTTCTCTTTCTTTGCTTTTTGTAATCGTCTGAGAACTCTTATTTTAAACGATTAGCGACACAAATGCCAAAAGAAATGAAACAAAAAGGAAACCTAAATTTACAAACTGAAAAGCCTCCGAAATAAAAAGAAACACACATCTTATAAATAATAAGTACCTTTGCACTCAAATTTGATATATTAACAAACTCAATTAAACGTATGAAAACCAGAAAAGAATTTTGGATTGCACTACTGGTTGGTGTATTCGTCCTATCGTCGTGTCAACAGTACGACCTTGACGAGAATACGCCCGAAGGCTGGGGCAACAGCATTTACAGCTGGCTTGACGAGCAAGGGAACTTCACCAACACGGTACGTATGATCAACGACCTGAACTATCAGGAAGTGCTGGGCAAAACGGGTTCGAAGACGCTCTTCGTAGCCGATGATGCTGCCTATGACCGGTTCTATGGCAACAACCCGTGGGGTGTGAAGCGCTACGAGGATCTCTCACTTGCCCAAAAGAAGATGTTACTGTTTGGCAACATGATTGACAACTCCATCCAGTTGAACAGTCTGTCGACCATTCAGGGTAAGCCACTGAAAGAAGGACAGGCTATGCGCCGATTCTCAGCCCTGAGCGAATACGACACAATCCCTGTGCTGAAGACTCAGGACATGCCCGACAACAAGTATTGGAAGCGCCATCGTGAGAGTGGCAAGGACATGGTCTGCATGGAAGACGGTACGGCCGTGCCGATGCTGTTGTTCCTGGAGGCTCAACTGTCCAACAACCGTATTACAAACGAAGACTACAACTTCCTGTTCAACCATACGACAAACCGCCAATCTGGTGATGCCAGCGTCAATGGCATCAATGTGGTAGAAGACAATATCCGTTGTGCCAATGGTTTCATCCACCGTACAGCTGAGGTGGTAACACCACTGACGAATATGGCGGAGCTGATAGCCAAGAAGCCTCAGGTAAGTATGTTCAACAAGTTATTGGAACGGTTCTGTGCACCTTACCCCGACGGCAAGGACCTCGCCAAGACGGAGCGTTACAACTATCTGTACGGCACGAGTGTGGATACGGTCTATACCAAGCGTTTTTTCAACGAAAAGAATCAGGTAGCTGTGAACAGAACTCCTGACGGGGGTGGTGTTCCGGCGCAATTGCTTTTTGACCCCGAATGGAATTCCTACTACTCAACGAGCAATAAAGATAACAGTGAGGGAAATGCTGCCGAGCAGCGCGATATGGCCGTAATGATGGTGCCCTCTGACGATGCTATGAAAGAATACTGGAATGGTGCCGGCAAGCCACTGAGCGAGAATTACGCCTCATGGGACGACGTGCCTGACGATGTCATCATCAAGCTGTTGAATGTCAACATGCTGCCATCGTTTACCTCTTCAGTCCCCTCCAAGTTCGATGCTGTCCTGAACGATGCCAACGACCCGATGGGTGTTAACGTGGCCGACATTGACTCGGTGTGGATGTCATGTAACGGTGCGATCTATCTGACCAACAAGGTCTATTCGCCGACAGCCTATGTCAGTGTTTCATTCCCTGCGCTGATTAACCGCAACATGAAAATTATCGATTGGGCCATCACACAATGCAAATATAACGTTTATCTGAATGCCCTTGGTTCAGACTACAGTTTCTTCATCCCCACGAACAACGCTTTGATCGAATATATCGATCCCTGTTCTTTCGGAAAGCCCAACCTCC
>JAGBQP010000112.1 GCA_017632825.1 Prevotella sp. | reverse complement strand
TCTCTCATAATGCTTACTTTTTACCTTTTACAGTGCTTCAATGAAACGGTCAAACATAAGTTCGGTGTCAACAGGACCTGAGCAGGCCTCAGGATGGAACTGGCTGGAGAACCAGGGATTCGTCTGGTGACGGATACCCTCGTTAGAGCCGTCGTTCATATTGACAAACAGCTCGCGCCATTCGCTGCCCAGGGTCGAGGCGTCAACGGCATAGCCGTGATTCTGCGACGTGACATAGCAGCGGTTGGTTCCTACCTCGCGCACCGGCTGGTTATGCGAGCGGTGACCATACTTCAGCTTATAGATAGACGCGCCACCAGCTTTTGCCAACAGCTGGTTGCCCATGCAGATACCACAGATGGGCTTGCGGCTCTGGGACATCTGCTTCTTCAGTATCTCGACAGCATCCACACATTTGTCTGGGTCGCCAGGACCGTTAGCCAGGAAAAGACCGTCGAAGGCCATCTGCGTATAGTCATAGTTCCAAGGAACGCGAATCACCTCAACACCACGGTTGACGAGGCAGCGTATAATGTTGGCTTTCACGCCGCAATCGACAAGCACCACCTTCTTGCCGGCACCCTCGTTGTAGCGAATGACATCCTTGCAGCTAACACGCTCAACCCAGTTGATGGCACCATAGTCTTCGGCCTCTATTGGTGCATCATCACCATCGAACACCAGCTTACCCATCATCACGCCATGCTCACGAAGCACCTTTGTCAGCTGACGGGTGTCAATGCCCGTCACACCGGGCACCTGCTCACGCTTCAGCCAGTCGGCCAGGCTCTCCTTAGCGTTCCAATGGGAGTACTGCTCGCTGTAGTCGGCCACGATGATAGCCGAAGCATAGATTCGGTCACTCTCCATAAACGTCGGCAGGCCATTCTCCTCGAACGTGAAGGGTGGCACACCATAGTTACCCACAAGCGGAAAGGTTAGCGTCATCAGCTGACCGGCATACGAGGGGTCGGTCAGCGATTCGGGATAACCCATCATCGCTGTATTGAAAACAACTTCTCCTGCAACGGCTTTCTCGTAGCCGAAGCTCTTACCTTTGAATGTTGTCCCGTCAGACAGGACCAGTGTCACATCTTTCATTTATTCTACTGTCACTGATTTTGCTAAGTTTCTTGGTTGATCGACGTCCATGCCCTTGCAGACTGCCACATGGTAGGCAAGAAGCTGTAAGGGGACGGTAGCCACCAGCGGCTCCAGACACTCCTGAACGTCGGGCAGCTCTATCACCTCGTCGGCGATGGCTGATATCGTCTTGTCGCCCTTCGACACAAGGGCTATCACCCTACCCTTGCGGGCCTTGATTTCCTGGATATTCGACAGCACCTTCTCGTACATGGCGTTATGTGTGGCGATGACTACCACAGGCATATCGCTGTCGATGAGGGCAATGGGGCCGTGCTTCATCTCGGCAGCGGGATATCCCTCGGCATGAATATAGGAGATTTCCTTCAGCTTCAGGGCACCTTCAAGCGCCACGGGGTATGAGAAGCCGCGTCCCAGATACAGGAAGTTATGGGCATAGGTGAAGATGCGAGCCAAATCCTTCACACGGTCGTTGGCCTTCAGCACCTCACGAATCTTATCGGGAATCTCGTTCAGTCCTTTCACAACCTTCAGGTATTCGTCGCGGTCGATGGTACCACGTGCCTCGCCCATAGCCAGTGCTATCATGGTCAGCACCGTCACCTGACCGGTAAAGGCTTTTGTGGAAGCCACACCAATCTCAGGGCCTACATGGATATAGGTACCCGTATCCGTAGCACGGGGTATACTGCTGCCGATGGCGTTACAGATGCCATAGATGAAGGCGCCACGCTCCTTGGCCAGTTGTACGGCGGCCAGCGTGTCGGCAGTCTCGCCACTCTGCGAGATAGCAATCACGACATCGTCCTTACCGACAACGGGATTGCGGTAGCGGAACTCCGAGGCATACTCCACCTCGACGGGTATGCGGCAGAAGGTCTCAATGAGTTGCTTGCCAATGAGACCAGCGTGCCACGACGTGCCGCAAGCCACGATGAGTACACGCTTGGCACTCAGCAGCTGACGGCGGTGGTCGATCAGGGCGCTGAGCGTCACGTGGTCGCCATTGATATTAACACGGCCACGCATACAGTTCGTCAGGCACTCGGGCTGCTCAAAGATTTCCTTCAGCATGAAGTGCGGATAACCACCCTTTTCTATCTGTCCCAGGTCAATGTCCACATGCTTCACCACCGTCTCCTGCTCCTCACCTAGTAGGCTCACGACTTTCAGTTCGCTGTCGAGACGGATGACGGCGATGTTCTCGTCCTCAAGATACACCACCTTGTCAGTATATTCAATAATAGGGCTGGCATCGGAACCGAGGAAGAACTCGCCATCGCCGATGCCAACTACCAGTGGGCTCTGCTTGCGGGCTGCTATTATTTGCTGTGGTTCACGCTTATCGATGATGGCTATGGCATAAGCGCCAATAACCTGATACAGAGCCACCTGAACAGCAGTCAGCAAATCTACCTGCTTCTTGTTCATGATGTATTCTACCAGCTGTACCACCACCTCGGTATCGGTGTCCGACTGGAATGCGATGCCTTTCTTCTGAAGGTTAGCCTTCAGTTCGGCATAGTTCTCGATGATACCGTTATGGATGATAGCCAGATTGCGCGACTCTGAGTAGTGCGGGTGTGCGTTGCGTGCCGATGGTTCGCCGTGTGTGGCCCATCGGGTATGGGCAATACCGACGTGGCCAGACACATCCTTATCTTGGCAATAATCCACCAGGTTATCGACTTTTCCTTTTGTTTTACATACGTTCAACTCGCCGTTCTCGTTTAACAGGGCAACACCTGCCGAGTCGTATCCTCTGTACTCCAGCCGCCGAAGCCCCTTTATCAATATTGGGAAGGCTTCCTTCTTGCCTATATATCCGACTATTCCGCACATATTCTTCTATTTGTTTGTACCTAAAAAAAGAGATTGAGAATAAATCTCAACCTCTCTTTGTTATTTCATTTTTTTAGACAAATGCGACGTCAAAGCGACGAAGCGCCCGCAACTGCTTTGAACTGTTACAGCAGCTGTCAGCATGGTTGGAGACATCGGCTTATTTGTCATCATTTCTTCTTTTTGTTGATTTCCGGCTGCAAAGGTACGAAAAAATCGGCGAACCCGTGCAGGCTTCGCCGATTTTTTTTATTTCGTCTAAGTGTTTTAACAAACGTTCTTTAATAGAACTTAAAGTAGCGACGGGCGTTGTTGTAAGAGATGTCCTCGACCATCTTGCCCAGCAGTTCGCGGTCGTCGGGCAGCAGGCCCTTCTCCACGTCGTTGCCCAGCAGGTTACAGAGTATGCGACGGAAGTACTCGTGGCGAGGATAGCTTAGGAACGAGCGGCTATCGGTAAGCATACCCACGAAGCGGCTCAGCAGGCCGAGTACAGAAAGGGCATTCATCTGTCGAACCATACCGTCCATCTGATCGTTGAACCACCAACCGGAGCCAAACTGTATCTTACCAGGCTCACCTCCCTGGAAGTTGCCAAGCATGGTGGCAATCACCTCATTGGCACAAGGGTTCAGCGTATATAATATGGTACGTGTAAGCTTGCCCTCGCTGTTCAGGTTGTTCAAGAACTTCGACATAGCCTTAGCCGTATTGAACTCACCAATGCTGTCGAAGCCTGTATCGGGACCTAACTGATTAAACATGGCCGTGTTGTTGTCGCGGATAGCTCCGTAGTGGAACTGCTGAGTCCAGTCGCTGTCAGCGTCCATCTCGGCCATACGGGTCAGGAAGCAGTTTTTATATTGGCGAATCTCCAAGTTCGACAGCTGTTGGCCGCGCATAGCTTTCTCAAAGATAGTCTCTATCTGAGAGTCGGTATATTCTTCGTCGTAGAACTCCTCGATACCATGGTCGCTTAGCTTACAGCCGTTAGCGGCAAAGAAGTCATGGCGATTCTGCAGGGCATCAAGCATATCGGCAAACTTCACGATGCTGACTCCGCTGACCTGGGCCAACTGCTCTACATACTTGGCAAACTCGGGTTTCTCAATATTCATCGCCTTGTCGGGACGCCAGGCAGGAATCATGATGGGATCGTCCTGGGCCTTTTTTGCGGCATACTCAATGTGGTTGTGCAGGTCGTCAACAGGGTCGTCTGTCGTGCAGACACATTCCACGTGGTAGTGCTTCATCAGACCACGAGCCGAGAACTCCGGCTGCTGCAACTTCTCATTACACTCGTCGAATATTTCGCGTGCTGTCTTGGGGCTCAGTAACTTGTCAATGCCAAAGGCCGTCTTCAGCTCCAAATGTGTCCAGTGGTACAGGGGATTACGCAGTGTGTAGGGTACCGTCTCTGCCCACTTCTCAAACTTCTCCCAGTCTGATGTATCTTTGCCCGTGCAGTATTTCTCCTCAACGCCATTTGTACGCATGGCACGCCACTTATAGTGGTCACCGCCCAGCCACAGCTCCGTGATGCTCTTGAAGCGATGGTCACTGGCTACCATTTCAGGAATCAAGTGGCAGTGGTAGTCAATAATCGGCATCTTGGCCGCATGATTGTGATACAAGTCCTGGGCTATCTCAGTCTCCAAGACAAAGTTCTTGTCGTTGAATTGTTTCATGGGGTTTCTTGAGTTTTTAAGTTTTTAAGTCTTATTTTTGTGCAAAGATAGCACTTTTCTGCGAAACTTTCCGTATCTTTGCCGAAAAATTTACGCAAACGATGACGTACAACGCGAAAGTTCTCCTTATTTATACTGGAGGAACCATCGGCATGAACCGCAACCCTGCCACAGGCGCTTTGGAGCCCTTCGACTTCGAGCACCTGCTGCACAACGTGCCCGAGCTTAAAGCCTTCGACACTCAGATAGATACCTATCAGTTTCAGCCGCCCATTGACTCCAGCGACATGACACCTGCCAGATGGACCGACCTGTCACATTGCATCGCTGACCGCTACGACCAGTACGACGGCTTCGTCGTGCTTCACGGCACCGACACGATGGCTTATACCGCCTCTGCCCTCTCCTACATGCTGGAGAACCTCACCAAGCCCGTCATCTTCACGGGAAGCCAGCTGCCAATAGGCCAGCTGCGCACCGACGGCAAGGAGAACCTCATCACCTCTATCGAAATTGCCGCTGCCAAAGATGCTTTCGGGCGGGCTCTCGTGCCCGAGGTGGGCATCTACTTCGACAGCCACCTGCTGCGCGGCAATCGCACCACTAAGCAGAGTGCCGAAGAGTTCAATGCCTTCGAGTCCTTCAACTACCCTCACCTGGTCGATGCTGGCGTCAAGGTTGTCTATCATCATGAGCGCATCTTGCAGCCTCGGTGGCAGCAGCCCATGAAGCCACATTTCAGGCTCGACAACAACGTCATCATCTTTTCGCTCTTCCCTGGCATCCGCGAAGACCTCATCCGCCACATCATTCACACCCCCAACCTCAAGTCCATCGTCATGCGCACCTTCGGCAGTGGCAACGCCCCACAGAGTCCTTGGTTGCTCAAAGCGCTGAAAGAAGGTACACGTGGCGGTAAGGTCATCGTCAACATCAGCCAGTGTCTGCAGGGCACTGTCGAGATGGGACGATACGACTGCGGCTATCACCTCCAGGAAGCAGGTGTCATCAGCGGTCGTGACATGACCGTTGAGTCGGCTGTCACCAAACTCATGTTTCTTCAGGCTCATTATCCCAACGATCCTGCTACTGTCCGTCGTCTCATGGGCGAGAGTCTGCGCGGTGAAATCTGAGCTTCTCGCCCACAGGTAATCTTTTAGCCATAGTCTTTATGGGCCTAGACCTATGGTCTTCTCAATACACATATTGTCCCTTGGAATTGAGCGATAATTCAATACTCCATGAGTTTTGAAAAATTCTCCATGAGTTTCAAAAAATACTCCATGAGTTTTGAAAAATTCTCATGGAGTATTTCGGAAGGCTCGTTTAAGTCGCCCTATGTCACGAAAAACATGCAATTCATGTGAAGTCAGCAAGGGGAACAAACTTGCCCTACTCCAGATCTAATGTCCAGCCGTTATCTCCATGATAAATCATCTGGCGGGTCATACCACCATCAATACATATATTTTCACCCGTAATAAACCCAGCTTTAGGAGAACACAGGAAAAGCACCATATTGGCAATGTCAAGTGGATGGCCCACACGCCCAGCAGGTTGCTGAATAGCATCAGGACCTTCATAAACGGTACAGGCGGTATCAATCCAACCTGGAGATATACTGTTCACACGCACCCGTCCCGATAAACTGACTGCCAGAGCATGGGTCAAAGCCGCAATACCACCTTTTGCTGCAGTATAACTTTCAGTCTGGGGCTGGCTCATGCGATCGCGTGACGACGAGATGTTCACAATGACGGCACCTTCGGCAAAGTGCGGCGCAAAGAGTTTTGCGAGATAGAACGGGGCTGTGACACCCACACTCATGGCATACTGAAATTCCTCATAACTACACGTGTCAATGCCTTTCATAAGCGGTAGGGCATTATTGATGAGATAATCAACATGGCCGTGCTTTACGATAACATCTTCGGCAAATCGCTCAAGCACTAACTTGTCTGCTATATCGCCTACGAAGTGTGCTCCCGGCTGCTTATCTATCACACAGACATGGGCTCCTGCTTTCAGAAATTCTTCTGCAATAAAGCGGCCTATGCCCTGTGCTCCACCGGTTACTACGGCTATCTTATCTTTGAAGTGTGGCATCATAAGAAATTCTTTAAATCTACATTATATATTATTATATACATTTCGTACAGCTACCGTTTCCTTCTGTTTAACCCTAATCCGTATCTTTGCTGCATACGACTACAAATATACTAATATTTTTCAAGAACAGACTGTTTATGTCGTTTTAATTTGTTTTTTTTAAGCTTCTTCGATGAAAAAAGCCATTATGTCGTGCACGATTTATTGTTAAACGTTCTTAAAGTTTTCATTAAATCGCTTGCGATACAAATAAAACTTCATATCTTTGCACCGTCAAAAGTCGCAAACGACAAATTAAGGATATACGACAAGGTTGACAACAACGACGCAAGTATTAACAAACAAAAAAATAGAACTATGCAAAAGATTTATGATTTCAAGGCTTTCTCAAGCCGCGGTAAAGAGATTGATTTCTCTGAGTTTCAAGGTAAAGTGCTACTGGTGGTCAACACAGCTAGCAAGTGTGGTTTCACACCCCAGTTTGCAGGACTGGAGGAATTGAACAAAAAGTACAAGGACCGTGGACTGGTCATCGTAGGATTCCCTTGCAACCAGTTTAAGGAACAGGACCCCGAAGGCGATGCACAGATTGAGGAGTTCTGCCAGCTGAACTACGGTGTAACATTCCAGATTATGCGCAAGACCGACGTGAACGGCCCCGCTGCCGAGCCCATCTTCGAGTACCTGAAGTCACAGGCACCCACCGAGGAATACAAAGGACTGAAGGCCAAGGCAACACGTACCATGCTGAAGACGCTGAGCAAGAGTGTGGAGAAGGACAGCGACATTCTGTGGAACTTCACCAAATTCCTGATCTCGCGTGACGGTGAAACCATCAAGCGCTATGCGCCAACCACCGAGCCAAAGGACTTTGAGAAGGACATCGAAGAGATGTTATAAGTTAGATAGAAAAACTGTCAAGCTTATTATTTCTGTAAAACAATTATTAGATTCATCCATCTAAGAAAAAAACAAGAATAACATGGAAGCTGCAAAGAAAGTGTTCGATTTCCTAGAGCAAGCCGGAACGTTCTACCTCGCAACTGTTGAAGGCGATCAGCCTCGCGTACGTCCCTACGGTGCCATGCTCTATTACGAGGATAAAATCTATATCATGGCGTTCGGCAAGACAAACACCACACGTCAGATTGCCAACAACCAGAAGGCAGAAATCTGTGCCTTCAAGGGACAAACCCTTCGTATCGCCTGCAAGCTGATAGAGGATAACCGTCCCGAGGTGGGCAAGGCGCTGGTCGAGAAGATGCCCGTACTGAAACCTGCTCTTGGTGAGAACGGCGAAAATGGTGTGATGTACTATCTTAAGGATGCAAAGGCCGACTTCTTCAAAATGATGGAACTGGTCGAGACAGTTTCTTTCTAAACTGCATTAAGGATTATGCACGCAGAATTGCAATTAAAGAATCAAATTTGTTTCAGGCTTTACACAGCCGCAAGACTTATTACGCAAGCCTACACCCCACTGCTGAACCAATTAGGCATAACCTATCCGCAGTATCTGGTCATGATGGTGCTGTGGGAGAAAGATTGTCAGCCGGTGAACGACATTGCTCACCGCCTGCTATTGGAAACCAACACCGTAACTCCCCTGCTGCAGCGCATGGAGAAGCTGGGACTGGTAGTACGTCAGCGTGGCAAGGAAGACAAGCGACAGCAGATAGTATCGCTGACCGAAAAAGGACAACAGATGGAAGAGCAGGCCTATCAGTGTATTCCCACCGGAATGGGTGAAGAGATGAAGGCATGTCCGCTACAGCTCAACGACTATACTTGTTTGGCACAGTCACTTGACGCAATCATCGACACACTGAAAAAGAAATAGGCGACAAGGCGCTGAAGAAACATTCTTGAACGGTAAAACGACAAAGAAAAAGAAAACATGAATATCGTAATACTTGACGGCTATACGGCCAACCCCGGCGACCTCTCTTGGCTAGAGCTGGAACAGCTCGGCAAGGTGACGATGTACGAACGAACAGCACCCAGCGAAACGATAGCAAGAGCTACCGACGCAGAGATTGTGCTGACCAACAAAGTGGTGCTTGGCAGGGAAGAAATAGAACAGCTGCCACGACTCCGTTACATTGGAGTGCTAGCAACTGGCTATAATGTGGTTGATGTCAATGCTGCAAATGAAAAGGGCATTGTCGTGACTAACGTACCGGCCTACAGCACTGAGAGTGTAGCACAGATGGTTTTTGCCCATTTGTTGACAGTGACTAATCGTACCGAACATTATGCACTGCTCAACAGGGACGGACGGTGGACGAAGAATCCAGACTTCAGCTATTGGGACACGAACCTGACGGAACTGGCAGGAAAGCAAATCGGCATCGTTGGTTTGGGAAATATCGGCCAACGCGTAGCTGCCATCGCAAATGCTTTCGGCATGAACGTGGCTGCCTGCACCAGCAAGACAGTCGACAATTTGCCTCCGTACATCACTAAGAAAACAATAAATGAACTGCTGGAAGAGTGCGATGTGATAACCTTGCACTGTCCGCTGACTCCAGAAACGCGCCATCTCATCAATGACAAGAGCATAAGAATGATGAAACCGACCGCCATACTCATCAATACTGGCCGAGGGCCATTGGTTGATGATCAGGCCGTGAGCGATGCGCTGACAGATAATCGGCTGGCTGCCTTCTGTGCTGATGTACTGACGGAGGAACCGCCTAAGGCAAACAATCCTCTGCTGGCTCAGCCAAATGCGTTTATCACTCCCCACATAGCATGGGCAACGAAGGAAGCTCGCCGCCGACTACTACAGATAGCCATCGACAACGTCAAAGCTTTTGTAAACGGCCAAAGTATCAATGTCGTATCTTAACAATCATATTATTACGAGTTCCAAAACAAAAATACGAACACAAAAACATTTATAATATGCGCAAATTGTTTCTCAGCCTCATGGCAATGATTAGCGTGCTGACGCTTTCAGCACAGAGTATTTACGATTTCAAGGTAAAAGACGATGCTGGACAGGAGGTTTCACTCTCCAACTACAAAGGCAAAGTGCTACTGATTGTCAACACAGCCACCCGCTGCGGCTTCACACCACAGTACAAAGAGTTAGAAGCTCTCTACGAGAAGTACAGCAGCCAAGGTTTGGAGATTCTAGACTTCCCTTGTAATCAGTTTGGACAGCAGGCTCCAGGTAGCATTCAAGAGATTCACGAGTTCTGCACCGCCAACTTCGACATTCACTTTCCGCAGTTCGACAAGATTGAGGTTAACGGTGCCAATGAGTCCCCCCTCTACACATGGCTGAAAGCACAGAAGAGCTTTGGAGGTTTTGACACCAATGACCAGCGCGGCAAGATGATGGACAACATGCTGCGTAAACAGGATCCTGAATACGACAAGAAAACCGATATCAAGTGGAACTTCACCAAGTTTCTGGTATCGCGCGACGGCCGCGTACTGAAACGCTATGAACCAACGGACAAGATGACTACTGTCGAAGCAGACATCTGCATGGAGGTTAACCCCGTGCTGAGCAACATTATGGAACGCCGCTCTATCCGAAAATACCAGGCGAAGCCTGTTGAGCATGAAAAGCTGGAAATGGTTGCTCGTGCCGGTATCAATGCGCCCAGCGGCGTGAATCGCCAGCCGTGGATTATCCGTGTGGTGGAAGACCAGCAGCTCATTGCCGATGTTAACAAAGTGTGCCGCGGACTTTACAATTCACCCAATATGATTTGTGTCTGCACTCCGACAAATGGTGGCGATCTCGATGCTGGACTGCTGGGCGAAAACATGATGCTGGCAGCTCAGGCATTGGGCCTTGGCACTTGTTGCCTCGGTGGCCCAGTACGATGGCTGAACTCTAATGCCGATGGTAAGTTCTTTCTCGATAAACTCGACATTCCTGAGGGTTACAAACTTAACTACATTCTGGCAATCGGTTATCCTGATGAGCAACCGGCTGCCAAGCCTCGTGATGCATCGAAGGTGAAGTTCATTCAGTAAAAAAACATGAACTGATATCGTTCAGTTACTTATCGCATTTCAATCTTATCTCATGGCGCTGTTTACGGAAACGCCATGAGATATTTTTTTCTCAGAAATATGTTTTTCCTCTGTAAAGTAAAAAAAATCAAAAACAATAATAGAATTAAAACAAATTGATTATCTTTGCAAGCGATTTTAAAGGCAGGTCTTTACACCCTCCCACAAAAAAACTAATTAAAAAAATATAAACAATGACACACTTTTTCAGGAACACACTTCTAAGCTTTTTCGCTGTGACAGGCGTCATGCTTTCATCATGCGACAACGAACATGACAACGACACCACTAGTCAATATGCTTTCGTGGACCACTTGCCCGAAGCTACTAACATCGGAAGCACATCGGCCTTTATACCTGTTCAGGACAAAGGCTTTTTTGAAATACACTATGGCGTCAACAATGATCTCACCAATTCCCACGCCCTTATGAGTTTCAACACCATCACGGACACAAATGCCCGCGGTTTTGGTCTTCGAGGGCTGGAGCCAGACACCACCTATTATTATACAATGGTATGTCTCTCCAGCAAAGATCCCATATACTCCAATCAGATCAAGTCATTCAAAACCAAGGGAGTGAGCATTAAGTTTATAGATCCTGAGACTGTATCGATGGGTAAATGGGACAGACAAATACTTAGACTCCAGACATCAGGAATCGAAGATGAAGACGTACCCTATTATCTCTTTGTACAAGTACGCTCTTGGTCATTGGATAATCCCACGCAGGTCGGGCTGTCGGCCGTGACGACATTTGCCGGCAACGGTATCTGGAAAGATGACAACACTCCAAGCGAAGGAGATTGCTATCAGGCCGTCGTCAAAACTCACAGCGGACGTATCGTTGCAAAGACACCAATCGTCGTATGGGAAAACGGAGCGCTGAAAGAATTATCTGATTAAAAGAAAACGAAAAAAAGGAGGGGGTTCGAACTGTCACAGTGCGAACCCCCTTGGCAAACGTCAAACATTTGTGCTGCCCTGCAGAAGCAGGGATGTAGCCAAAAGCCTTGACAAAAAAATAATTGTTTTTATCTTATGAACAGCAGTTCACGGTACTTAGGTAGCGGCCAGAGAGCATCGTCAACGACCAGTTCCAGTTTGTCTATCTGATAGCGAATTGTGTCGAGCTTCGGCTCCACGCAGTCATGATAGGCAATAGCTTTCAGATGTTCGTCAGCAATCTTATTGGCTTGCTTGCGGGCTTCAACGAGCTCTTCAACACCTTTCTCGATAGCGCTGGTGCGCTCGGCTATCTCTTCGATAATCTTTTTGTTACGTGCTGAGAGTTTGTCTGCAGTATCGATGGGGAATACTACAGCCATGTTGTTGACATTGCTAAGCAATTGGCTCTGATAGCGTGTAGCCACGGGGATGATGTGGTTCATCGACAAATCGCCCAGAACACGTGCCTCTATCTGTATTTTCTTGGTATAGGTTTCCCATTTCACCTCATTTCTGGCTTCCAATTCCTTGCGTGTCATAACACCAAGACTTTCAAACATCTGAATACTAGCCTCATCGAGATAGCGCTCAAAAATCTTAGGACAAGATTTCTCCACATCAAGACCTCGTTTCTCGGCCTCTACAACCCACTCGTCACTATAGCCATTACCATCAAAACGGATGGGTTTACAGGTCTTAATATCCTCACGCAACACATCAATAATGGCGTGGAATGTAGCACTATGACCACTACCGGCAAGTTGCTTTTCGAGTTCGGGAATACGGGCGTCAACACGCTGCTTAAAACTAACCAAAGCCTCAGCAACAGCAGAATTAAGAGCAATCATAGCGCTAGCACAGTTAGCCTCGCTACCTACGGCACGGAACTCGAAACGGTTGCCCGTGAAGGCAAATGGACTTGTTCTGTTACGATCAGTATTATCGATAAATAGTTCAGGAATCTCAGCTATATCCATCTTCAAGCCCTGCTTACCAGCCATAGCGAGGATATCGTCTTTGTCGGCCTTCTCTATATGATCGAGCAGTTCGCTGACCTGCTTACCTAAGAAAGAGCTGACAATAGCAGGGGGAGCCTCGTTGGCACCAAGACGATGGGCGTTTGTGGCACTCATGATGCTGGCCTTCAGCAAACCGTTATGGCGATAGACACCCATCAGTGTCTCCACAATGAAGGTTGCAAAGCGCAAGTTCTGCTCAGGTGTTTTACCAGGTGCGTGGAGCAAAATGCCGTTATCGGTAGAGAGGCTCCAGTTATTGTGTTTGCCAGAACCGTTGATACCGGCGAAAGGCTTTTCGTGTAAAAGCACGCGGAAACCGTGCTTACGGGCCACACGCTTCATGACAGACATCAGCAGCATGTTGTGGTCAACAGCCAGATTGGTATCCTCGAAGATGGGGGCCAACTCAAACTGGTTAGGAGCCACCTCGTTATGGCGTGTCTTACAAGGAACGCCCAACTCAAGGGCTGCAATCTCAAGGTCTTTCATAAAGGCCTGCACACGTTCGGGAATAGCACCAAAGTAATGGTCGTCCATCTGTTGATTCTTGGCCGAATCGTGACCCATCAAGGTACGACCTGTTAGTAGCAGATCGGGACGGGCTGCATAAAGGCCCTCGTCAACCAAGAAGTACTCCTGCTCCCATCCGAGATTAGATGTTACCTTCTTGACAGTAGGGTCAAAGTAATGGCAAACGTCAGTAGCTGCCACGTTGACGGCATGCAGGGCACGCAGCAAAGGTGCCTTGTAATCGAGTGCTTCGCCGCTATATGAGATAAATACGGTGGGTATGCAGAGTGTATCGTCGATGATGAAAACGGGCGACGTAGGGTCCCAAGCCGAATAGCCACGCGCCTCGAAGGTTGAACGAATACCGCCAGAGGGGAACGAACTGGCATCGGGCTCCTGCTGAACGAGCAGCTTGCCCGAGAACTCCTCAACCATACCGCCTTTGCCATCGTGCTCGATAAACGAGTCATGCTTCTCAGCTGTACCTTCTGTCAGCGGTTGGAACCAGTGGGTATAGTGTGTAACGCCATTCTCCGTAGCCCATTGCTTCATACCGGCAGCAACAGCATCGGCAACAGTACGATCCAGACGGGCGCCATTATCCATAACGTCAATCATCTTCTCGTACACATCCTTAGGCAAGTACTTGTACATTTTCTCACGATTGAAGACCTTTCTACCAAAATACTCATAAGGTCTCTCACTTGGTGTTTTTACGTCGAGTGGCTTCTTCTTGAAGGCCTCACCGACAACCTGAAATCTTAATGCTTCCATCATGTCGAAAGTTTTGGGTTTGACTTATTCTCTTATTTATTCCATTTCTCAATACGCTGCAGAGCCTCCTCAGTGCGTTCGTGACTGCCGAAGGCCGTAAAGCGGACATAGCCCTCACCACTAGGACCAAAGCCCACACCTGGTGTACATACAACCTGAGCGCCATATAGCAGAGCCTCAAAGAACTGCCAAGAGCCCATGCCATCGGGCGTGCGCATCCAGATGTAGGGAGCATTTTCACCACCGTAGCATTCGAAACCAATAGCACGTAGAACACGCAGCATGCGGGCAGCATTCTCCATATAGTAGCTAATAGTCTCGCTTACTTGCTGCTTGCCTTCCGGGCTATAGATAGCCTCAGCGGCGCGCTGAGAGATATAGCTGGTACCATTGAACTTGGTGCACTGACGGCGCAACCACAACTGGTTCAGAGGAATACGCTCACCTTCAAAGGTTGCCACGCTGACCTCTTTCGGTACAATGGTGTAACCGCAACGCACACCTGTAAAGCCAGCCGTCTTAGAGAAGGAACGAAACTCGACAGCACACTTGCGGGCACCTCGAATCTCGTAGATGCTGTGGGGTATCTCCGGATCCTGAATATAGGCCTGGTAAGCAGCATCAAAAAGGATGAGCGCATCGTTCTTCAAAGCATAGTTCACCCATTTGCGCAGTTCTTGCTTAGTAATGACCGTACCCGTCGGGTTATTGGGATAGCACAGGTAGATAACGTCAACCGGACGTCCTTTGGGCAACTCGGGAATAAAACCGTTTTCGGCCGTCGTAGGCATATAGCGTACATTGGTCCAACGGCCTTCGCGGTAGGTTCCACAACGACCAATCATCACATTGGAATCGATATAGACGGGATAAATAGGATCGGTGACACCAATGAAATTATCCCAATGAAGCAATTCCTGAAAATTACCGGTATCGCTCTTGGCTCCATCGTTGATAAAGACTTCATCGATGCTCAGGCGGACTCCTCGCGGCGCAAAGTCATTCTTCAGGATTGCCTCGCGCAGAAACGTATAACCCTGCTCTGGACCATAACCACGAAAACCACCGGCAGTTGCCATCTCATCGGCAGCTTTGTGCATGGCTTCAACAACAGCCGGGCAAAGCGGTTGTGTCACATCACCAATACCAAGCGATATAACGTCAGCCTTGGGATGCATCACCTTTAAAGCGTTCACCTTTTTGGCTATGTCGGCAAACAGATAGTTGTTCTGAAGGTTCAGAAAGTGTATATTTACTAATGCCATATTCTTTATTAATTAGAGGGAGATGATGGTACTTCAATCTCGC
>JAGBQP010000021.1 GCA_017632825.1 Prevotella sp. | reverse complement strand
TCTTTTCTTCATGATGATGATAACCCAGGTTCTTTGGGCTTTAATGTGGTCGTCAGACTTTTCTGTGACCGCGAAGGCCGTCTTTGGGTAGGTACTAATCACGGACTTGACCGTTACGATGCCGTTACGCAGAGTTTCATTCATTATAGTTTTCCCAATGGTTGGAAGCCGCGTGTCAGTACCATTGTGCAGCGTCAGGATGGAACCATTCTCGTGGGTACATCAGGCTATGGCGCCTTCACGCTTACCGACGATGGCCAGTTACGTCAGTTTAAGATTCCTGGAACCGATGACTATTTCAACCTCTTTGTTGAGGACAGTCGCGGCCGCCTTTGGAAGGCCGGCTTCGATGACCGGATATTCATGTACACTGGCAAGAAGCTGGAGACGTTCCGCTCAGAAGTAGGCAACCCACAGGAATTTATCCAGTTTGGTGACGAGCTGTTGGTACTTTGCCAGCATGGTATTATGTCTTATCATAACGGCAAGATGAGCATCTCCGATGTCAATCTTGCTGCTTTGTCCACGAAGGATGCCGTCTTTACCAAGGCTGCAGTCAGCCAGACTGGCGTATTGTATATAGGTACACGTGGACAAGGCGTCTGCCGTGTTGTCGGTACCCACCAGCGTCGTCTGGAACCCGTTGCCATCAATGCCTTTGGCATCGACCCTTATACCACCAAGATCAGTGCCGCCATCTTCGACCGTAGCGGAAATCTGTGGCTGGGTTGTGACCGTAAGGGCCTGCTGATGGTGCCCCAGCGCCCGCCCCAGTTCAGTAGCTGGACTTTCGAGAGTCAGGGGTTGCGCCTCAGTTCTCCAGTCTCTTCCGTATGCGAAGGCGATGGTGGTATTACGTGGTGCACCGTTCAGGGTGTTGGCGTCTATGGTTTTGATAAGACAGGTAGGGTGGTGGCCCGTCCTGCCTCGCCCAAGGCCGTGGAGTTTATCTATCGTGACCGTATGCATCGTTACTGGATAGGTACTGACGATGCTTTCTATGCCTACAATCCCGCAACCGGACAATCGGAACAGCAGTTTGCTTTCGATTGCGACCGCTTCAACGATATGACCACTGATGCTGACGGCAATCTCTATATCTCCGTTTATTCACGCGGTCTCTGCATCTTTAACCCTTCTACGGGCAAGGTGCGTAATCTGAATTTCTCGCAGCAGGACAAGGGCCGCGGTCGTCTTTGCAACAACTGGATTATGTCGTTGTCTAACGACCGTAAGGGACTCATCTGGATGGGTACCGCCTCTGGCGTGTCATGCTACGACCCGCATACAGACAATTTCCGTTCTCAAGGCTGGAACACGCTGCTCGATGGCATTGTCTGCTACGAGGTTTGCGAACTCCATAGTGGAAAACTGCCCGACGGACGCAGCCTTGAAGGCGCTATGGCTATTGGTACCGAGCGTGGTCTCTATCTCTACGACCGCAAGACTCGCAAGGCCGAGCCGTTCCCCGGCAGCGACCAGTTACGCAATAAGGTTATCAGTTACATTGTGCAGTCCAACGATGGCGATGTCTGGTGTTCCACCTCAGCCGGTATCTGGCAGTACTCTATCAAGAATCACACGTTTATCGGTCATATCAATGGTAATGGGCTCATGCAGAAGGAGTATCTCTACGGTGTGGGAATGCATACCGACGAAGATATGATATACTTCGGACAGAACGACGGTCTGACCGTCTTCTCGCCCAGCCGTGTCAGGAAGCAGAGTGCAGCTATCGACTCGCTGAAGCTGGTGGGCTTTATGGCTGGCGGCACGCCTGTCAGCGCCCGTACCGTTCTGAATGGTGTGAGAGTGACCGATTGCGCCATTTCTCAGAGCAAGCGTTTCAAGGTGAGCTATCTCGACCATACGGTGACACTGGCCTTCTCGCAGCTGAACTATGAGAACGCCATGAATGCCGTTTTCGAGTATCGTGTCAATGGAGGCGAGTGGATTTCCAATCCCGAGGGACAGAACATCATTACCCTGTCGCAGTTGCAACCAGGCAAGTATCGCATCGATGTGCGTGCCTGCCAGGGTAACGATTATTCTGCCGTCAACTCGGTCACTGTTGTCGTGACACCGCCTTGGTATCGCTCTACCTTTGCGTACATATTATATATATTAGGCATCTTAGGCTTAATTGGTTACATGGGCTACTCGTACAGACGGCGCACATATCAGCGCCTCGACGAGGAAAAGATGAAGTTCCTCATCAACGCTACCCATGACATCCGTTCACCGCTGACGCTCATCATGAGCCCATTGGAGAAGCTGAAGCTCTACGCTAAGGGCCATCCAACGGCCGATGCTCAGCAGCTGGAGGCACCCATTGACACCATTGAGCGTAATGCCAAGCGTATTCTTGACCTCGTCAACCAGATACTCGATGTCCGTAAGATTGACAAGCAGCAGATGCACCTGCATTGCCAGGAGACAGAACTGGTGTCTTTTGTCCGCGGCATCTGTAAGATGTTCGAGTTCAGTGCACAGGAACGTCATCTCAACTTCCGTCTTGACTGTGGCAGTCTGCAGCAGATCGACGCGTGGGTTGACCGCAGCCAGTTTGACAAGGTTGTTTCCAATCTCCTGTCGAATGCATTCAAATATACGGGTGAGAATGGTGAGGTGGTAGTCAGTCTGGCTTCTGAGGCCAATCAGGCTGTGCTTCGCGTCGCCGATAATGGCGTCGGACTCGATGAGAACAGCCTGAAACATATATTCGACCGCTTCTATCAGGGCGAGAACGCCCAGCGCCTCAATATCAAGGGCACGGGCATTGGTCTGAACCTCTGTAAGATGATCGTTGACATGCATCACGGCACCATCGAGGCCAGCAACCGTACCGACGGCCAGCGCGGTTCCGTCTTTACCGTCACACTGCCTTTGGGCAATGCTCATCTCACTCCGGAGGAGATAGAGAAGCCCGTCGAAGTACCTGAAGTACAGCCGGTGGCTGAAGGCAAGCCCGTCGTAACCAGTTCGACCAAGTATCGTGTGCTTATTGTCGATGACGATGCCGAAATCGGCAACTATATCTCCAATGAGCTGGGTCGCTATTACAAGTTCCATCTCTGTTCTAATGGCCGTGAGGGCCTGAAGGAACTGCTGTCGGCAGCTCCCGAGAGTCGCTACGACCTTGTCATCAGCGATGTCATGATGCCAGAGATGGATGGCTTTACCATGCTCCGCATGATTAAGACCAATATCAACATCAGCGATATTCCCGTCATTATGCTCACGTCGATGGCCGATGTAGGCAATCGCCTCGAAGGTCTGGAGCGTGGCGCCGATGCCTTCCTTGCCAAGCCTTTCAATATGGAAGAGCTGCGCATGAACATCGAGAATCTCTTGCAGACGCGCCAGCGTCTGAAGGGCAAGTACAGCGGAGCCCAGATGCAGGCCGACAAGGTCGAGGCTCCCGAGGTCAAGGGCAACGACGAACTGCTGATGGAGCGAATCATGAAGGCTATCAATAAGAATCTCTCCGATAGCGACTTTAATGTCGATATGCTTACCCAGGAAGTTGGCATCAGCCGAGCCCAGTTGCACCGTAAGATGAAGGAGATGACCGGTATTTCCACCAGTGAGTTCCTGCGTAACATCCGTTTGGAGCAGGCTGCCCGCCTGCTGCGCGAGCAGAAAATCAATGTGACACAGGTTGCTTATACCGTCGGATTCTCCAATTTGGCACATTTCTCAACCATTTTCCGCAAGCATTTCGGTGTCGCTCCCTCAGAATATGCGGAACGTGAGGGCGAGAAATAGCCTGATAACGTGAAACCCCGATATACACTATAGATGGCGGACGTCATGCGATGTCCGCCTTATTTTTTGCGTAAACGAATTCGCACGAGTATGAGACCCATTGCAACAAAATGAAAAGCGGGAGAGACGTACGCAAAAGCTATTCTTCGCCGCGGACTTTAATTTTGCAGCCGAATTTGTGCCTCTAAAAGCGCTAATTCCCTAATTCATATAAATTAATTAACTAAAAGCAATTAAAACAGATGAGAAAAGCTTACACATTATTGATTGCACTGGTACTTTCTGTACTGGGTGTTATCAGTGTTAATGCCGCAAGCCAGTTCGTCGACCTTGACGCAAAATCGTTCAGGGCATGGGATGGTTTCGGAGCTGATGCAAAACCTGTTGCACCGCAGTCCTATGAGGGCAAAGAAGGTGTCGTGCAGGATTTTGCTTGTGACTTCAACCTGGGCGTTCAGCTCAATGAGGGTGGAGTGGTTTTTGGTAATAGCAATGTCTATTACCTGTGGTACGCTAACCTGACTGGCACGAGAAAGATTTATTTCGAGGGTACAGCCGACACCCGTCTTCGTGTTATCATGAACCGTGTCAACCCTACTGAAGGCGGCGACCCCAATGGTGGTTCTACCGTTGAGAGGCAGGTTACCATTGGTGCCGACGGTAAGGCAGAAGTTGACGTTTCAGACTTGGAGTACATCCACCTGAACTGCGTAAAGATTAACTGGGGCAGCAGTGGTACTGTTGACAAGATCAGCATTCTTCCCTCTGGTTGGGTAAGCCTGATTTACAATGGTAATGCCGACGAGAACGACGACGTCTCGAGCTTCCCCGTCTCATTCGATGGTCCTAACAATGGCAATACCGCCAACGATCTTCCCGAGATTGTTGAAGAAGGCAAGGACGGTAAGGCTTTCAAGGTGACTTCTTTTGCTGAGCCTGCTGAAACTTGGCACACACAGTTCTTCTTCCTCTCAAACGAGACTCTTACTGAGGGCACAAAGATTCGCCTTTCATTCGACTACCGTGCTGAGAACTCACAGGCTGTAACGGCCAGTGCTCAGGCTAACCCGCGTACATACAATGGCAATCTTGACGATTTGAAGTTCACTGCTACACCTGACTGGGATCATTTCGAGTGGTACCACACGGTGACTGCTGCTGACGCTAATAACGGCGGCTTTAAGAGTATTGCTCTTAACCTGAACGAGGACAAGGTTGGTCCTAACACATTCTACTTCGACAACATCGTGTTCGAGAAGTTCATTCCTTCTTTTGAGGCTGAGTTTGGTGAGCAGACTGTTGCTATCATCTTCCCTTACGCAACCAATATTGCTGACTTGGTGAAGGCTTCTGGCAAGGTTCGTCTGTCTTACCCCGTTGAATGCGCTACTCTGAAGCAGAATGGTCAGCCTGTTACGGTTGAGTTCATCGAGGCCGATGCTGATGGTAAGATTTATGTATTCCCGACAGAGGATGTTGTTTTTGAAACAACTGACCGCGTGGAGCTTGTGTTCACGAACCCCGACGATGCAGCTCTCCATGTTGCATACACTGAAGAGGGCAGAGACGCCATTAGCGTTATTGAGGTTTCTGCTACATTTAATGAGGCTCTCAATGAGATTATGCCTGACAGCTACCAGGACCCCGTTCTGGAAAGCTCTGACCCTGAGAATGGTTCATTCAACCTTCCCACTTCTATCACTGAGTTCACGCTGACATTCGACAAGGGTGTTGACTGTGAGGCTCTGGTTGCTAAGCTTGGCAAGGAGACACTTGCTAAGACACCTGCTACTGGCTTCTCTAAGGAAGTTACACTTACTCGCAAGGCTGGCGAACTTGCCCCTGGTGCTTATACTATTAATGTAACGAACATTCTCGGTCAGTTCTCTGCTGAGGAGTATCCTGTTAAGTACGACCTCACGTTCTCTGTTGGTCCTACTACTGTAAGCGACGACGATCAGCCTGAGGTTCTCTATGAGTCTAACTTCACTACCTCTGGTGATGATGCCAATGGCGCTGGCTGGCTTGTAACTGCTGATATTAACGAGAATCAGCCAGATCCTTCTTTGCAGGCTGCTAATTCTAACGCAGGCAACCGTCTGTTCCATGATAGAAATAGTGGTTATACTCCCAATGTTCTTTACTTGGCTCAGCGTTCTGCTCGTACAGGTATTGCCCTGTATGGTCTTGAGGAAGATCACAAGCTGACCTTGAAGGGTGGTAAGACCTATCACTTGACTCTGAAGACTGCTCAGTGGGATGCATATCCTGCAAGCGGCTCAAACCGTACGCTTCGTGCTCAGATTCTGAAGGACGACGCTGTTAGCGCCGAGGATGGTACAATCATTGACGAGAGCGGTCTCGTTGCTGAGGACTTCAAGGTAACTGATGGTCGTATCAATGAAGATAAGCAGTATACTGCTTTCGACATCGCTTTCACACCTGAGGCTGATGGTAACTATGTGATTCGTCTGGTTGCAGGTAATCTGGATGGCAATCCTGCTGGCTTTGGTGACGGTAACGCTATTGGCGATGTCAAGGTCGAGTACATCCCCAACGTTATGGGTATTATGGAAATTAAGGCTCTGCAGACAGCTCTGAACGATGCTAAGTCAACTCTCGAGAGCGCTGAGGACGACAAGTACGAAGGTGCTACTCGCGATGATCTTACAGCTAAGATTCAGCAGTACGACGGTCAGGAGACTGTCATGACAGCTCCCTCTGCCTTCGCTAAGGCTGTTGATGAACTGAAGGCTGCTGCCAAGAAGATGACTGACCACATCGCATTCTGCGACGAATACTACACACTGGCTCAGAAGGCATACGACCTCTCTGTCAGCAAGCAGGAGAAGTACTCTGAGATTGAATATTATAAAAATGTAAAGGCTGTCGCTGATAAGTACGTCACCGTTGAGGGTGAGGGCGAAGAGGCTGTAGTTACCATCAAGAAGGAGACTGACACCGACAGGCTCTCTGCTGCCAAGAAGGAACTGTCTGACGTAACCACACTGGCTGAGAAGTGGCTCACTGAGGGTAAGTCAAACAACGAGCAGACCTCTGGTTACGCCGCTCTGCACGAGCGCATCCGTCGTGGTACTGAGCTGCTGAAGACTCTCGGCGTTGCCGAGGACGACGAGCTGATTGCTGCTGCCGACGCCGTTCTGGGCGACGACGACAGCGTGGCTGGTGCCATCATGAACCGCGTATCTTCTATCATCCTTTCTGACCTTGCCAGCGATGAGAGCAAGCTCTTCGTTGCTAACGAGGAAGACGGGGCCGTTCCCTCTTACGACCTGAGCGTATT
>JAGBQP010000020.1 GCA_017632825.1 Prevotella sp. | reverse complement strand
GCCGACGAGCTGAGGCCCGACTTCATGGGCAGTGTCATCGACGTAATCTTGATGCGTACGCCGCCCACTTTGTACCACTCCAGCATGTAACTGGCCACACCGGCGCAGTAGCAGAAGAACGAGCCCGCCTTGGCGATACGCTTCAGTTCCTGCTCGTCCATGCGGCAGGCAAAGTCCTGCCACTGGGCGTCCATCTCGGGTGCTGTGCTTTGTACCTCGAAGAGGCTGGACTTCTCGACTTCAGCATAGATGCCTTGTTCTATACCTGTGACGATGGCGGCACCTGGGGCGATGTCAGCATTCATGGTGCGGTAGTGGCCAGCCCAGTCAGTGTGTTCACCGAACAGACAGAGACGGCCAGGGACGAAAAGCTTAATCATATAAGGTCTTTAAGTAATGTTTTATATTAATTTAGGCCAAAGGTACAACAAAAAACTCAAAAACCTTGCATTTTCTTTGGCGTTTTTGTTTTTTTTACTTACTTTTGCACCGACAACAATAATTAATAATCCCATTTTAAACAAGTTTACTGCCTATCGGAACAGATTTTACTTCATAAAAAACTGATCAATATGAAGAATTTCGAAGGAATGACCGACGAAGCGTTGGCATTGCTGTACGTAGGAGGAAACAACCGGGCCTTTGACGAATTGTTGTCAAGAACCCAGACCAAGTTGTTTACATATATTATGTTCGTGGTGCGCGACCATGACCTGGCTGATGATATCTTCCAGGAGACATTTGTCAAGGTTATCACAAAGCTGCACGAGGGCAAGTACACGGACTCCGGCAAGTTCATGTTCTGGCTGACACGTATCGCCCATAACGTTATTATGGATTGGTACCGCCAGCAGAAAACCGAGCACATTGTGGAGCCGACTGAGGATAATGACCTGTCGAACCTTCGTGGTGCATCAGTGCTCGACAGCTACCGGGAGACGGAGATGGTGAACGAGCAGGTATTGCATGACGTGAAGAAGATGATGAACCTTCTGCCGCCACCACAGCGCGAGGTGGTGTACATGCGCTACTACGAACAGTTGTCGTTCAAGGAGATTGCAGAGCTGACTGGCGTAAGTATCAATACGTCATTAGGACGTATGCGATACGCCCTGATGAATCTTCGCAGAATGGCAAAGGAGCATAACATGGAACTTTGTCTGAACTATTAGTATTTTATACTCATAGAGCAGACGCGAACAGATGTTCTCTGTAACTCCAGTGGTCAGAGACTTCTCAGTTGACGGATAGTGGCTTCGGGTTCGGGACTCTTGAAAACATAACTGCCCGATACAAGCACGTCGACACCGGCTTCTACTAGTCGTGGTGCCGTCTCGCCTTGTACGCCACCATCGACTTCAATGAGTGCATGACTGTCGTGCTCGGCGATGAGCTGGCGTAGGCGCTGCACTTTCTGAATGGTATTCTCAATAAACGTCTGACCGCCAAAGCCGGGGTTCACACTCATGAGAAGCACCATATCCACGTCGTCGATAATGTCCTCGAGCTGCGATACGGGCGTCGCTGGATTCAGCGTCACACCTGCCTTCATGCCTGCATCGTGAATTTCCTGAATGGTACGGTGCAGGTGAGTACAAGCTTCCAAATGGACATTCATCATCATAGCGCCAAGCTTGGCAGTCTGCTTGATGTACTGCTCAGGATGCACAATCATATAGTGTACGTCGAGCGGCTTCTTGCAGAGCGAGGCAACAGCCTCGAGAACGGGAAATCCGAAAGAGATGTTGGGTACGAAGACACCATCCATCACATCCAGGTGGAGCCAGTCGGCCTCACTGCGATTAATCATCTGAATCTCGCTGTCCAAGTGCAAGAAGTCGGCTGCGAGCAGCGAAGGAGAAACTTTTGTCATGTCTTGACTATTCGTTTTTTTATTAGTTCAAGCAATATGCCAGACCGTTCTTAACGCGGAATGTATAGGCTATCTGCTTGATGCGTTGGAGCGTTTTTTCGCTCGGTGTCGTTTCTTCGCGGGTAAATATCTGCATAGGCTGTAACGTTTGTTGTTTATTTATGAAACGTAACAACGTGGCAGTTTATTATGTTACCTTGCAAAATAATTTTCTATGTCTTTGATGCCGTTGATAAATGATGTGGCGTCCATGCGCTTCTTGCCGGCTAATTGCAACTCG
>JAGBQP010000019.1 GCA_017632825.1 Prevotella sp. | reverse complement strand
CAACCTGCTCTCGCCCCAAGTATACTGAGGATAAGCTTTCTTGAGGTCGGCATTGAATTCTTTTGCCAACTTTTGTGCAGCGGCTTTAGTTGTGCCGGTGGCTGAGAAGTAAACTACAATTGTTTTCATGTTGTTGTCTTTTTTGATGTTTTGTGAATATGCAGCAAAGTTAAAACCCAAAATTGCCGCAAGAATGATTATAAGTTTTTTCATTGTAAAATATTTTTTGCAAAAATACTAAATATCCAATTTGTAATACACACAATCCGCATCGCGATAAAACTCTTTTGCGCCCCAACGTTGCCAATATTGATGTGTTTTGAGGCGATGCAGCACTGGAATGAAGACGAAATCGTAGTCAGCTTTCATCTCAGGCATGATCGACATCAGCATGTCGTAGTTCAATCGGGTGCCACGATATTTTTCAGCGACGATGAACGAAAATACAGCGATATAACGCCGGGTGTTGAGGCTTTTTATCAGCTCAGGCTTGTCTTTTAGAATCTGCGGTGTCTCCTCCTCAATGCGATAATCACTCATATTAAGCAATCCTATCACATCACCATTTTCATCTAAAGCTTTGACACTCAAAGGCCAGTTGAAATGCAGATTTTGCACCCAATCCTCGACTTCAGCGCGGTTGAAGCCATATTGACGCACCATCCAGTCAACGGTCAACGACGCGTCATCTTCAGTCATTCTTTGTAATATGTACGACATTGTAAGTCAATAGTATTTCAGGGTGATACGACAGTTTTGCTTGGCGAAGGCCAGGGATTCCCATGTCTTCTTCGCGGTTCAGATAGATATATTGCTCAGGCAGATGCTCGGCGAACTGCTGGTTGATGATGGCGAAAGCGCCTTCCACATGACGGTCGGCTTTCTCCACGCATACGTCGAATGTATCTGTTGTGACAGCGGCTCCGTAAGTGAAAGCCACCATACGCCCGTCCACAAAGATACTTCCGCCTATCATGCCAAGAGCGTCCCAATTCGAGAATATGGTCTCCATCACCTGTTTCTCAGCATCGATAGTGTCGCTGGCATCCTTTTCCTCCTGCCAAATTTCCATAAGTCGGCGGCATTCGTCGAAGAGTTCCGGCGTAAGAGGACGATATTCAAAATCGGGATGCTCGGCGCGGAAACGATGGATATGGTTGCGCTTGGCGTTGAGATGACTGCCGTGCAGTTCGGCCAAGTCGGTGCGACGATAGATATAATCGTATTGGTTGCGAACCGGCTCAACGGAAATTGAGTGTGAAGTTTGGAGTTGTGGCACTTGCGAGTCTTCAAGTCCAATCAGTGTCAAATCTCCATTGCTATCGTCTAATAAAGCTTCAGTCAGTTCCAACGACAACTCTTCTGCCGTGCAAACCATATACGCCCGCTGACCGTCGAAAGTATAGCGCAGCACCACGGCGTTTTCACGCACGCACACCTCGGTGTAGTACCAAAACTGCCATCCAACAAGGTTAGCGAAGGTGTAGTTGCAGTTACGCCGCCTCGCGTGAAGCATCACTGCCTGCATCGTCGGGCGGTCGTTAAGTGTTAATTGATGGAACGTCATTATGCCTTGCTAAATTTCTCCTTGGGCTGTTTGCAACGTGGACAGCGCCAGTCGTCGGGCAGGTCTTCGAAGGCCACACCGTCGTGCTCAGCCGGGTCATAGACATAGCCACAGATGGAACAGACGTATTTACCAGAGGCTTCTTTCTTTTCGAAAACCACTTCGGGCCATATCGTAGGAACGGGGTTGTCGAGGTCCATCACGCGCTTGGATTCCAGATTCTCGTAGCCTTGCGGACTGTGAGTGCTGCAATACACCGTGGGATGGTTACGGACGAATTCACGCACTCGGTCCAACGTCTCACGTGCTGCTGGCAGGTCGTCATAAACAACCGACTGTTTATTCTCGTACAGTGCCTCGTCACAGTAGGTGATATCGCCGTGAAGCATGTAGAACAGTCCGTCATTCTCTACTACGATGATGCTGTTACCCTTGGTGTGACCCTTAGCCTTGATCAGGTAAATGCCGTCGGATATCTTCTGACATTCAGGGAAATTGTGGTACGGTCCGTCAGTATAGCTCACTGGCACAAGGTTGGTGAGACCCTGCAACTCGGCAGCATCCATCTCGTCCTTGTTCACATACACCTTTGCATTGGGGAATGAACGTAGTTCGCCAGAATGGTCAGCGTGACGATGGGTGAGCAGAATCTTGGTCACCTGTTCCGGCTTGTAGCCAAGTGCAGCGAATGCTTCCATATAGGTGCAGATGTCCTTTCCAGTGAAGGCCATTGAATTCTCGTCGGGTGCTTCTTCCGGTGTACCCGCCGGGATGCCTGTATCTACCAATATGACTTCCGAACCGGTGTCAATGAGGTAGTTCTGAAGGCTGCCACGATAACGGATATTTTTGTCAAACTTGTCAGTTCCCTCCTCACCACCGAAAGCGAAGGGCTGGGTATAGAACCCGTCACGTCTGAATTTTACTGCTTTAATTTTCATATTGTAGTCATTTTACAGTTGCAACAGCAGCCAGTTCTGGGTGCCAATCTTCTCGATGAGTTCCACTGCGCCCTGGCTCCAGTAGAGGTCTTCCTCTTCGTCCTTCAGGTAGTCTTTCAGCAGGTCGTAAGTGGTAGGATCGTCCTTCACGCCTTCCATGCACTTCATCAGCAGCTCAACGCCAGGTTCCTGGATGGCGAGGTCGGCCTTGACATACTCGACAGGGTCGAGGATGCGCTCGGTGAACTTCTCTACCCAGCCCATCTCCTCATTGAAATGGCCGATGTATGTCTGTCCGAGGTTAGCGATGCCCTGTGCCTTGAAAATCAAGCCCTGCTGTTTGTGAACAATCGCACCTTCTGCCAGATGGGTCACGAAAAACTGTAATGCTTCAATTGATTTCTGTTTGTTCATTTCAATTAGATTTAATTGTTAATTTATTTAAATTATATCGTTCACGACGCAAAATTACAAAATATTTTTATATCGTGTACGATATTTTTAAAAAATTTTTAACAATTTTTCAATATCGTT
>JAGBQP010000018.1 GCA_017632825.1 Prevotella sp. | reverse complement strand
TTGCGATGAATATGGTATTTACCTCACTGCCGAAACTAACATTGAGAGTCATGGCATGGGTTACGGCGATCGTACGTTGGCTAAGCGTGCCGATTTTGAGCTTGCTCATCTGGAGCGTCAATATGGTAATGTTCACTCTTTCAAGAATCACCCCAGCATCATTGTCTGGTCGCTTGGTAACGAGGCCGGCTATGGGCCTAACTTCGAGAAATCTTATGACTGGGTGAAGGCTACCGATCCCACACGTCCTTGCCAGTTTGAACAGGCTGGCAATTGGGGTAAGACCGACATCTTCTGCCCCATGTACTATGACTACCGCGGTTGTGAGGCTTATGCCAAGGGCGACAATCCACGTCCGCTCATTCAGTGCGAGTATGCTCATGCTATGGGTAACTCTATGGGTGGTTTCAAGGAGTATTGGGACCTTGTGCGCAAATATCCCAAGTATCAGGGTGGTTACATTTGGGATTTTGTTGACCAGGGAATGCGTGACAAGAGCGCAATTACCGGCCGCGAAATCTTTACCTATGGTGGTGACTATGGAAAATATCCCGCTTCCGATTATAATTTCAATTGCAACGGTATCATAGCTCCCGACCGTCGTCTGAATCCTCATGCCTACGAAGTGGGCTACTATTACCAGAATGTGTGGGTGACTGACAAAGGACTGAAAGAAGGTCAGTTTGAAGTCTATAACGAGAACTTCTTTAAAACCCTCGATGATCTTGAACTCGAATGGTTTGTTGGCGGTGCCGGAAGTCATCATCATGACAACCCGGGGCGTCCTGCTGGCATGACCTTTGGCCATGGTGGCACCATTGATATTAGCGGCATTCAGCCCCAACAGCGCAAACTCATTACCAACGAGCAGCTGAAACAGACCATCCAGCGCGTTCTCGGTCATCATGGCGACAACGAAATTTTCGTAATTTTCTTGTTTAAGTCCAAGAATGGTTCTCCTCTTGTTGACAAGGGACAGGTAATGGCCAAGCAGCAGTTCTGTATTAATGAGTATAAGTTCCCCGAACTTACCGCATCAGCCGCATCGTCAGCTAACTCTGGTGTTTCAAAGGAAGAGACCAACAGTTACGTTAAATTCACGGCTTCAGGTACCGACCTATATATTGGTAAATGGACTGGTTGGATAGACTATATTACTATTGACGGCAAAGATATGCTCCAGTTCCGTGAGAGTATTGTGCCTGAGTTCTGGCGTGCACCTACAGACAATGACTATGGTGCCGGGCTGCAGCGCCGTTTTGCTACTTGGAAAAATCCGCAGATGCGTCTCAAGGGAGTTACTGTTGGTGACAATACGGCCGTTGCTATGTTTGAACTGCCAGAACAAAAGGCTACTCTTGAAATGACCTACACGCTGACAGCCGAAGGTGAGATTGTTGTACGTCAGCATATGACAGTTGACAAGGAGGCCAAGGTCAGCGAGATGTTCCGCTTTGGTATGGCGCTACAGATGCCTAAGCAGTATAACCAGGTAGAGTATTACGGTCGCGGACCCGTTGAGACCTATGCCGACCGTAAGGATTCTGAGTTCTTGGGTGTCTATAAGAACAAGGTTCAGAACGAGTACTACGACTATGTTCGTCCCCAGGAAAGTGGCAACCATGTTGATGTGCGCTGGTTCTCAGTAGTTGACAATGGTGGTAAGGGTTTGCAGTTCTATAGCAATGCCCCGATGGAAGCATCGGCTTTACCATACACCACAGCTCAGCTCGACGACGGTCCCAGCAAGGACAAGAAAGTGGGACGTCATAGTGGTGACTTGATTCCTTCGGGTATGACATCCGTCCATATCCAGCAAAGCCAGATGGGCCTCGGTTGTGTCAACTCATGGGGTGCCTGGCCGCGTGACGAGTATCGTGTCAAGTATAAGGATTACGATTTTACCTTCGCTATCAAGCCGTTGAAATAAAAACATCTGTATAACAGGATGTTACGTGTGATTTGCGTGGCCTCCTGCTATGCTTCTCAGTAGATAGTCTCTTAGCCGGATGAAAAGGGCTACGAGTTTTGAAAAAATCTCCATGAGTTTCGCGCGAAACTCATGGAGATTTTTTCAAAACTCATGGAGATTTCAGCATGATGTGATGAACTGGTAGATTGTTGTAATAATTAAAAAGAATATCATGGCCACACACGTAGCCATGATACTCCTTTTTTGTGTGAATTATCAGATATTATTTCTGAGCCGAGCGTCCCAATGCCAGAGCCTTAATGTTGGCTTCGACAATGGCTTCGCCCTTACGGCCGAAGACACGCCGTATGGCGTCTTCAAGCTTTTCGTATTCTATGCCGAGGGCCTTTTGAGCAGCACCCAGCAGGATGACGTTGGCCGAACGTGGTACGCCATTGTCCTTGGCCATCTGCTCTATGTCAAGCGTGATGACATGAGGCAGTTTCTGCAGGTCTGCATTGATAACGTCCATATCGGGATAGTTGGGAATGTTCTTAAACGGTGCGCTTGAGGTGATAATCCAGCCTTCCTTCGAAAGGAAAGGCAGGTAGCGCAGAGCTTCCATTGGTTCCATCGAGATGATGACGTCGGCACCGCCTTTGGCTATCAGATCGCTGTAAATGGGTTCGCTTGAGATACGTAAGTTCGACTGCACGTCGCCGCCGCGCTGGCTCATGCCGTGTACCTCAGCTTGCTTGATATACAGGTTCTCGTTCATGGCAGCTTCGCCTATGATGGTGGCAATGGAGAGGATGCCTTGTCCTCCCACGCCGCAAAGTATAATGTCTGTTTTCATAAAATGTACAGTTTGACAATTTACAATTGTACTATTTGTTGGCTTGCGCCTTTTTCTGCTTCAGGTGACGTTGCAGCGTCTGCATACACTCTCGTCGTGGGATAATGACAGAGGTACCTTTGTAATTAATCTCATCGCGGATGATTTGCGTAATCTCTGGCATGTTCTTAGGTAGAGGCACAACAACCTTCAGATGTTCGTCGTTCAGTCCAAGACCGCGGCAGATGGCTTCAAACTTATTGGTACCGGCAGAGTCCTGACCACCTGTCATGCCTGTTGTCAGGTTATCGCTGATGATAACGGTGATGTTGGCATTCTCGTTAATGGCATCAAGTAAGCCAGTCATACCGCTGTGTGTGAATGTAGAGTCGCCGATGATGGCTACTGCGGGCCACTGGCCTGCATCGGCAGCACCCTTGGCCATGGTAATCGAGGCACCCATGTCCACGCACGAATGGATAGCTCTGAAAGGAGGCAGGAATCCGAGCGTGTAGCAGCCAATGTCGCCGAAGACACGGGCATTGTCATACTCTGTCAGCACCTCATTCAGTGCGGCATAGACATCTCGGTGGCCACAACCCTGGCAAAGTGCTGGCGGGCGGGCGACAACATCGGCACAAGAGTCAAAATTCTGGTCACACTTCATGCCGAGTGCTTTCTTGACAATGTCTGGATTCAGTTCGCCTGTGCGGGGTAGTGTGCCGTCAAGTTTGCCTTTTATGTCCTGGTTGTCAGAAACGCCACGGACAATATCCTCGATAAACGGCTGGCCCTCCTCGACAATGAGCAACTGCTCGCACTCGTTCATCAGTTGGCGCACCAACTTCTTAGGCAGGGGGTATTGCGATATCTTCAGAATGGGGTAGGGACTTCCGTTGGGGAAGCACTCCATAACGTAGTTGTAACCGATTCCACTGGCCAGAATGCCAAGAGGAGCCTTTACTCCGTCTCCTTGAGAGGCGGCAGGGGTCAGACTATTATATGGTGAATTGACGGCGTCTTCTTCCAGTTGCTTCTGCTGGGCTGTCACTACGTCGTTGCGGCGACGAGCATTGGCTGGCAGCAGCACCCAATTCTTGGCTTCGGCATTGTAGTTCATGGTGTTTTCCTTGCGTGGTTCATCCTTTACCTGGACAACAGCACGGCTATGAGCCATACGGGTGGTAACACGCATCAAGACGGGGAGGCATTGCTTCTCAGAATAGTCGAATGCCTGAGCCATCATGTCGTAGGCTTCCTGTTGGTTCGATGGCTCGAATGTGGGAATCATGGCGAATTTTCCATAGAAACGCGAGTCTTGCTCATCCTGTGAAGAGTGCATCGACGGGTCGTCGGCCACAAGTACCACAACGCCACCGTTAACTCCCGTCATACCGCTGTTTACAAATGGGTCTGCACAGACGTTCATACCTACATGTTTCATACAAACCAGGGAGCGCTTGCCCATGAATGACATGCCAAGGGCAGCTTCCATAGCTGTTTTCTCGTTGGTACTCCATCGGCTGTGCACACCGCGTTCCTTTGCCAGAGCATTACCTTGGATAAACTCGGTAATTTCGGTCGACGGCGTGCCTGGATAGGCATAGACACCAGAGAGTCCTGCGTGCAAAGCACCCAGTGCGATGGCTTCGTCGCCTAACAAAAGTTTCTTTTCCATTGCTTTTATCTTACAAATTATTACTGTCGATTGTCTTTCGACTTGCAAATTTACAAATTTATTTTTGTTTTGTGCAATGTTTAAGTGTTTTTTAGTACCTTTGTCGTCTAATTATGGCACAGGAACGTCTTTGGAATGCTAATTATTGCAAGGTGATGATAGCGAATTTTGCGCTATTCTTTGCTTTCTATGTCCTCACGCCGCTACTCCCGCTCTATCTAAAGGAGCATTTCGGCGCGACGAAGGATGTCATAGGCTTGGTGTTGTCTGGTTATACGATGACAGCGCTGTTGTTTCGTCCGTTCAGTGGTTTTATTGTCGATGCCTTTCCTCGTAAGATGGTGCTGATGGTTTGCTACACGGCTTTTGCCATATTCTTTGCTGGTTATCTGGCAGCCTCTACTCTCCTGTTGTTTACTATTGTCCGAACGTTGCATGGCGGTCCCTTTGGCGCGCTGACGGTGGCAAACTCTACGGTTGCCATCGATGTGTTACCTTCATCGCGACGTACCGAGGGCATTGGATATTATGGTATGTCCAACAATTTAGCAATGGCCATTGCTCCCTCTGTAGGTATATTTCTCTATCGATACACCCATAGCTTTGAGCTATTGTTCTGGATAGCTCTGATAGTGGCGTTTGTTGGACTGTCAGTAGATGCCACTGTCAAGAGCGATAAGGGAAACTCAAAGTGTGACAGGCAACGCTTCTCTCTCTCATGGGATCGTTTCTTCCTCATTCGTGGATGGTTGTTGGGCCTTAATATGGTTGCTTTTGGCTTCTGTTTTGGTGTACTGAGCAACTATCTGGCCATCTATGGAAAAGAGGTTATGGGTATTACAGGTGGAACGGGCACCTACTTTATGCTCTGTTCCATTGGTCTTATCCTTTCAAGAATTCAAGGCGGAAAAACCTTACGTCAGGGACGTGTTACCCACAATGCTGCCAGCGGTATGGTTATTTCGCTTGTTGGTTATACCTTGTTTATTATGTTCCCGAATTTGTTGGGATATTATGGTTCTGCCCTGTTGATAGGTCTGGGAAATGGACATATGTGGCCTGCTTTTCAAAATATGACTATCAGTGTAGCCCCAAACAGTCAGCGAGGTACGGCCAATTCAACTATTCTTGTCTCATGGGATATCGGCATGGGATTAGGCATCCTCCTGGGCGGAATAATAAGTGAGCTGGCAGGCTATAGTTCAGCTTTTTGGACTGTTGCCGCTGTTAATGCTGCAGGTGTTGTTCTCTTCTTCTCTGCCACGCGTCGTTTTTTTCTTAGCAGAAACCTGAACAAAGAAATCAAATAAATAAGGCTGGCTCTTATGAGTCAGCCTTACTTTATTTCTTGTAACTAAGTGCAGCGCCTATGGCTGTGCAATACTGTGAATACTTCGGTATGTGGAATCGGATGTCATAGAGTTGCTCCAACGGAGGGAACACGTCTTTGCATTGTGGCAAGAGGGTCAAGTTGCCTATGAGTACGAAATCACGGATGTCGCTGCCCCGACTTGACAGCCATGCAGCCGAACCAATAGTCTGCAACACCATAGAGATGATACCTGCAGCAATGTCTTCCTTTGGCGCGTCGTTCTGTGCCTTAGCAAAAATACTGGCCGTGGCGTCCATCGGCAATCCGGGCAGAGGTTCTGCCGAAATGTCACCGATAAGCAGGTGTACTTTCTTTATATTGCCCTGTTCTGCCATCTCCGATACGGCCTTGATGTCGCTGGTATTTAGCATGATACGTGAGAGACCGGCTAATGTGCCGCCGCCAACGCCAATACCGCCAATGTGGCGCATGTCATCACCATCGCAGAGAACAAAGCTCGTACCTGTTCCCATTGATACTACGATGGTATGGTCAAGCTTTGATTCAAAGCGCGCACCTAATCCATCGGCTAAGAATTCTTCTACTTTTCGCGTAGGCAGTCCGTAAACAGAGCCTTTGATGTAAGCCGATCCGACACCAGTTAGCATAACTTGCTCTACATCTTGCAAGGCTATGTCGTTGTCGTGAAGATACTTGCCGAAAGCGCCATAGAGCGATGTAATGGGATCTGCTGCTGTAATACGAGTTGGTGAGGTGATGTTTCCATCTTTAAGTCCAACGATCTTCGTAGTTGATATACCTACGTCTATTCCAATAATGATTCCCATGGTGAATTTATTGTTTGTTGTTTTCAAATTTTGCTATTTTATCGAGATAGTATTGTCGCAGGTCTGTCCAGCGATAGTATGGCCATTGGACAGGCGCTACGGGCAACTTGGTTTCGCGCTCGTTCAGTAGCGCTTTAACAAGGATATCGCCAGTCTTTCCCTTTTTGGGACGATAAAACACCAGTTGGATGTTACAGCCCATTGGGAATATGCGGTAGTTACGCCATACACGATCTAACGTGTCAAGGTTCTCTACTTGTGCACCGCAATTGTCGAGTTCCAGCAAACATGCCAACGGCATGACGCAAACTTCATGGCCGAAGCGTAGTGTTGCCTGTGTTTGTGTCACAGTGTCAGCAGTTTCAATAATGTTCTTCAGGAGATTCAGCTGACTGAATGGCATAATACCACCAGACTGCGGTGCTGCTCCATAGTCTACATACCAACCAACATTACGAATACGCCATTGGTCGTATAGCTCTTCGTCAGTGAAGAGTGACAGTAGTTCAATGTCGGTATCATGACTTTGCATATTAGAGGCTACTTCAAAGAGCTGCTGCATCAATTCGCTCGCGCGTACATTATTATATATATACTGCTCGTCGTTGAATAGCAGTTTCATCAAACGTTCTGGATGGGTATAACGCATTTTTGCCTCATGAGTTTCCTTGTCTCCTGTACGGCGTCCTATTTCTCGTACACGTCCTTCCCATGGCTGGTTCAAGTAGTATTGCAGCGATTCACTGACATCATTGTGAATATGTGCTGTGGGATTAGCCGCCATCAGTTCCTCGCATTCAGCAACCATCGAGAGAATACAGCGGACAACCACTGTGGAACGGGCATCAATATGGACATTCTTGGTTTTGAATATCTCGGGGAAATGCTCGGTCATACGTCGACCGATTCCGTGATGTTGACGTTCGCCAATGGTGGTTAAGTCGCCAAGACGCTTAATGGTCGTTGGAAAGAAGTCCTCCAGTTTTTTTAACGTTTCGAGACCTACGGTAGTCAGTTTCCCTTCGTCGCGTGCTTCGCGTAAGATTGTCAAAGGTGTGCGGTAGTCGCCTTCGCCAATCAGCCATCGTGAGCCGTGACGCCCATAGTGACTCATGTAGTAGGGTTCATAGTTTTTTGGAGCAGGCGTCAGATGTTCGGTTGGTAATTGACGATCATAATCCAAATAGTTACTGCCAGCCAAGTAATGGTTGGCTGCAATCTCATCTTTGGCAGTAGTCAAAAAAGTCGACGGTTGCGCCATAACAAAGTTGGCAGCAACCAACAAAGTCGTGGTGAGTATAGTCTTTCTCATGAATTCTAATTGTTTTAAGTTCACTAATGAAAAATCCCGCTACGGTCGTAAGACTTTCACGGGATTCATAATGAAAGGAGGAGTGGTACCTCCAGGAATCGAACCGGGGACACACGGATTTTCAGTCCGATGCTCTACCAACTGAGCTAAGGCACCATGTTGTTGTTCACTGCATTCCTTTCGTTTGCGAGTGCAAAGGTACAAACTTTTTTCCGTCCCACCAAACTTTTCTTCGACTTTTTTAGAAAAAAATGAGTTATTTTGAATCGCTTAATGGGTTCCAACCTTGCGCTTTTAGTTCAAACTCCTGATTATCACGGGTTACGAGGATTTGACCATATTTCTGGTCTGTGACGTGTCCAATGAGATGAATGTCGTCTAAAGCTTCAATTTTCTCGTGATCACCTATAGGAACGGTGAAGACGAGTTCATAATCTTCGCCACCGTTAAGGGCACAAGTAGTCACATTCATGTTCATTTCTTCTGCCATTACAGCTGTTTGATAGTCAATGGGGAGATTTTTCTCGAAGATGCGACAGCCAACGCCCGACTGTTTGCAGATATGCATGAGTTCACTACTGAGTCCGTCGCTTATGTCCATCATTGCCGTTGGATGGATGCCTGCCTCGCGTAGCTTTTTGACGATGTCTCCACGAGCTTCTGTCTGTAATTGACGTTGCAGCAGATATTCTTTTCCTGCAAAATCGGGGCTAAAGTGGGCTAACTCCTCTAGTGCACGTTTGTCGCCTTTCTTCTTTGCTTCTTCTACTTGTGCATAATATACGCTCTTCTCACGTTCCAGTAGTTGCAGGCCCATATAGGCGGCACCGAGGTCTCCGCTTACGCAAATAAGATCGGTGTCACGAGCTCCGTTTCGATAGACGATGCCATCCTTGACAGCATCGCCGATACATGTAATGCTGATGGCAAGTCCTGTATAAGAAGATGTTGTGTCACCGCCAATAATGTCAACTTCCCATTTCTCGCAGGCTAAACGTATACCTGCATAAAGTTCTTCAATGTCTTCAACGTTAAATCGCTTACTGATTGCCAGCGAGACTGTCATTTGACGGGGTGTGCCATTCATGGCAAAGATATCGCTAATGTTCACCATAGCCGACTTATAGCCCAAGTGTTTCAGGTCAATATAAGTCAAATCAAAGTGTACACCCTCCATCAGTAAATCTGTGGTGATGAGCACTTCGCTGTTAGGGTAGGAGAGTACGGCACAGTCATCACCAATGCCATATCGCGTTGAATTATTCTTGAGTTGTATGTCTTTTGTGAGTCGGTCGATGAGTCCAAACTCACCGAGTTTTGCTATTTCCATATAGTAGATGTTAGTGATTTGTCCTTAATTGAATTTGATGGTACGCGGACGGCTTGTTTCTTTGTTGCCTGCATTCTGTTTCTGGAGAGGCTTCTGCGTGTGCTTCTGCATTTCAGCCTTTTTGTGTGTAAGCGTACGGCGGGTAATCTTCTGAATGTAGCTCATAATTTGCAGGTTGAAGGTATCTTCTTGATCCTGCATAAAACTAATTCGTATAGGCTGTTTGTAGAGATGCCTGCGTACTTCTTCGCTCATTCCTTCTACGGATAAAAGTCGAGCGGCGTCCTTCTCTGTAGTGATAATGCATTTGGGCGATGGCATTTCTGCAAACTTCGAATTTAATAATTCTATGTCATCCTGACAGAACGAATGATGATCACTGAAGGTAAGCGGAATAATACTTTTCACCTTTGGCTTCAGGTCTTCGTTCATTTGTCGAGGCGAAGCGATACCTGTTAGCAGGAGGACATTGTAGTTCTTCAGGTCTTTTAATTCTACGACATCCTTAAATACAGGTTGAAGCTCTTCGTATTCAAGTGTTGAAAAGTAGAGCTGCTGATAGGGGTATAGGTTCATTGCCTTCGTAATAACACGATACTCCATCGGCTTTAAGTCTTTTGGACACTTAGTTACAATGACTATGTCGGCGCGGTCTTTACCTTTCATGGGTTCGCGCAGTCGTCCAGCGGGCAACAGCTTGTCATAAATGATAAGTCGATGGTAATCGACTAATAGGATGTTGACACCTGGTTTTACCTGACGGTGCTGGAAGGCGTCATCAAGCAGTACAATGTCAATGCTGCTTTTTTTGCTGTCGTTGTTGGTAAGGCTATTGATGCCATGAACACGGTTCTTGTCAACGGCAACTGTTACTTTTGGAAACTTCTGTTTCATCTGAAAAGGTTCATCGCCGATGTCATTCATCGTTGTCGAGTTATCTGCCAGGATGAATCCTTTGCTTTTACGTTTGTATCCACGACTTAACACGGCAACACGCATATGATCCTGCAACAGTCTGATCAGATATTCTACATGTGGTGTTTTACCAGTACCACCAACGGTGATGTTTCCAATGGATATGATGGGGGTGTTAAATCTATGGCTTTTGCGTATTTCCATATCGAATAGGAGATTACGCAGTTTAACCCCTAAGCCGTAGAACCAGCTTAGTGGTGTAAGCCATTCGTTTATCTTGATGAAATCGCCCTCCATCTCCTTATTTTCTTCTGATATCTGTCAATCTGAATTATTTCACTTCAAGACGATAAGGCAATTTGGCCTGCAGACGACTGCTTTGCATGTCGCGGCGCAACTCTACAAAAGGCTGATAGAGTTCACCTAATACTTCACGCAGCTCGCCGTCGAGATATGACTTTTTCTTCTGGTCGTTCAACAATTGTTCTATCCAGCTGGCTGGTGCAGGATATGGTGCGCTGTGGTATTGTTCGACTTTGGCGAGTTCTGCTGCCTTCTTGATAGCATCGTCTAGGGAACCGAGTTGGTCAACCAGCTTAATGCTTAAAGCATCCTTAGCCAACCACACGCGTCCCTGAGCTATGGCGTCCACCTCATCACGTTTCATCTTACGACCATCGGCTACGATGTCGAGGAAGTTGATGTAGCCGCGATCCACATATCTCTGCATATATTGCATTTCTTGTGAATTCTCCTTACCAAGAACAAGTTGTTCTTCGTAGTCAGTATATTTGTTGGTCTTTACGCCGTCAAATGTAATTCCCAGCTTGTCTGTCACCAATCCGCTGAAGTTGGGGATGAGTCCGAAGATACCTATGCTACCAGTGATGGTTGTGGGTTCGGCGAAAATGTAGTTAGCTGCTGCACTAATCATATAACCGCCGGATGCAGCTGCACCACCCATTGAAACGACAACAGGTTTCTTTTCCTTCAGTTTTTTGATGGCGTGCCAAATCTGCTCAGAAGCATTTGCACTTCCGCCGCCAGAGTTGACGCGCAGTACAACAGCCTTTACATCATCGTCCTTGGCCAGTTTGTTCAGATCCTCGACAGTGGTGGATCCCACAATGCTATGCTCAGTTGAGAATAGGCCAGTTGCGTCATTGTCAACAATGCTGCCATAAGCGTAGTACACGGCAATCTCGTCGCCTTTGTCCTTTTCTTTGCTTGGCATATTCTTTATGTCAAGCAAGGTCAGTTGGTTAATGTCATCGTCCTCGTCAATCTTCAGACGCTTCTTAATTTCCTTATTGATTTCGTCGGGATACATCAACCTGTCAACGAGTTTTGCTTTTACATAGTCTTTAGCATCTGCCAGTCCCATAATGCTGTCGTTAGCCAGTTGGTCCAGTTGTTCAACGCTTACCTTGCGACTCTCAGCGATGTCTTTCAGCCAGTGCATCCAAATGCCTTTCGTGTATGCTTCACGCTGTTCGCGGTCATAGTCACTCATGCCTGTTAACGTGTTACGCTCCACGTAGCTCTTGTATTTGCCGACTTTCGCTACCTGATACTTAATGCCGAGCTTGTCATAAAGACCTTTCATGTACTCGTTCTTACCACCCATGCCCTTGAAGTCGAGAATACCAGTCTTATTCATATAGACCTTGTCGGCTACAGAAACTACATAATAGTTGGCTTGCAGGTACTGGTCAGCATAAGCTACAATCCACTTGCCACTCTTGCGGAAGTCCTTCAGAGCATCACGTACTTGCTGTGCTGTAGCAGGAGAGTCGAAAGACGAGACACCTCCCTCAATGTATATGCCTTTGATATTGTCTTCTGCCTTAGCTTTTTTGATGCTTGCAATGATGTCATCAAGACCCATTACCTCCATATCGACTTGCCCTAAAACAGCTGACAATGGACTGTCTTCCTCGCCCCGTTCCTGCACAACGCCGTTGAGCTTCAGTACGAAGACTGAGTTGTCTTCTGCTTTCGTGACTTGGTTGCCTGATGCAATAATGCCAACAAGCGAAATCATGAACAGGATAAACGATACGATTCCGAGAATAATAATACCACAAATGGTGGCTAGTGTGTATTTGAAGAACTGTTTCATGAGAATGGTAAAAATTTATGTTTCATTCATTTTGCGCACAAAGATACGGAAAATAATTGTAATATCGTTTCTTTTTCCCGTTTTTTTCTTTTTTTATTTGGTTTTTCGCTTGCTTTGCACTAACTTTGTCGGCCCAAACTAATCTCAAAACTTATTAAAAATGAAACCAAGACTATCTCTCCTCGTCGCTTTTATTATTTTCATTACAACAGGAATGGCTAAGAAAAAAAATGTTCAACCCGACCTTTGGCCTGATGGAACACCTATTTCCCAATGGTTCAAAGATACATCGCGTGTGGACCTTTCTGCCTTAAAGCATTATGTAATTACCGACTATGGAGTAGATGGTTATAGCACGGATGTGCAAACGTCAAAGATTCAGTCTGTTATTGACCGTGCTTCGAGAGAGGGTGGAGGTGTTGTTGTGATTCCCAGAGGTACCTTTATTAGTGGTTCTTTGTTCTTCAAACCTGGCACTCATCTTAAGATTGAAGAGGGTGGCGAACTGCAAGGTTCTACCCGTATCAAGCACTTCCCGATTGTCAAGACGCGTATGGAGGGACAGACGCTTAATTACTTCGCAGCTTTGGTGAATGCCGATGGTGTCGATGGTTTTACTATTACAGGTCCTGGTACCATTAATGGCAACGGACAGCCATACTGGGAGGAATTTTGGATTCGTCGCAAATATAATAAGGATTGCACGAATCTTGAGGCTATGCGCCCGCGTAACGTGTACATATCTAATAGTAAGAATGTGACTGTTCAAGATGTGAAAATCATCAATTCTCCTTTCTGGACTAATCACCTCTATCGTTGCGAAAACGTTCGCTATCTTGGGTGCTTTATTTATGCACCGACTGAAAATGTTACGCCAGTTGACCCCAAACGCGGAGCGCCCAGCAGCGATGCCATTGATATAGATGTGTGTAAGAACGTGCTGGTTCATGGTTGCTACATGCATGTTAACGACGACGCTGTTGTACTGAAAGGTGGTAAAGGAACGTGGGCCGATAAAGATGAAAACAATGGTCCCAATTCAAATATTCTTATAGAAGACTGTGTTTATGGAAAGGTCCACGGTTGCCTTACATTAGGCTCAGAGTCGCTGTTTGACCATAATATTATCTTGCGTCGTATCCATGTGAAAGCCGCCACCCGTGTACTGTGGCTGAAGATGCGTCCCGACACCCCGCAACATTATGAATATGTCACTGTCGAAGATATTACTGGCCAGTGCGGCTCCTTCCTTGTTGTGCGCCCTTGGACTCAGTTCTTTAAGCCTGAAAATCGTGATGATATGCCTTTGTCACAGTGCAATAACATCACCATCCGTAACATCCAAATGAACACAAAGAACTTCTTCGACGTGGGCACCAGTGACAAGTACCGTCTCACCGACTTCACCTTCGAGAACGTCAATGTTCAGGACGAAAAACATGCTTTTGATCCTTCTCTTATAGAGAATAGTAAGAGCATAAATGTCAACATCCGGTAAGCCACTGCTTGCTATAAGTAATAGAAAG
>JAGBQP010000017.1 GCA_017632825.1 Prevotella sp. | reverse complement strand
GCTCAACTCTTGGCGTCAACGGCACACCAATTGGCAACCTTGGCAGCCCGTCATCTTGTAATGGAACGAAGGCAACGCCTTGCCTGTTAGCCGACCTCTTCGGCGACTGGCGAGAGGAGGTCATTCTCTGGAGTACAAGCGACTATGCAACGCTGAACATCTACACGACCACCACCGCTACGGAATATCGCGTACCAACACTGATGCACGATCACACTTACCGTATGGGCATTGCCTGGCAGAACACAGCATACAATCAGCCACCACACCTGGGCTACTATCTGCCCGACTATATTGACGGCAAGCTGACCAGCAGCCTGTCTGCCGTGACGACACAGACATCACTGAAGCGTGAGGTCTATGACCTTCAAGGCCGCAAGCAGCACAATCTGAAGCGCGGTCTGAACATCATCCGGGAGGATGGCAGAACTAGAAAAGTATTTGTGGAGTAAGGTTTTCTCGTTGAGATTGTCCGAAGACCCTCTATCGGGTGACAAGCGGATCAACGGGAGAACAGCAGGCGACCGTCGGGGGTAACTCCGGCGGCGCTTATTTTAATGCGCGTTTCTTTGCCATTATTGTAGAATGACGTTACGAAGCGGCCGTTCTCGTCAGTACGGGCATTAGGGTTCCAGTAGAGTGTACGGCGGTAATCGGCCGGTTTTTCTCCAACAGGCCGGTGACTATAGTCAGGCTGGTAGAAATCGGCGGGTTCACTCATACCATGCAGATAGATATGACGGTCGCGGAACACCACCTGTTTGCCGTCGTCGGCAATAGGCTCCATCTCGACAGTCATATCGGCAATATACTTACTGTCCACCATCGTAGAGTCTTCCTTACGGGGTTCGTAATCGCTGTAGATACGCACATTCTGCAGGCGCGACAACAGCAGATTGTCGTAGAGTGCCTGCGGTGAGCGCATCTTATCGTCCTCAGCGCTATACCCCATCTCATAGAGCAGATAGCTATAGTTACGCCAATACACTTTTCCGTTCAGCCGGCCATCGATATTGAACTTTGTGTGACGGCCCATGTTGCCATAGAGGAAGCGTCCCACCTGCTGGGGGAACATACGCATATCGAACATACCGTATGACAGGCCGTAATCTGTCACGTCATTATATAAGTCATAGGCATCGCGCACGAAAGCTGGTTTCGACCAGTCAGTAGCACGGCGTCCGCGGCGGCGTCCTTTTACATCGACGTTACGCAGCTGGTGATAGTCGTTCTCCATCGACAGGAGCGACAGCGTATCGGATTCCTCCATCGACGGGTCCCACTCTGGGGCGTGATTCTGGTAGAAGTTATAGTCCTCAGTGAAGACTGGGTATGGCATATCACGCTTCACATAAAAGTCCGGATAGGCATCTTCACGGAAAGTCTCCTTGTCGCTGCGCGAAATCATCGCCTTACGGATAGAGTCTTTCTCCTTGTAGGCCTTGATATTCAGGTAGGTTGTTCCGTAGAATGGTGGAATCTCGAAAACGAAGCGTCCGCCCTCATGCGTTTTTTGAACGGCAGCCACCATACCATCCTCGGTATAGATTTCAGCCTCAACCATTACCTCACGGCGCATTCCCTTGTGGTTAACGCCCAAAATTGAGGTTGCATCTTCTGTCAGTGTACCGGCATCGGCAATAAATTCCTGTCCGCTGTCGCTACCGTACTCTTCAGCATCCTCGCTGGACGTTTCTTGTGCCGCTGGCTCATCCTGGGCCACCGAAGAACGTTTGAAACGACTCTCGCCACCGGTGAAACGGCCACTGAGCCACTCTCCCACCTCAGCGACACCCATAGGCTGCTCTAATGGCAGGTCACCAACGGGTACGATGCTGAGCATCTTATAGACTGCACCGCTGACGGTCATCGTCTTCTCGGGCTGGTACTGGGGCACAAAAGTCGTATCGGCCAGCTGTTTCCACTTATACTTACGCCAGCCTTGCACCATCATCAGCAAATCGAGATTCTGACGATGCTCATCGTCGTTGCTCTCAAAGTAGTAAGCTGGCCGGGCAATGAAGCCGCGCAACTCGCTGCTCAGCAGCATCGAGGTCAAGATGTTACCATCATCATAGGTGGGTTCGTCGGTGCGTGTGTCGCGGACAGACAACGAGAAGGTGGTCTCAGGTGTCGGCAACTGCAGACCTATGGTGATAGAGTCGTAAGGTTCGTATGTAGTGTTAGAGCGCAACTCATTGATGCTCTCAATAGGTTCAATGCTTCCTATTTTCGCGATATCGTCGATATCCTCCACCGCTCTAAAGAACAGACGGTCGGCCAGTATCTGCCCATCGCTGTCGAAGATTGTCACGTCGTTGACGCCTGCCGGTAGTTTTTCCAATGGTAGCGTCAGCGTCACGTCAGCGTTTCCCGACAAGGAAACCTCCTCAAAATGTTTCAGCACACCGCGACAGAGCACCGACACCGCATACTGCTTCGAGGCTGGCAATTCGTGTGCAGCAATATGGAGCTGCTGTCCATCGAGCGTCATCACGACACCACTCTTCTCTGCTTTCGGTAATTCGAAGCTGTAGTCTTTGTCGTGCCAGCGGAAGCGTACCTCCAGACGCTGTCGGCTGGGGGTGACAGAGAACAAACCGCGTCCCATGTAGCCAGTGGCACAGTCGGCCACTTTCTGACTGCCTGCCCATACAGTTCCTTTGACATCAACGACCTGTCCGTTCTGATCAACGGCCTCAAAAGCCACACGACTCTGCAGTCCTTCGACGAGCGAGCCACCCTCGGGGTAGAAGTTCACAATCAGATTGTCTTTCTTCGGTTGTGGCAACCTGGTTTTCGGTCGCTGGTAGATGCGTCGCAGGTCGTAGTCGCCCTCTTCTTCCGGCTTGCTATACACGGGCAGCACACGCGAATAGAGTCCGTCCCACAGGCGGAAGTACTCCTCAGCCATCTTGCGGTTGTAGAAGGCCCAACCGTCATCGCGGCTAAAGCGGTGTTGGCGCTGGTTGAAGTTCAGGTTCCAGCGGGTGTAGGCGCGCAGTTCGTAGTAGCCAGAGTATAAAGAATCGCGCAACACGAATTGTCCACAGGTATAGCCTTCAGGAGCCACAATCACATTCTGTCGTTCCACGAGCAAGCCATCTGGGGTCAGCAATTCGACGTACAGAATACGGCTCATGTCAGTAGGCTGGAGGTTATCGGCACGCACAACATAGGCTTTATACCAAAGTGTGTCACCTATGAAATAGCAAGTATTATCTGTATGGACATAGACTTTCTCCTGTACCTGTGTGACTGACGACTGCTCCAGAGCCTGCCTGAGGTCGTGAAGTGAGCCCGCACTGCCGGTAATGGTAGCGAGAAGAAAGAGTATCATTGTATAAAGGGAACGGTTCATCGTCGTAGCAGTTTTTTAATTAGACGAACACGCCGGGAAAAGGTTTAATGGCTTTGTAACTTTAACAAAAGAGATATTGTCAAGTTATTTCTTCAGCTTAAAAGCATTCTCAATGCTGGCAAGTTCGGCAGAGAAGGCTTTGTCCACCTTCAAACGCTGTTCTACAGTGGAACAACTGTGGATGACGGTTGAATGGTCGCGGTTACCGATGAGCTGTCCGATGCGTGATGCGGGCATCTTTGTATATTTCTGTGCGAAGTACATTGACACCTGACGCACCTGTACGTAGTCGCGCTTACGGCTTTTGCTAAAGACGTGCTGCTGATTGACGCCGAAGTGACGACAGACAACTTCCAGGATATCGTCAACAGTCAACGGTTTGTTGTCGACTTTGACAGCACGTTTGATAACGCGCTCTGCCAGACGCATATCGATGTTGGTGTTATAGACAATCGAGTTGGCCAACAATCCGTTAATGACGCCCTCAAGGTCGCGTACACTGCCGTTGGCAGTCTCAGCAATAAACTGAATGACGTCGGCAGGAATCTTCAGGCCGTCTCGACGGCACTTAGCGTTGAGGATGTCCACACAGAGTTGTGTATTCGGCTGTTCCAGTTCGGCGATGAGTCCACAGGAGAAACGTGTCAGCAGACGGTCTTTCACGCCGTCGAGGTCCACCGGTGGGCGGTCACTGGCCAGAATTATCTGCTTACCGAGACGGAACAGGTGGTCGAAGATGTGGAAGAACGTGTCGAGCGTCTTAGGTGCTGTCATCCACTCTTGCACATCATCAACAATCAGCACATCAATGGTCTGATAGAACTGGATGAAGTCGTTGACCTTATTCTGTCTGACAGCATCCGTATATTGTACCTGAAAGAGACGGGCGCTAACGTAGAGCACACGCTTTCGTGGATACATCTCCTTACATTTCAGCCCGATGGCGTTGATAAGGTGCGTCTTACCGCATCCTGACGGGCCATAGAGGAAGAAGGGGTTGAAGGTAGATTTGCCCGGGTGCTCGGCAATAGAAAGTCCGACGGTACGCGGCAGCTTGTTGGAGTCGCCCTCTATATAAGAGTTGAACGTCTTGCGCGTGTCCAGCTGCGGATCAAGGTCACTGGGTACTGCATCGAGCACGGTGGGTGTCTTATTACCGCGTTCTGTAGCTTTTGGCGTTTCTATATTGACGGGGCCGTCGCTCTCTTGTGTTGAGTTCAGTCCGTGCTCCTTGTCGGTGACAACGCGGTAGTTCAATCGGATATTTGTCTTGAAGCTCTTAGTGAGGGCCCAGTACATCAGTCGTACATAATGTTGTTCGAGATACTCACAGAAGTAAGCGCTGGGCACCTGTACGAGGAGAGTGGCATCGGCTTCCGAGAAAGACTCGAAGACGATGGGCTCAAACCACGTTTTATATTGCTGCTCCGAAACGTTTTGTCTGATCAGTTGCAGGCAATAATCCCAGAGCGCCAGATGTTTTTTGCTTACCATGAATTAAAAAATTCTCTTAGGTTACAAGATTATGATTCACTGAAAATGTGAGTGCAAAGTTCGCACTTTTTTTTGAATATTGCAAATCCCCATTTTTCAACCGTCTCATGGTTTCTCACGTAACTCTCTATTAATTGGACACTTAGGATGTTTCACAAAAGAGCATGAGAACAATACCATTTGCAACTTCAAAAACCGTTGTTTTACAAGCACTTACAGAATATATAGTTTTCCACCAAACGCGTAAACGTGCCTTTTTCTATTTAGACAAAATTAAAATTACTTGTTTTTCCTACCGAAGAGAGAGAAGTGTACATAACGCTTCGGATTACTCTTCAAATCTATCAGCAGCGAGTCTGTATGACTCATCGTTGACGAGAGGTGTCGGTACAATTGGGGGTCGCGCATTAGGAGTCCCAGCGTACCATCCTTGCTGTTGAGGGCGGCAGTCATCTGTTCGACGTTAGCCAGCGTAGCATTGACGCTGTTCATGGTGGCGGCAATGTCGAGGTCGCTGATATTTTTGGTGAGCGTCTCGCTATTAGCCAGCACGCCATCGGCCTTGGTCATGAGCGCCGGCACCTGACGATTCAGGCTGGCGGTCAGCTGGTGCAGCTCGGCGGTGGTAGTGGTCAGTCCTGCCGTTATCTGTTCGACGTTATGCACTGACTTTGCAATAGCAGGGTCTGCGAGTAGTGTGTTGACACTTGTCAGTATAGAGTCGAGCTTTGGCAGCATGCGTTCCACCTGCGGTATCATGTCGGCAGCCTTGCCCAGCGCGCCCTTCTGCTGACCGCCCCTAATGGTGTCACCTGGTACCAGACGGTCTGAAACATCTCCCAGTCGCAGTTCGAGCTGGACATTACCCAGCAGGTCGCTGACAATCTCGGCAGTTGTCCCTGCTGGCATTTGCATTTCGCGTGTGATACCAATCTCGGCTGTGATATCGTCGGGATGTGCATAGTTATAGTCAATGCGCTTGACGACACCTATTTTATATCCGTTGGCATAGACGGGGCTGGTAGCAGACAAACCACTGACGTCGTCGAAACGTACGAAGTAGGTGTTATCCGACGAGAACATGGTCTGTCCTTTCAGGAACTGCATGCCGAAGAACAACACGACGATGGCAGCAACAGCCACCAGTGCGATTTGGACTTCCTTTGTAAAGTATTTCATTGTTCTGTCTGTTATATCATGGTTACATATTACTTCTTCTTTCTCCACTCGGCGATGGCAGCGTTGAGGTCTGTCTTCTCACTGCCTCTGAAGGCAATAACAAAGCAGCCGGGGAAGGTCGGTGTCAGTTCTTTGCGCAGACGCAAGATTTCATTATAGTCGGAGGTAGCACCGATAGTGTACTTATAGAGTGCACCCTCCTGGTAGAAAGCAGCGTCCTTGCGGCCTTTCAACTGCGGGCTGTTTGCCTTCAGCTGACGGTCACTGGCCAATATCTGCACTTTGAAGACGAGCGCATCAGCAGCCACAGGCTCTGCCACCTTCGTATTCTTCGTAGTTTCAACGACTTTCTGGGGTTCAGAAACTTTCTGTGGTTTGGCGGTCTCCACAACCTTCTGAGGCTCCGCAAGCTTCTGCGTTTCCACATCCTTCACTGGTTCTGCGGCCTTGGGGAGTTCTGGCGTCGGGGCTGACTCGGACTCAGCCTCTGGTTTATACGGCACCTTGATCATATTGTTTTGCTTACCACGATAAGCCATGAAAGCGTTAAAGATTCCCTGTGCGTAAGCATAGAGTGCATCGTTGGAATTCAGATAGCGCTCTTCATCGGGTGTCGAGATAAAGCCGAGTTCCAGCAGGCAGGCGGGCATAGACGTCAGCCGAAGCACGGCCAGGTTGTCCTGATGCACACCCTGATCCTGCCGGCCGGTAGCCTGACAAACGTATTTCTGCATGAATTTAGCCAGCTGCACGCTGTTTTCCATATTCTTGTCCTGCATCAGTTCGAAAAGAATGTTGCTCTCTGGTGAATTAGGGTCGAAGCCCTCATAGTGCTGCTGATAGTCCTTCTCATAGAGGATGACGGCATTCTCGCGTTTGGCCACTTCCAGGTTCTCAATGTATCCACGCCTATTACCGTCGCGTCGGCTACGTCCCAGTGCATAGGTCTGGTAACCGCGTGCTATATGTCCCTTCGGCAGTGCGTTGATGTGCACCGAAATAAAAAGGTCGGCCTTGGCCTTATTGGCTATTTCAGCGCGCTGCCACAGTTCCAGAAATCTGTCTGTATTGCGAGTATAGACGACTTTCACGTCCGCGCATCGCTGCTCTACAAGTCGTCCGAAGGCGAGGGCGTACTTCAGCGTCAAGTCCTTCTCCTTGGACATAGCGCCCACGGCACCCGAGTCCCTTCCGCCGTGACCGGCATCAATGACAAGTGTAAAGGTCTTGGCGGCGCTTGCCGGCACTACCAACGCCAATGTCCAAACTATTAGCAACAGTAATTGCTTCACTTCCGTTGTTTTTCTTGTATGATTCACTATCTTTTACCTCTCTTCTTATCTTTTCCAGTGCATCTCCACTTCTGCTCCGGCGCAAAGGGCACCCATTGGCGGGTTTTCCTTCGTCAGCCAAAGATCTATGCTCTTGACAGCAGAGAACTGGGTTTTCACATGGTCGGCTATACGTCCTGCCACATGTTCCAGCAATTGTGACGGCTGCTCCATCTCATGCTTCACCAGTTCGTAGAGTGTAGCGTAGTTCAGGGTGTCAGCAACGTCATCTGTTTGGGCAGCACGGCTCCAGTCGTAACCCACACGAAGGGTGACCACAAACCACCCCCCCACTCTACGTTCCTGCGGCAAAACGCCGTGACGTGCGTAGAACCTGGAATCCTTTAGCGCTATGTAAGTATCCATCAGACAATGACTATGGGCTACAGACATCAACAATCGCCGCCATCATCCGAGTCGTGTGCTCCGGGCGCATACTTCTTCAAGGCACGTTCCACACCAGTCTTCCAGGTATTGATGCTCTCGTCCTTCAGCTGGAGCGAGGCCACAAGCTTAATGACATGCTCAATAGGCATACGGTAGCGAAGCACGCCAGAGATGAGCTTGGCGTAGTTCCAGTATTCAGGATTAAACTTCTCAGACAGTCCCTCGACCGTAATCTTATAGCCGCGGGTGTTCTCAAACTGGAAGTCGTAGCGCTTGGTGCCGTCGGGGTTTACCTGTTTCAGAATTTTCCCCTTCGTCACCGTTTTGGGCAGTAGGATACCCTCTTCGTCGTCCTGCAGGCCGGTAAAAATCTCATAGGGATAGCCGTCAAGCAGACCTACTAATGCCACCCACTTCTCCTTGTTGTTCTGGAAACGCACAACATCGCACTCAAGCACCTGGGGGCGTACTTCCCTCACGACAGGGCGTGTAGCACTCTCCAGAGCCTGCTGTCCCAATGCTTGCAATTGAGCAAACACACTGGCACTAACAGCAGTCCGACAGCGTTCCAACAAGTCTTTGATTTCGTCCTCTGTCATCATGATTCGTACCTTATTTTATAGATTTACGCTGCAAAGTTACGAAAAAATATCCAACTGCAAAAAAAAATCACTACCTTTGTGCCCAAAATAAGTATCAGAAAGATGAAAAACCTACTCACACGCCGTTCCATACGCCGCTACGCCGACCGCGATGTTGACGAGCAGCTGCTTCAGCGCCTCCTCAGCGAGGCCAGTCGTACACAGACTATGGGCAACCTCCAGCTCTATTCCGTCGTCGTCACCCGCTCACCTGAGATGAAGCAGCAGATGGCGCCCATCCACTTCAACCAGCCTATGGTGACGCAAGCTCCTGTGGTACTCACCATTTTGGCCGACTTCAATCGCACAAGCTTCTGGGCAAAGTGCCGTAAGGCAGAGCCTGGATACGACAATTTCCTATCATTTCTGAATGCTGCCACCGATGCCCTACTCTACACGCAGACCCTCTGCAACCTCATGGATGAAGAGGGACTGGGCTACTGCTACTTAGGCACCACCGTCTATCAGCCACAGCAGATTATCGACCTGCTACACCTGCCAAAACTCACGTTTCCGGTAGCCACGCTGACCGTTGGATGGCCCGCCGAAGAACCCGCTCTCAGCGACCGACTGCCCATCGAGAGTTTCGTTCATCAGGAGCAGTACAACGACTATTTGGGCGCCGACATCGATCGCTACTATCAAGAGAAAGAGGCCCTCGAGGAGAACCAAAATTTCGTACATATCAACCACAAGGAAACGTTAGCACAAATTTTTACAGATATCAGATACACTCGCAAGGATAACGAGGCAATATCGCGCACCCTCATCGAGACGCTTGTCCGTCAAGGCTTTCTGCCTTACACTATCATGAAAGCAAGAATATAAAAAACACAAGAGCCTGATACAGAGGCCCAACAACAACCAAAAGCAAACATTCTCCCAAACAAATCGTTGTATATTATCTATTCAAAACACCGAATTACACTTAAAAAACAACGAAAATAGGGTGACAGGGTGACAAACGCCCTGCCACAAAGGCTGTGCACCCTGTTTGAGGGTGACAGAGGGTGACAGAAGGGTGACAGGACTTAGCAATAGAGAAACCATCAAAAATAGCAACAACAAACAACACGAAACAATACGGATTTTCTAAGAAAAATCAATCCTTGATTCCCATATTCCTTTGACCAAAGAAACGACAGATGCAGCCTTACGATGGAAAGTGCATGACTTTTGCTTCAATTTTCGAGAAAATTCAACCCAAAGTCAACGCCTCGCAACCGTCAGAGCACGCCTTTTCATCTACAGTCGCCAAGAAGAAACAGAAAGTACAGACCTGTCACCCTTCTGTCACCCTCTGTCACCCTCAAACAGGGTGCAAATGCCCTGCACATCGCATTCTGTCACCCTGTCACCCTATTTTTCGTTTTTTCAGGATGATGACAGGTGACAGAGGTCCACTTTAACCGGCCAGTCACCAACAGACCGATTAGAGAAAGACGCACTATTAATCGACAAAAAGTGTATATTTAACATTTTATGACATAAAACACACACAAATTCGTACAAAATACGATTTTTGACTTGATTTATATCAAGAAATGCAATAATTTACATAATATATAAAAGAATTCTTGGATATTTTTCAAGATTATACTATATTTGCATTGTAAACATATGTTAAACGTAAAAAACAATCGATGAAAAACCTTGTGTTCATACAAAGAATTCTGTTTTTCGGTACAATAATTCTATTGTTCCAAGGTTTTGTTTGTGCACAATCGACTTCTACATCTGAAACAATTTTAACATCTCTCACAAAGAATCCGGAAAAAGACCTCATTGGCATCCAACCAGCTGATACTGCTATAGTTACGGACACGCTACAGCGTCGTGAGATGTTAGCCATAAAGACCAATCTACTGTTCTACGGTGTCTACATGCCTGGCTACAACCGCTGGTGTCCGTT
>JAGBQP010000111.1 GCA_017632825.1 Prevotella sp. | reverse complement strand
GGTGCTCAGAACATCGTTCCTAACTCAACTGGTGCTGCTAAGGCTATCGGTCTCGTTATCCCCGAGCTGAACGGTAAGCTCATCGGTGCTGCCCAGCGCGTTCCGACTCCCACAGGTTCTACCACCATCCTGCACGCTGTTGTTAAGGGTGACGTAACTGTTGAGAGCATCAACGCTGCCATGAAGGCTGCTGCTAACGAGAGCTTCGGTTACACCGAGGAGAAGCTCGTTTCAAGCGACATCATCGGTATGAAGTTCGGTTCTCTGTTCGACGCTAACCAGACCATGGTCAGCAAGATGGAGGATGGCAACTCACTCGTTCAGGTTGTTTCTTGGTACGACAATGAGAACTCTTACACTTCTCAGATGGTTCGCACCATTAAGTACCTCGCAGAACTGAAATAAGCAGCGAGTGCAGAACCAAGCTTGCTTGAGTTATGCCGAGTCGCGTTTTCAGTCGATGAAGTCAACTGAAATAATAAAGCGACTTTAGCTATAAGCGAAAATATTTGCCACCCGATTTTGTCGGGTGGCTTTTTTTTCGTATTTTTGCAAGCGTAACAAATCATGAAAACTATGAACCTGAACAAATATTCCCTCGCGTTATTGCTGATGTCATCGACTGTCATTGGCGGCAGCCTGTTGCTGACGTCATGCGGCGGAAACAAGCAGACACACCTCCAGACCGTTGCCGAAGAGCTGGCGGCAGAGAGTGCCGCCCAGAGTGCCGACGATCTTTCTTCAGAGCCGCAGACAGCAGCGCTGACAACGGTCGATAAGCCCACCTTCTCATTTACCATCCCCGACGGCTGGCTCCCGATGCCTGGTGACAACGAAGCCCAGGAGAGCGCCATGGTGTTCAAGGGTAAGGACGTTACCGACCTGATGGACGCCGCCTATATGATGGTCACCCTTGGTGACGACGAAGGCAAGACGCTCGAAGAGAGCATGGTGGACTTCCTCATTGCCACCCAGGCTAAACAGATTGACGATGTGACTATTCAGGGCAAGACGCTGAAAGCCTTCACAGTCGATGAAGATGGCATGCACTCAACCATTCTCGTTGCCCACGAAGGTCACAAGTTCGTTACTTTCACCATCACCAAGACCACTGCCCAAGACCCCGGCGTACAGACCATCATCGGTAGCTTCAAGCTGAAGTAGAAGATAAAGAAGATAGAGGAAATAGAAGGAGGGAAGGGAATTAAAAGAAGTCCTAGAAAAAAATGGAAATTGAAAGAAATTGGAATAATGAGAATAATTATTTTCTCAACAACGGATTTCACGGATTTTGCATCAGCAAAAGATAATTCCAAAATTCCTTAGACGTAATAGTTTTCAGGTCTTTGTCCTGACGATTGACAGCAGAACGCTGAAGAACGCGTTGTAACGACAGAATTTGTATTTCTACCCCACAACCCCACCATTTCTTCGGAAACGCCCTGTGGATGGGCGTTTGAGGATGTGGGGTTGAAGTCTGTCAACCCCACTTGAACCCCACATATAACCCCACAAAGTGCATCCTCAAGAATTGGATACAATTTTGTAATACCTTGCTGGCTATTTACATAATGATAGTAAAGATGATGACTTCTGAAATGACTCAAGAGTGGGGTCGGAGTGGGGTTGGAGTGGGGTTGACAGACTTCAACCCCACGTCGTGAAACCCTTTGTATATAGGCGTTTCCGAAGAAATGGTGGGGTTGTGGGGTTGATTTAGTTCATAGTTCATAATTCATAGTTCATAGTTCATCGTTTGTGACTTTTGAATTTACTTTCAAGTATAAGGGGTCTTGTAGGAGAGGCAACGAGAAATTTTCAAAACTCAATGAGTTTTGGAAAATACTCCATGAGTTTTGAAAAAATCTCCATGAGTTTCGCGCAAAACTCGGCCCATCTTGAGTTAAGCATCGTTCTGCGGCTGAGGGCCGCAAGGTGAGAACGGAGAACTGAGAACGGAGAGTTTGCTACCGCTTGAGCGTGGGCTACCGCTTGAGCATGGACTACCGTTTGAGAGGTGGCTGCCGCTTGTGTGTGGGCATTTTGTAAAAAATATGGGATTGTCTGCTTGCGGTATGGAATTTTTTTGTTACTTTTGTCGTCGTGAAGCGGATGATAACCATACTTGGCCCTACTGCCAGCGGGAAAACGCCCGTGGCAACAGCATTGGCCTGCGCTCTTCCGATGGCCCCCGACGGAGGCATCGGTGGAGAGGTTATTTCGGCTGACTCCCGACAGGTGTATCGACGCATGGACATTGGTACGGGCAAGGACTTGAGTGACTATGCCTTGACCGTAAACCATGAGACGGTAACGGTTCCTCACCACCTCATAGACATTTGTGAACCCGGTACGAAGTACAACCTCTTTCAGTATCAGCAGGACTTCTACGATGCGTATCAGCAGATACAG
>JAGBQP010000110.1 GCA_017632825.1 Prevotella sp. | reverse complement strand
CCAACAAGCAATACAAGATTGCCGGTGAGACTCTCTATATCTATGCGCCACTGGCCAATCGTCTTGGTCTGAACAAGATTAAGTCGGAACTAGAGAACCTGTCCTTCCGATTTGAGCATCCTGAGGAGTATACTGCCATTGAGAAGAAACTGGCCTCAACACAAGCTTCCCGTCACGAACTGTTCGATAAATTCACCGGTCCCATTGAGGAATCACTGAAAAAACTTGGCATCACCTACCAGATAAAAGAGCGTGTCAAGACGCCCTACTCCATCTGGAACAAGATGCAGAACAAGCATGTGACGTTTGACGAGATATACGACATTCTCGCCGTTCGCATTATCTTTACACCACGCCGACGTGAAGAGGAGGTTAACGAGTGTTTCAACATCTATGTAGAACTCTCAAAAATATACAAGGCCCATCCAGACCGTCTGCGCGACTGGCTCATTCATCCGAAAGCCAACGGCTATCAGGCTCTGCACGTCACGCTGATGTCGAAGCAGGGCCGCTGGATTGAGGTACAGATACGCAGTGACCGCATGGACGAGATAGCCGAACAGGGTCTGGCTGCACACTGGAAATACAAGGAAGGTGAGGAAGACGAGGAATACACCGAGGACGAGGCCGAACTGAACGAGTGGCTGCGTACTATCAAGGAGATTCTCGACGACCCACAGCCCGACGCTATGGACTTTCTCGACTCCATTAAACTGAACCTCTTTGCCAGTGAGATTTTTGTTTTCACGCCAAAGGGTGAGATTAAGACCATGCCTGCTGGCTGCACAGCACTCGATTTCGCCTTCAGCATCCACACCTTCCTCGGCAGTCATTGTATTGGTGCCAAGGTCAATCACAAACTGGTTCCACTGAGCCACCGGCTGCAAAGTGGTGACCAGGTGGAGATTCTCACGTCAAAGTCACAGCATGTACAGCCAGAGTGGATTGGCTTTGTCTCTACAGCGAAGGCAAAATCGAAGATTCAGGCCATCCTGCGCCGCGACAACCGCGAGACGCAGAAGCAGGGCGAGGACATTCTTAACAACTGGCTACGGAAACAAGGCATAGAGCCAACATCAGCCATCTTCGACCAGCTAGCATACTATCATGATTTCCAGCGTCGTGATGAGTTCTTTTTAGCCTTAGGAGAGAAGACCGTACTTCTCGGCGATAAGGACCTTGATGAAATACACGGTAAGAACAAGAAGAAAACCGACAACGGCGGCTGGCGTAAGTATGTACCCTTTGTCAAAGCCAAAAAGAAGGAAGACGACGAGCCCCAGCTGTTCACCGTTCCTGAGAAGTTCAATCGCAAGAAGCCAATTATCATTACAGAGGAGAACATCCGTCAGTTCAAGTTCCCATCATGTTGCCACCCCATTCCCGGCGATGACATCTTGGGATATATAGACAATAAGAATCAGATTGAGATTCACAAACGAGCCTGCCCCGTAGCCGCCAAACTGAAGACCAGCTACGGCAACCGTATCCTCGATGCGAAATGGGACATGCACAAACGGCTGTTCTTCGATGCAACCATCCACATCAGCGGTATCGACCGCATCGGTCTGCTCAACGAGGTCACACAGGTCATATCGTCACAGATGAACGTCAACATACACAAGGTACTCATCACCTGCGAAGACGACATTTTCGACGGCACACTGGAACTCCGCGTTCACGACCGCGAGGACGTGAAAGTCATTATCGACAAGCTGAAGACAGTACCCGATCTCACCGAGATTTCGCAGATTATGTAGGGAAGGAGACAGAAGACTGCGATTAAGCGAGAGCAGAGCCAAGCTTGCTTGAGCTATGCCAAGCGTGAGCAGGCTCGATACGAAGTATCAAGGAGTTAAGAAATAAAACAAATGAGAAAACTAATCATACTACTATCTGTCATCTGCAGCTATGTATATGCCCACGCAGCCAACTACGATAACCCCGACACCATCGTCGTAGCCCGTGACGGCACTGGGGAGTTCCGCACCGTCGGCGAAGCCCTCGAGGTGTGTCGTGCCTTTATGGATTATCACAAAGTCATCTTTGTCAAGCGCGGTATATACAAAGAAAAGCTGATTGTTCCGCAATGGTTGCAGCATATTGAGATTTGCGGCGAAGACCCCATGCAGACCATCATCACCTATGATGATCATGCCAACATACTCGCAGACATCTCACCTCTCAACTCTCACCCCTCACCACAGAAGATTGGCACTTTCCGCACCTTCACCGTGAGAGTCGATGCCAACGACATCACGTTCAAGAATATTACTATCGAGAACAATGCTGCCCGACTGGGGCAAGCCGTCGCCCTTCATACTCAAGGCGACCGACTGACGTTCATCAACTGCCGTATCCTGGGCAATCAGGACACCGTCTATACAGGTATGCCCTATACGCGCCTGCTGTTCCGCGATTGTTATATCGAAGGAACCACCGACTTCATCTTCGGGCCCTCAACGGCGTGGTTCGAACACTGCACCATCCACTGCAAAACCAACAGCTATATCACCGCCGCCTCAACACCAAAGGATGCGGAGTTCGGCTACGTCTTCAACAACTGCACGGTGACGCTTGCCCCCGAAGTGAACAAGATGTACTTAGGCCGTCCGTGGCGCGACTATGGTTACACCTTGTTTATGAACACCCATCTGCCTAAAGGCATTCGTCCCGAAGGCTGGCACCACTGGGAGAAACAACGTGAACAGACAGCTCGCTACATGGAATATAACAACCGTGGCGAGGGTGCCAAGACCGAAGGGCGCGTAGCCTGGAGCCGTCAGCTCACAAAGAAAGAAGCACAACAGAT
>JAGBQP010000109.1 GCA_017632825.1 Prevotella sp. | reverse complement strand
GTTGGTAAAGAAACGTCAAGTCCCGTAAATTCAAGACGTTGCATATTTCCATTCAACGAGCCCTTTATAGTCAAAGCGCGGTTTGGATAGCGACGCCAGAATTGCGAAGAGAGGGAATGACCTAATGAAAGAGAGGCGAGTCTAACCAAGTCCTGCTTACCTATTTGTGCGTTCAGCCGGGTGCGCAGCTTGCCGGGGTTATGTGCATCGAATGTATTAAAGTCCAAATCAACCTCACCTTCGATATCAGAATCAGGCGTTCGCAGTACAACGGCAGGCAGGGTGATGTGTGTGAAGGCGGTATCTAACCTGATGCCACCTTGCAGTTCAGTAAGCTGCAGGCCGGTCACAGGTTCACGCAGAGCCGCCTGTCGTACATAGAAGTGTGTGCCTTCAGGACCATAATAGATAGAATCAACACCCAGTTGGACATCAGCCAGTTGATAGTCAACCGACGACAGGCTAAAGTCACCATCCACCATATCCAGACCACCTATGCGGTAGGTCTTGCTCTCCAGGTTAATGTCGGCTTCTCGAGCCACGCTGTGACCCAGATAAGCATTCACATGGAGTGAGTCGCCAGGCATGTGCAGCGCCAGTCGTGTTCGGCTGATGCTGACGCTATCAGCATTGATGCGCCAGCGCACTACTGATTCTGTCGTATCAACAGCAGCGGTGTCACTCAATGCTATATCGAGGTCGGCGTCAACCAACCTCGCGCCATTCACCTCAGCTGTTTCGCGTTCCAAGTCGATACCGTTTGAGTGCAACCACAGTTCACCCACCCTGCCCTTGAGACGCAAGTCGCTGATAAAACCATTGGTATTGAGTTTTGCCCGGTTCAATGACAACTCGTTAATCACCACACGTTTGTCAAATAATGGTCGCAGTTTGACATCGGCCGTCAAGTGTCCAACGTCAGCCAGTGTGTCGCCCTCATGCACCATCAGAAAATCGTCCAGTCCCAAGTTCAGAGGCCACTCCAATTTGACGTAGCCCACACGTACTGTCATGCCCGTTTTTTCTGACACTATAGATGCCACTTTATCTGCCACCCAATTCTGAACGGGCGGCAGATAAAGCAGTACTGCCAATACCACAAACAACAAGACTGGCGTCAGCAATACCGCAAAGAACCAGATGACAATCTTTTTCAAACAGATGCAAAGATACAAAAAAGTCGGGGCGCCACACAAATATGTGGACGTTTTTCGCTCATTATTCACATTTATTATCACTTACCGTTTCGAAGGTAAGTGACCAAAGGCCTCATGCGATAATTGGCGCCAGAGATTGTCGCCCTCAGGCAGAGGTGACTCAACGACGATAGACTGTTGGGATACAGGGTGGACAAACTCCACACGGCGGGACAGCAATGAGATACTGCCATCAGGGTTTGAACGGCGGGCACCATACTTAAGGTCGCCCTTGATAGGCGTGCCTGCCTTCGAGAGCTGACAGCGTATCTGGTGATGACGGCCTGTGAGCAGCTGAACTTCAAGTAAGGCATAGTGGTCGCCAACACAAAGAGTACGATAGCGGAGCACGGCTTTCTTCGAACGTGGTACTTCGCGATCGTAAGCATAGGATTTGTTCTGCTGCTCGTTGCGTACAAGCCAGTGACACAGCTCAGCACTTTCTGCCTTCAGTCCGGCACGTTCGACTATAGCCCAATAGGTTTTATGCACCTGACCCTCGGCAAACATCTTGTTGAGACGGCTGAGGGCTTTGGAAGTACGGGCAAAGACCACGAGACCAGCCACTGGGCGGTCAAGACGATGAACAACCCCCAGGAAGACAGCACCGGGCTTCTGATATTTCTCCTTCAGGTACTGTTTTACAGTTTCGCTAAGGGGTTCGTCACCGGTTTTGTCACCCTGCACAATCTCACCGCTCTTCTTGGAGACGATGATGATGTGGTTGTCCTCGTAAACTACTTGCATAAAAGCTGATTGGCGCGTTCAAGCGCGATATTAATGTGACTACAGATATTGTCTGTACCTATCAACTCATCAAAACGAGCTTTGTGAAGTACAGCCTGCACTCGCTCATTAACACCGGAGAGAACGACCTGAATGCCGTCCTGCTGTGACATGAGGCAGAGGTTGGTAAGGTTGTGAATACCGGTAGAGTCAACGAATGGCACTTTACGCATACGAATGATACGCACCTTAGGACGATGGTGTCCTAAAGAGCCCATAATCTCCTCGAACTTATTGCCAGCACCAAAGAAGTAGGGACCGTTAATCTCATAGACCTCAACTCCCTCGGGGATGGTAAGATGTTCAAGGTTACCGAGTTGGAAGTCGCTATCCTCCTCAGCAGGGTTGATCTCGTCGCTGATAACCTTGACATCGGTAGTCTCAGCCATGCGGCGCATGAAGAGCAGACAGGCACAAATCAGACCAACCTCGATGGCTATCGTCAAGTCGAAGATGACGGTGAGCAGGAAAGTAACCCAGAGAACAATAACATCACTCTTAGGATTCTTCATAATTGAAGCAAAGGATCGCCAACCACTCATACCGTAGCTGACAATAACAAGCACGCCCGCCAGACATGCCATTGGGATATACTTAGCTAAAGGCATGAGGAAGAGGAAGATGAGCAACAGCACAACAGCATGGATGATACCGGCCACAGGGGTGCGACCACCATTGTTAATATTGGTCATCGTACGGGCAATGGCACCTGTGGCAGGAATACCGCCAAAGAGAGGTGAAGCAAGGTTCGCCATACCCTGGGCTATCAGTTCGGTGTTACTGGAGTGACGAGCACCAATGACACCATCGGCAACAGTGGCAGAGAGCAGAGACTCAATAGCACCAAGAATGGCAATGGTGATAGCTGGTGACACAAGGCCCTTGATAGTATCCCATGATAAAGCAGGCACAGTAGCACCTGGTAACTCATTTGAGATAGAAAAGCGGTCGCCAATGGTCTCAATGGAAGTAATGCCTGCATACTGCTTAAGCAGCAGAGTTGCCACCGTCATGACAATGATGGCTATAAGTGAGCCGGGCAACTTGCGGAAGAACTGAAGAGCGGGATAGTTGAAGAGCGAAAGAGCGGTAACTTTGGGCCACACAGCAATGAGAGCCACTGAACCTATACCAACGGCAGCACTCCAACAGTCGATGGTGGGGAATGAACCGAAGTAAACCATCCACTTCTCTATGAAATCGGAAGGCACACTTTCCATAGTCAGACCTAACAGGTCTTTAATCTGTGTTGTAAAGATGGTAAGGGCAATACCAGAGGTAAAACCCACAATGATGGGGTATGGAATGTACTTGATAATAGTGCCTAGATGGAGCACGCCAAACAAAATAAGGAAAACGCCTGCCATCAGAGTTGCAATGGTCAAGCCCTCAAAGCCATACTGCTGGATGATGCCATAAATAATAATAATGAACGCACCTGTAGGACCGCCTATCTGCACCTTTGAGCCACCAAAGACGGAAACAATGAGACCTGCTACGATAGCGGTGATAATACCCTTCTCAGGGGTTACACCCGAGGCTATGCCGAAGGCTATGGCCAGTGGCAGAGCTACAATACCAACAATGATACCGGCCAAGAGGTCGGTAGTAAACTGCTTGTGTGAATAATTCTTGAGAGTCGCAAATAATTGCGGCTTAAAATCGAATGTCGTCATGACGTGTTTTACGAATTACTAATCTTTATCTATTTTTCTACTTTCCTGAAAACGACTGCAAAGGTACAACTTTTTTTTCGTTTACGATGCTATTCAACGGAAAAATCAGGCTTTTTTCCAATCAGATTTGATTTTTCGCAACAAAATGACTACCTTTGCCGGCGGAATGCAAATATAACAAGTAGCAAGACGATGAAACACAACCTATTGACTACCCTACTCCTCCTAACAGCCACGCTAACCACTGGAGCCGCCTCCTACGACTACTTCGTATTTAGGACCAGTGATGGCACACAGGTGACGATGGATGCCAAAGGACTGAAGATGATCGTTCAGAATGGTACACTAACCGCCACCAATGGCGACATCGTTCGCTCGTTCGCCTTGACGAAACTCGATTGCATATTCTTCTCCAACACCCCTCAGGGCGACAATGCCACCATCGTCAGCCCAGCCACCGACAGCCGTAGCAACAGCACTACAAGTACCTACGACATCAGCGGTCGCCAGCAGCTGCAGAACACAAAGCCGCAGAAAGGTATCTACATTATAAAACAAGGAAAAGAAACTACTAAGAAAGTAGTTAGATGACATCAAAAGTCTTACGCTGGGACAGGTAATTCTTATATTCTGTATTCTCTCGAAACACCAATTCTGAAATAGTGGTTACTTAGACTGATTAAATACGCAAATGACGGAACAATTGGAGGCGAAGAGCAGCTGTGGCTCCATCGTCGAGAGGCGATATGGGCAAGAAACCCTCGTCAAGAAGTGTTTGTTCCTGAAGCAGCTGAAGAATACGACGAAAGAAACGAAGAAGATGTTTCTCTGTGAGCTGTTCGATGATGGCTTCGTCATCGGCATCAGCGCGACGCAATGCGCGATCGAGCTCTACGAACTGACGTAGCGTTAGAGGACCGTGTTGCATTTCACAGACGATGCCAACCACGGTGTGGTTCTCGACTTTCGGCAACTGATAGTCTGTAGGCAGGTAACTACGAATATGAGCGGTCTCTACGTAAGGGGGACGGATACCGAGCACATGAAGACCACGATCAACAACCGCTCTAACGTTCTCATGATCAGCATAAACCAGGAGTTGACGCCAAACCGTTTCTCTATTGGGCCCTGAAGGTATTTCAATGGGGGGCGTAGCAACGGGGCTCTGCTGGTCTGATGCAGATGAAGCAGCAGTAGCAGGATGAGACATAGTAGAAGTCACCCAACGACGGTCACCAGTAATACCTGCCTTGAGAAGCTGCGACAACAACACACGGCCTGCGGCATCCATCAGTTCAATGGTATCGGAGTCCATAACCTTGCGGTAAACTTCCTGTGTATGCTGACGCATGGCCTCGGGGGTAATGCTATTGGTGATGACAGCATTGCGGATGGTCTCGACGCGGGGATTCCACCCTAAGGTAGTAAGCGCAGTGGACTCCATGGGTCCCTGGGCAATGAGAACATAAGCATTCTCAACCATGCGACGCTGCCAGAGCAGTGTCTTACTAAGTTTCTCCGTAAGGCGGCGCTGACTGACAATCCATGGTTCAAGACCGCCGTGAGGCGTCATGACGATACGTGCTCCCTCACGATGGAGACGTAACGCCTGACGAACGATGGAATAACGCCAGCAGCCATGAACGTGGACGATGTCGGGACGCCCGTTAAACGGTTCCTCTCGTTCACGCAGCATAGCCACATGACTGGCAACAAGCTGATCGTCATCGGGATAGAGATGGAGTACTCTCATAGGCGGTGTTGTTTGGTGGACTCAAACAGGCGCAGCAACTCATGGCCTAAGTCATGGCGAACAACCAGAAAGTCATAATCGTGATGTAGAATACCAAACAAACGGCCACCACCAGAGAGGCGGCGTTGCTCGGTTTTTGCAATCAGACTCTGAGCCTTACGGAGGTCATCGAAAGGTTTCAGCTGCACATCGCCCGTCTTATGCCTGACATATCCTAATAGCAATTGGTGAGGACTTACTGCAAATTTCGACAGCTCAGAAAGCCACGTTTGGGAAGGCTGAAATCCATCAACATCAGCAAACACAACCCATTCACCCTTAGCGGCTTTCATACCAATGGTTAGAGCAAGCCTGCGGAGGTTTCGCTGAAAATGATATTGGGGCACAAAGGTGCTATAAAGACGGGGATTATTTTCACGCAAATTGCTCAACAGGTCACTGGTGTTGTCTGTAGAACTCTCATCGACAACCACAATTTGGAAGTCGGCGTATTGCTGCGCTGCCAAGGCGGTCAGATAACTCTGAAGGGCCTCAGCCTGGTCACGAACCGCAACGATGATGCTGAATGAGGGTGTCTTCTCGGAGGTATTCATGGAAATGGACTGTTAGGGTATGAGCAGCGACGAGTCGCCATAACTCAGAAAACGGAAATCATGGGCAAGGGCGTAGTCGTAGATGCGATGCCAATCGCCATGAACAAAAGCGCTGACAAGCAACAACAGTGTAGATTGCGGCTGGTGGAAATTGGTAATAAGCATACGGACGATATGGTAATCGTAACCCGGAGCAATGATAATCTGTGTCGAAGAGTGGAGCACTGACAACAGGTGGCGGTCCATCCAGGAGAGCAGAGCCTGTAACGCAGTTTCGCTCGTCACAGCTGCAGATGCAACAGAAGCATTTTGTCCATTCTCGTAAGGCTCCCACTGACCAACATGCAACTCGTCTTCG
>JAGBQP010000016.1 GCA_017632825.1 Prevotella sp. | reverse complement strand
GGGAAGATTCTCACGATCAGAAAAGCTCAAATATATTTGGTTTTTTGCTCACTTATTGAATAAATTTTTCACGTTCGGGAAAAAAACAAGTTCTTTTTCCGCTCACTTAATCAAAATTTTCGTATCTTTGCAGCGGAAACGCCACGAAACTGCTCACGCAGCTTTGAACGCAAAAAAAATAAATCAACCAACAATGAAGAAGTATATACTATTAACTATCGCTCTCCTGTGCATGGTTGTGCAGGGGGCTTGCGCGCAGGACTGCTTCGCCAGATTAGAGAGCGAACTGAGTAGTCTTACAGGGAAAAATGTCTATAATTTGGAACAAGACGGGGATTGGAACACGATTTGCTTGCCTTTCTCCATTGCTGACTTAACAGGCACGCCACTCGAAGGAGCAACGGTGATGGAGTTCGATGTCGAGAATTGGCAGACCGGCTACGACGGCTCGACGCTCTACCTCTTCTTCAAGGAAGTTACCGAAATAGAGGCCAACAAACCTTACATTATCAAGTGGGAAAAAACTGAGGGTACAAGGGGGACAGAGGTTGCAGAGTTGAAGGCTCCCCTCAAAGCTTCTGGTGCCATCGGTGTCACCAGCCAAGACGGCTATGTCACCTTCCAAGGCACCTTTGCACCAGTTAGTATCGGTGTTGAGGGTGACAAGAGCAAACTCTACCTTGGCAAAGGAAACCAGCTCTACTGGCCGAACGGAGCCATGACCATCGGCGCCATGCGCGCGTACTTCCAGCTGAACGGCATTACCGTAGAAGACTTCGCCCGCGCCAGAATGTTCTTCGGCGAAGACGACGAGGCAACTGGGATTTTCTCAACAACGAATTTAACGAATGACACGAATTCCTGCGCATGGTACGATCTCAGCGGTCGCAGACTGAGCGGTAAGCCTACCCGCCCCGGTATATATATCGAAAATGGCAGGAAGCTTGTGATTAAATGATATCACAGCGGGTGATTTATTTTTAGTTTCGAGCGAAAGTATCTTTGAGATTTCAGGGGCGCGGCGGGGACAGGAACTACTACGGGATAGTCACGGGGACAGGCACCTGGGTATGGGTGCCTGTTTTCATGGCAATTTTCAACCCAGGTACCTGTCCCCGTGACTACCTCGTGCCTGGCACCGTGTGACAACCACAGGAGTCATCGCCTATAATTGTTTGAAAAGGTTGTGAACCTGGAATCGGAAGAAGATTTTCTCAAGAAGACTCGGGGCGACATAGGCGTTGCGCATAATAACGTCGGCACCAGCCAAAGCAGTCACCTGACGGTCGAACGCGGTATGGTCGGCATGACCCGTGTAACCCGTAGCAAAAGCATCCCAGAGTTGCAGAAGCTGTTCGCGAGTCATGTGGAAAATGTCGCATGTTTTTTTCATTTTTGAATAAACGACACAAACAAGGTACAGGTGGGCAATGTCGAACATGGGATGTCCGTATGCAAAGCGTCCCAGGTCGATAAAGTAACTCTTACCATCGGCAATGATAATATTGCCAGTCTGGAAGTCGCCGTGAGAGCAGGTGGTCACGTCGGGAAGCGACTCAACGGTGTCAATCAGGAAATCCCTCACTTTCTTTCGGATGAAACCGGCATCACGGAGAGCACTCAGTACGATTTGTTTGCGGTCGGGAAAGAAGGATGTGTCGCATGGCGTGGTTTCGAGTAGCTTCAGATGCGACACTAAGATTCCGGCCATCTCACCAATGCGTTCGGGCTGGTCGTGACAGATACGCGATAATGATTTCTTATCCTTGATGCGCTGGGAGATAGTAGCATAGGCATCGCCAACCTTGACAATCTCTATCATAGCCGGTGTGGACAGTCCCAAACGGGCCACAGCGTCAGAGACATCGAACTCTTCCTTTACCGACTTGAGGTCGTTGTATCGACTGTTGTTAAGTTTAAGAATGATGTCGGGCTGGTCGGAGGCTTCATAAGTGCTTCCGTTGCCCCCTTCTCCTACTTTGACCCAGGAGGAGAGGTCGATTGATCGGTAATTTGCTTCGTGACAAAACGTCTTCTCCATTTCT
>JAGBQP010000015.1 GCA_017632825.1 Prevotella sp. | reverse complement strand
GGAATCTGATCAGCAGGAATAGGCTTGATGTAACTCAGGAACTTCTTCAGTCGATAGGCTTCGCTATATTCGGGAACATTCTCTGGCACCAAATCCAACAAGGGTTCTGCCTGAGACTTAATGACTGCCAGTTCAAAAAGCATAGCTGTATTGAACATTGCATCGGCATTCTCCTGGAATGGGAAAATCCATTTATTCTCACCTGCACGAACAGAAGGCCAACGACGGATAGTCTCAACGGCAGACACACCACGATACTTATAGTCACGAATGATGCGACGCAGCAAGCGGTTATCAGTCGTAGGGATGTAGTTATGATTATCAAGCAAGATAGTGGTCAATGCTGATGCATAGATACGGAAAATCTGGTTTTGAGGCACCTGTGCCATCAGTTCTGGATTAAGGGCATGAATACCCTCAACCACAAGAATCTCGTCGTCATTTAACCGCAAACGATGCCCACTCATCTCACTTCTACCCTGCTGAAAGTTATAGCGCGGAAGCTCAACTTCCTCACCATTCAAAAGCGCGTTAATCTGCTCATTCAGCAAAGACAAATTCAGTGCATGCAAATGTTCAAAGTCGTAGTCGCCATTAGGTTGACGAGGCGTATTTTCCCTATCAACAAAGTAGTCGTCAAGCGATATGGGGACTGGCTTGATGCCGTTGGTTGCCAGCTGGACAGACAAACGTTTACAGGTAGTCGTTTTACCACTGCTGGACGGACCGGCAATCAGGACCATACGAATGCCCTTACGGAAAGCGATATCCTCGGCTATCTTGGCAATACGTTTCTCTTGGAGTGCTTCGCTAATTTGAATGAGTTGAGATGAATAGCCCTTCTCAATGCCTTCATTCAAGTCACCAATAGTCCGCAAGCCAATAATGTCCTGCCACTGATGGTGCTCCTTGAAGATACCGAACATTTTATCTTGATGAGTCATCTCACCCAACTCGTCGGGATGTGCCTGAGAAGGAATACGCAAAAGAAGTCCATCAAAATACTTCTCCAATCCAAAGAGATAGAGCTGAGAGGTGTTTGTGAGCATAGACCCATAGAAGTAATCCATATAACCATCCAAATCATAGTAGGTGGTATAAAGACGACCACTACTCTTCAGCAATTTAACTTTTGAGAATGTATGTAGAATGGTAAACATTTTGATGGCATCCTCTGTCAACGTCTCATAACGATGAATTGGTAATGCCGCATCAATAATCGATTGCATCTTGGAACGGATGAGTCCAACATCATCAAGTGTCACGGGCCGACCTATATCAAGGTTGACATAATAACCATTGGACACTGGGATGTCAATAGACACCTTTGCCCGCTCATAAAGATCGTGAACGGCTTTGCAAAGAACAAAGAACAACGAACGTGTATAGGCACGCAAGCCACTGGGCGACGTTATGTCAAGGAACTCGACAGTCTTCGCATTGTAGATGCGATAGTGCATGCCTTCCACCTTATTGTTCACGCGGACCGCCATAGGACCATGAGGCAACTGGAGTCCAGTTGCCTCATAAATCACTTTAAGTTTCGATCCCATAGGGATTTGCAGAGTCTGCCCGTTATTAAGGCAGCGCACTTCTACAGTTGGTTGTTCCATAGAATTTACCCTCCGAAGTTATCGTACATAATGGATTCTGGCTCTACACCCAACGAGTCAAGCATAGAGACAACAGCCTTCGACATGGGACCAGGACCACACATGTAGTATTCTATATCCTCTGGAGCCTCATGGTCCTTCAGATAGGTCTCGAGCATCACCTGATGAACGAAGCCCGGCGTGTACTTGACGCCAGCAGCATCAGCAGCAGGATCTGGACGGTCGAGGGCCAGGTGGAAGTGGAAGTTGGGATACTCCTTCTCTAGACCAAGGAAGTCGTCGAGATAGAATACCTCGTTGAGGGCGCGGGCACCGTAGAAATAGTGCATCTCGCGATCGGTGGTATGGAGTGTCTTCGTCATGTGCATGATCTGAGCACGCAGCGGAGCCATGCCGGCACCACCACCAACCCAAATCATCTCCTTCTTTGAGTCGAAGTGTGGGTGGAAGTCACCGAACGGACCGCTCATGATAACTTTGTCGCCAGGTTTCAGCGAGAATATGTAAGATGAAGCTATACCAGGATTTACCTCCATGAAACCACTGCGGTCAGGTTTGAATGGCGGTGTAGCAATACGAACCGTCAGCATGAAAACATCGCCCTCGGCAGGATAGTTAGCCATTGAGTAGGCACGGATAGTATCCTCTGGGTTCTTACACTTCAGCGGGAACAGACCGAACTTCTCCCATGCAGGCAAATACTCATCGCCAATCAAACTCTTATCGAAGTCCTTATCGTAATCTATGCAATCGAACTTTGGAATCTTAATCTGGGCGTATGAGCCAGGCAGAAAGTCCATGTGCTCGCCAGCAGGCAGCTGCACCTTGAACTCCTTGATGAAGGTTGCCACGTTCTTATTGCTGATTACGGTACACTCGTACTCCTTGACGCCAAGGATGGACTCATCGACATGAATCTTCAGGTCGCCCTTCACCTTGCACTGACAACCGAGGCGCCAATGGTCCTTAATCTGCTTACGAGTGAAGTGAGGTTTCTCAGAGTCGAGAATCTCGCCCCCACCCTCAAGAACCTGTACCTTACACTGTCCGCAGCTGGCTTTACCGCCGCAGGCTGAAGGCAGGAAGATACCATTCTCGTTGAGCGTTGCCATCAGGTTGTTACCCTGCGGCACGTTCAGCACGCGGTCGCCATTCACTGTAATATTAACGTTTCCTGAGGGCGAGAGATATTTCTTTGCCACCAACAGGATAATTACCAAGAGGAGTATGACAACGAGGAATACTCCAATGCTATATGCTATAAACTGAGCCATAATTTCAATTCTTCAATTCTATAATTTTTCAATTCTACAATTATATGTTCAGTCCAGAGAAGCACATCATTGCCATAGCCATGAGACCGACAGTAATAAATACAATGCCGAGTCCCTGCAATGGCTTGGGAACATCAGAGTACTGCATCTTCTCACGAATAGCGCCCATGGCCACAATAGCCAGCGTCCAACCGATACCCGAGCCGAAGCCATAGATGACAGCGTCCCAGATAGAGGTGATGGCCTGCGAATTGGTAGGCTCCATGAGAATGCGCTGCTGCATGAACAGCGAAGCACCCATGATGGCACAGTTCACGGCAATCAGCGGCAGGAAGATACCCAGAGCAGCGTAGAGCGATGGCGAGTACTTTTCTACCGTCATCTCCACAAGTTGCACCATACCGGCAATCACAGCAATAAAGAGGATGAACGACAGGTAGCTCAGGTCTACACCTGCAACGAGGCAGTCGGGACCCAGCACCTTAGTCTGCAACAGATAGTTAACGGGAACGGTCACAGTGAGCACGAAGGTCACAGCGAGTCCCAGTCCCAGCGAGGTCTTCACGGTCTTTGACACAGCCAGATAAGAGCACATGCCGAGGAAGAATGCGAAGATCATATTGTCCACGAAGATGGACCTAAAAAGTAATGATATTGCGTGTTCCATATCTTATTTCTCCTTATAAAAATATGCACGATGTACCCAAATCACACAACCAACGAGGATGAGTGCCATTGCCGGCATCGTCATCATACCGTTGTTCACATAGCCGAAGTCGTAGATGCAGTCGGGGATAATCTGGAAGCCCAGCAGCGAGCCGCGGCCCAGGAACTCACGCACGGCACCCACGATGACCAAAATCATGGCATAGCCGAGACCATTACCCACACCGTCCAGGAACGAAGGCCAGGGCTTGTTCTGCATGGCGAAGGCCTCGAGACGACCCATCAGGATACAGTTGGTGATAATCAGACCGACATACACAGAGAGTTGAACACTGACGTCGTAGGCGAAAGCCTTCAGTATCTGCGATACAATAGTTACAAGCGCAGCTACAACTACTAACTGAACCACAATACGGATGCGGTTAGGAATGGTGTTGCGGATGATAGAGATAATCGTGTTTGAGAAGGCTGTAATAACGGTTACAGCAAGGCCCATCACGATAGCAGGCTTAAGCTGCGATGTGACGGCGAGGGCCGAGCAGATACCCAACACCTGTCCGAGGATTGGGTGGTCGATGTTCAACGGGTTCGTGAAAGCCTCCTTATTTTGTTTACTGAATAATGCCATAGTTTACTCCTCCTCTACCTTAATTGGTTTAACATTCTTCAAGCAGTCTTTCAGCATAGCATCCACACCGTTGGAAGTCAGCGTAGCACCCGTCACGCAGTCAACCTGCGACTCAGGATTGTCAACCTTCTTCACAACAGAGAGAATCACATTGCCATTCTCATCGAAGATCTTCTTGCCAATGAACTTCTCCTGCCAGGCCTGAGAATCCTTGATTTCTGCACCCAAGCCAGCAGTCTCACTCTCATGATTGAAGTAAGCACCATAGACTTTATTATCATTATCGATAGCAAGATAACCGCTGATACCGCCCCAAAGGCCCATACCTTTCAGGCTAGCAACAACGATATCCTGTCCGTCAACGGTGCAAGAATAAATCTTTTGGCCTTCAACGTCATTCTCTTCCTTCACCACCTCGGCATACTTGGCTTCTGCCTCTGCACCGTCCAGGTTGCGGATGTTCAGCGAATAGAGAATCTGCTTCTTCACATCGAGGGCCACATTGGCATCCTGCATAGGCTTCAGAGCCTGATAGACGAAGGCCAACAGGAAGGCCACGATGACCACGAGTATCGCGCTATATATTATAATGTACGCGTTGCTGTTAGTATTCAGTTTCATTTTGTACCTCCTCTCTTCTGTCGTTTCGAAATGTTACGGGCAACCACAAAGTGGTCAATCGTAGGAGCAAACATATTACCAAAGAAGATAGCGAGCATCATGCCCTCAGGATAGCCGGCATTCATCACGCGAATGATAACAGCCATCGCACCGATAAGGAAGCCGTAGATGTACTGGCCACATGTGGTGCGACAAGAGGTCACAGGGTCGGTAGCCATAAACACAGCACCAAAAGCGAAGCCGCCCAGTACGAAGTGATGCCACCATGTCATCGACTGACCCGTCTGATCAAAGACGAAAGCCAGAACGGCACCACCAACGAAGACGCTCAACATGGTACGCCAAGAAGCGATGCCAGTCCAAAGCAAAATAGCAGCACCGATAGCGATGGCAATGAGTGAAGTCTCACCAATGGAACCGGGAATAAATCCGCAAATCATATCGCAAATAGACACATCGGGAGTAATACCCTGAGCCATCTGACCAAGCGGTGTGGCAGCGGTGAAGCCGTCGGGCAGCGTGTTACCCAGTCCGAAGATAGAGTCTTGAGCCACCCATACCTGGTCGCCCGTCATCTTCGACGGATAGGCAAAGAACAGGAACATACGGGCAGCGATAGCTGGGTTAAAGATGTTCATACCCGTACCGCCGAATATCTCCTTACAGAAGATGACCGAGAAGGCGCATGCCAGAGCCAGCATCCACAGCGGACAGCCGATGGGGATAATCAGCGGAATGATGATACCTGAGACGAGGTAGCCCTCCTGGATCTCCTCACCTTTCCACTGTGCCCAGGCAAACTCGATGCCGAGACCAACAATGTAGCTGACGAGAATCTTAGGCAGCACAGCCAGGAAGCCAAACAGGAAAATCTCGAAGAAACCTGCCGTTGCAAGCGTGCCGGCAGCCAGATAGTTCTGGTAGCCGATATTATACATACCAAACAGCATGGCTGGCATCAGGGCGATGACCACCATACTCATAATACGCTTTGAGTCGATAGCGTCGTGAACGTTCACGCCACCAGCCTTCGCCGTGTCGTTGGGCACATAAAGGAAGGTCTCAAAGCCGTCGAACACCGAACGGAAAGCATGCAGCTTGCCACCCTCTTCGAAGTTCGGCTTTACCTTATTAAGATAATTTCGTAATGCTTTCATATTCGTTATGCGTTTTCTTTACGTAAAATATTAAGTCCTTCACGGACAATGCGTTGCAGTTCAAGCTTCGAGCTATCCACAAACTCTGCCAATGCAAAGTCTTCTGGACTTACCTCGTAGATGCCAAGTGCCTCCTGACGGTCGATATCGCCAGCGATAATAGCCTTAATGAGGTATTCGCCATAGATATCCATCGGCAGTACTTTGTCGTACTCGCCACTCATAATCATGTGGCGCTCGCCACCCTTCACACGGGCATCGAGAGCATACTCCTTCTTACCGCAGAGCCAAGAGAAATAACTGCGGTTCACGGAGAACTGCTTGAAGCGGGGAAGTATCCAACCCAACATCTCATCGGCATCGTTACCCTCTGGGATAACGGTAATCTCAGAAGTGTGTGCCCCAAGGAAGCCATCCTTCGTCGTCGGCTTACCGGTCAGCACATTGCCATTGATGATACGGACGCTTTTGCTGGCATCGTAGCTGTTTGAGAGCAGCGTTGAGAGTTCCTCACCCACCAGCATATCAACATAGGCGGGGCTATTGACCTCGCTACCGCAGAGAGCTACAGTACGCATCAGGTTCACTTTGCCGGTATTGAATAGACGGCCGATGAACAGCACGACTGTAGGATCACCGATGGTCCACACCACCTCACCCTTGTTAACGGGGTCAAGATGGTTCACCTGAACGCCGACATTGCCAGCTGGGCACTTGCCATCGAAGACATTAACATCAACGTCTTTCATACCCTCCAGAGAAGAGCCTACACCAACACCCAAATAGGTCTTGGCAATCTTCGAGAGAGCCGTAAGACCTGCCTGGAAGTCCAGCTCCTGCCCCTTGACCTCAAACTCAAAGTCGGCAGCCAAAGGCTTGTCGCGCAGGGCGGATACAAAAATTGCCTTAGGCTGGACACTCGGATTCGTGGACACAGCATAAGGCAACTGGTTGATGTAACCAAAAAGACCTGCTTCCAACAATGCGTTAATGACTTGCTCGCCCGTCATCGCGCCGACATCTTTCTTACCGAAGTCCGTAAACTCCTGCTGGCTGTCAGCATCGACCTTGATGCAGAGCACTTTCCTGCGTTCGCCACGTACCACCTCGCGGACAGTACCGCTGACAGGCGAGGCAAACTTCACTTCGGGATACTGTTTATTGACAAACAGCGCATCCCCGGCTTTGACTTTGTCGCCCTCCTTGACAACGACCTTCGGAGTGACTCCCTCGAAATCATCGGGTACCAGTGCATACTGGCCGTTCGACTTCAACTGGATTTTTTTCTCCTCAGCCTTGCCTTGAAGTTGGATGTCCAAGCCTTTACGTAACTTGATTACATTTGCCATTTATATAAATGTTTAATTAGATTATCGCGTAAAGCGATGCAAAATTAATAAAAATTATGGAGATTCACAGATTTTTAGAACGAAAAATGACGCATTCACAAGTTTTTGTCGTAAATTTGCATCATCATCGGCAACTGCAAAAGTTTTTGCTATCTCTAACTGACAACTAAGTGAAGAAAATAAAGCATATCATCAACTGGACAGTGTGGACTCTCTTGGGTCTGTACACACTATTGATGGTTGCCATCCACCTGCCAATTATTCAACAGTATATTGGCCGAAGGATTGCTGATGTTGTTGCAGAGAAACTTGACACAAGAGTCAGTATCGGCCATGTTGACTTAGGGTTCTTTAACCGCATTATCATTGACGACATACTTATCTATGACCAGCAGCAAAAGGAAATGCTACGCGCCAACCGATTAACTGCAAAAATAGAACTGATACCGTTGACTCAAGGCAAAATAGCCATTTCGTCGGCACAGATTTTCGGTATGCGGGCATCATTCTACAAGAACGATTCTTTGTCGGCTCCCAATTACCAGTTCGTTCTTGACTCTTTGGCATCAAAAGACACAACAAAGCACACTCCCCTCGATTTACGCATCAATTCGTTCATTATGCGACATTCGAGCATCAGCTATGATCAGTGGGACATCACACCTACGCCAAACCGCTTGAATCCTCATCATCTGCACTTGGACGATATAAGTGCACATATCATACTAAAAACGTTGACCGACGATTCTCTCAACGTCAAGGTAAAACGTCTTGCCCTGCATGAACAGTCAGGATTAATTGTTCAACGTATGGCATTCATTTTGTCTGCTGGAAACAACAATGCCTCGCTATACGATTTCGACTTGCAATTAGGTGAATCAATGATTCATCTCGACAGCCTCGCAGCCACCTACAACCGTCAACGTCTGAAAGAAACGGTTCATTTCAAAGGTGCATTGTCTAAGACAAAGATTAATCCGTCAGAATTAAGAAGTTTCATTCCTTGGCTCAAGAACTATCAGCATTTGCTAACGCTGGGAACTTCTTTTTATGGAGGCCTACACGACATCAGTATACCACGATTTAGTCTAGTTTCTGAAAAAGGAGACCTGACGATAATAGGACAAGGACATTACAAACAAGGAACACAGCATCCCGAATGGCAAGCTATCGTCGAGCAGTTGCACGTAAGTGACGAAACGCTTGACTTTATCAGTAAAAACATAACAAAGATTCCAGACCCAGTAATGCGTCTTGGTAATATTTGGATGACGGGGGTTATCGATAGCGACAAACAAGGTATTCTGAATGCTGATGCTGATATTAGGACAGATGTTGGAAATGTAGAAACATCACTTCAATGGACTGCGAGCCATCAGTTCAACGGACATATCACAACTGATGGCATTCGGCTAGACCAGATACTTGACAACAAGCAACTTGGTGTCCTTGCTGCTGACTTACAAGCAAGCGGACAGTTTGAGGATAAGCAACTTGTTAATCTATCTGTTTCAGGAGACATCCCTACCCTTTCCTACAACAGTCATGATTATCACCACATTACCCTTGATGGACAATATCTGACAAACAATATCAAAGGATGGTTAGCCATTAATGATGAACGGATACGTACACGATTAGAGGCTGACATTCATGCCTCATCCTTAAAGGATGCTGTTGGCACCATCAGTCTAACCGATCTCCATTTACCAGAAAAAGACCTGGAAGTCAATTACCTACGGCTCGAATCTGGCTACGACGATGAAGCCAACCATTTTATTAAACTGTACAGTGACTATGCTCACGCAGAGATGAAGGGACATTTTGACTATGCTACCTTGGGACAAAGCATGGCCAATATCATAGGCTCGCGTCTCCCGACTTTGCCAGGTTTATCCAAACTCACCCATGACACAAACAACAATTTTGCCATCCATGTAACAGTTGCAGATACTGATTGGCTAAAGAAGTTAACTGATATCCAATTGCACCTTGATGAGCCAATCAACTTGACAGCGATTGTCAACGACGGCAATCATCAGCTAAACTTGGAGGCCGACTTACCACATGTCACATACAACGGCGACCGCTATCAATTGGGGCATATCAGCATTTCAACACCAAACGACACCATGTATGCCAATGTTAATCTGACAAAGATTCTTTCGGATGGCAACCCATTTAAATTTCAGCTGAATGCTAAAGCGGCCGACAACAATCTGGCAACTACTTTACAATGGGACAATCACAGCGCGTCAATACCCATGAGCGGACGATTTGATGCCATTGCGCACTTGTATCGCAACATCAGTAATCAACCTGAAGCTCGTGTTTCCATTCTGCCCTCACCTCTTTACATCGGCGAAGAATTATGGCATGTGGAAGCTTCTGATATGATTTACTCCCCGCAACAACTTGCCATCAACCATTTTACTATTCAGAAGGGTGAACAGCATATAATTGTTAATGGACTTGCGTCAGAGCATGCCGACGACTCACTCTTTGTTGACTTGAATCGAATGGAGGTGGCCTATATATTAGATCTTGTCAACTTTCACGCGGTCGATTTCGGCGGAAAAGCCACAGGACGAGCCACCATCGCAGCGGCATTGGGTACTCCTTCCATGCATGCCGACCTTACAGTCGACCATTTCACATTCCAGGACGGACGAATGGGAACTCTAAGCGCGGGCGTTGACTGGAACCGCCAATTAAAACAAATCGATATTGATGCTATAGCCGACGACGGACCTGACGCCAAGACCCTTATCACCGGTTATGTGTCACCAGATCGCGATTTCATCGACCTTGACATTCGTGGACGTGGCACTCACATCGATTTTCTTCATTCATTCACGAAATCGTTCCTCGACAACGTCAGAGGTCATGCACGTGGTGACGTTCGACTGCACGGTCCTCTTTCTGCCATGCAGCTCGAGGGACTACTAATCGTTGACGGTCAGGCAACTGTCAAGCCTTTAGGTACCACCTATACCCTACGTGACGACACCGTACGGCTTGTCACCGACGATATCTTACTGAATAACGTACCACTATACGACAAATACGACAATGTTGGCATCTTGAATGGCGGAATACACCATCAACACCTGACAAACCTCACTTTCGACCTCAACGTACATACCGACCTGTTGCAAGGCTACGACATTCAAGATTTTGGTGACCAGGATTTCTATGGTACCGTATTTGCAGCAGGAGACGTAACGCTGCAAGGGCGGCCAGGACGCGTCACTATCAATTGTGACGTCACGCCTCTGCAAGGTTCTGTTTTCACCTACAATGCCTCATCGCCAGATGCTATTTCCGATCAAGAGTTCATTACATGGCGGAGCCGCAACAAAGCAGAAATGTCTGAGACTACGCATAACAACGACAACGAGCCTTCGTCATCAGACTTATACCTCAACCTCAACATCTATGCCAGCCCCGATGCTACATTACGACTGCTTATGGATGCCAGCACAGGCGACTACATAACCTTGAATGGCGCTGGGGTTCTGCGTGCCACATATTATAATAAAGGTTCATTTAATATGTTTGGCACCTACACCGTTGATCATGGAACTTATGGCATCACCATACAGAATATTATCAAGAAGAACTTCATGTTCAACCCAGGCGGCACTATTGTCTTTGGTGGAGACCCCTATGACGCAGCCCTGCAACTACAAGCGTCCTATCCCGTCCAGGGTGTCTCGCTAACCGATCTCAACATCGGCAACTCATTCTCCCAAAACACAATTCGTGTCAATTGTCTCATGAACATCACAGGCCAGCCCAACGCACCACGCGTTGACTTCGACCTCGACATGCCCACTGTCAATGCAGACGAACAGCAGATGGTGCGATCCGTTATCAACGGCGACCAGGAAATGAATCAGCAGGTTCTCTACCTACTTACAATCGGACGATTCTACCAGCAAACACAGAACAACGAGCAGTCATCACAAGATCAAACATCACTGGCCATGCAGTCACTACTCTCCGGAACGCTCTCCAGTCAGATCAACAATATACTGTCATCGGTCATCAAGAACGACGATTGGAACTTCGGTGCAAACATCTCTACTGGCACAGAAGGCTGGAACAACGCTGAATATGAAGGAATTGTCAACGGTCGCATGCTAAACAACCGCCTACTCATAAACGGCCAATTCGGCTATCGTGACAACGCCACACAGGCCACGCCATCGTTCATCGGAGACTTCGACATCCGCTATCTGCTCTACCCAAGTGGCAACCTGTCTCTCAAAGTCTACAATCAAACCAACGACCGATACTTCACCCGTTCATCGCTGAACACTCAAGGCATCGGACTCATTATGAAAAAAGACTTTGGTCGCATAGGTGAATTGTTTCGCAAACGTTAACGTTTATATTTCGTCTTTTCGCTTGGCTGTATCAGAAAATAGTCGTAATTTTGTAGCGTAATTGAAAACAGAATCTACAAAACATTAAAACAATGAAACCACTAAACAAACACTTCGCTCCGAAGAGCACGATGCCCGAGAAGGTCATTCAGTTTGGCGAAGGCAACTTCCTCCGCGCATTTGTTGATTGGATTATCTGGAACATGGACCAGAAGACCAATTTTAACGGCTCTGTCGTTGTTGTACAGCCTATTGAAAAGGGTATGGTCGATTGGCTTAACGGTCAGGACTGTCTCTACCACGTCAACCTGCAGGGTCGCGAAAATGGTCAGGCTGTTAATACACTCGAGCGCATCGACGTCATCAGCCGTGCCCTGAATCCATACTCACAAAATGCAGCCTTCATGGCATTAGCTGACCAGCCCGAGATTCGTTTCGTTATCTCAAATACAACCGAGGCCGGCATTGCCTTCGACCCCACCTGCAAGCTCGACGACAAGCCTGCATCGTCATATCCCGGTAAGCTTGTTCAACTGCTTTATCGTCGCTACCAGACATTCAATGGAGACCCCACCAAAGGTCTTATCATCTTCCCCTGCGAGCTCATCTTCCTCAACGGCCACGTGCTGAAGGACTGCATCTATAAGTACATCGAACTGTGGCAGCTCGGCGACGGCTTCAAGAAGTGGTTCGAAGAGGCCTGCGGCGTTTACGCCACCCTCGTCGACCGCATCGTCCCCGGCTTCCCCCGCAACGAAATAGCTGAGATTCAGGAGAAGATCGGTTATCGCGATAACCTCGTCGTACAAGCCGAGAACTTCCATCTCTGGGTTATTGAAGCTCCTAAGGAGGTAGCTCAGGAATTCCCCGCTGATAAAGCAGGACTTCATGTCCTCTTCGTTCCCTCAGAAGAGCCCTACCACAAGCGTAAGGTTACACTGCTGAATGGCCCGCACACCGTACTCTCGCCAGTTGCATTCCTCAGTGGTGTAAACATTGTACGTGACGCTTGCAATCATGAGGTTATCGGTAAATACATCCACAAGGTGCAGTTCGACGAGCTCATGCAGACACTCGACCTCCCGATGGACGAGCTCGAGAAGTTTGCCGGCGACGTTCTGGAGCGCTTCGACAATCCATTCGTTGACCACCAGGTCACCTCAATCATGCTCAACTCCTTCCCCAAGTTCCAGGCTCGCGACCTGCCTGGTGTAAAGACTTATCTGGAGCGCAAGGGCGAACTGCCCAAGGGTCTTGTATTTGGCTTAGCAGCCATCATCACCTACTACAAAGGAGGCAAGCGTGCAGATGGTACAGACATTATTCCAAATGACGATCCGAAGATTATGCAGCTACTTGCTGACCTCTGGGCTTCTGGCGATACACAGAAAGTAACCGACGGCGTACTCGGAGCAGAATTCATTTGGCAGGAGAATCTCAACAATATCGAAGGACTGAATGCCCTTGTCAAACAGTACCTCGACCTCATTCAGCAGAAAGGAATGCTTGAGGCTGTGAAAACAATCCTGTAATTAGAAAACAAAAGCAACACTTCATAAAAAATACTCGGCCTCTAAGCGTTGAATTCTCTCGAAAATTCAAGCCTTAGAGGCCGAGTAATTTTTATATCTCAACGAGATAAAAAAGAATACCTATCTGATTCGGTCAGCAGCACGTACAAGTTTCTCGTCATCGATGATGCCTTTGCGAGCCATAAAGACAAGAATGGCACTTACCATCGGCATCGAGTCGATTGTCGTAACATACCCCTGATATACTGCAAGCAGAATGTACCAAACAAAGATGACAAACAACCCTGCTAAACATAATTTAGCTTGACGAGGACGCTGCTTATATATAAATATGGTGTAAATGGAAAGTATTGCTGATAGTCCTCCAGCAATGTCCACCAATTGCCAGCGCAACACCGCACAAACAGCTGCAACAATTGCAGCCAACAGCAGGAATACCGTCTGTTTGCGTTGTATCATACAAATAAAACTATAAATTATGCCTCGGCAGTCTGTTCTCTGTCCTTCTGCGGATCGCGCCAATAAACCTTATCCTCTACAAACTCCTGAGTAGCCAGCAAAGAGGGTTTCGGCAATTTCTCATAATAGCGCGAAATCTCAATCTGCTCACGATTCTCAAAAACCTCTTCAAGAGAATCATTATAGCTTGCAAATTCAGCCAGCTTCTTTGAGAGGTCTTCTTTAATCTGAACAGAGATCTGGTTGGCACGCTTCGCAATGATGGCAACACTCTCGTAGATATTATCGGTATCCTTACAGAGGTCCATAATGTTGCGTGTCACAGTGTTAACGGGTGCTTTTGATTTCTTGTAATCCATCTTTCTATTTTCAATTTACTAATATCCGAATTATAATTAGCTCTCTTTTGTTATCTTCTTGCATTTGGCAATATACTTCTCCGCCAATACCTTGTTAGGCGAATCGGGATACTCGTTGATGAAGCCATAACACTCATCTTCTGCATCACGATAGCGCTCCAGACGTCGTACCTCAGCACTGTTTTCTGCCAGTTCGAACTTACTTTTCATAACCAGCAGGGCAAAATCCTCACGATGACGGCTGTAAGGATATTGTTTAAGTGCATTCTGGGCCGTAATGATACATGCAGTGTAGTTATTCTCATCATACATGCCTGGATTGGTATTACCAAAATAGCCACCAAGATTAAAGTAGAGTTGAGCGGACAGCAATTCCTTCATAACAAGCTTGTCCTGAAGCTCATACAAGCGATTCTGAGCCTCTTGTCGACGTGGCGAGTCGGGATAGTTCTCTATAAACTGCTGGTAGGCATTCATAGCTCCGATTGTTGGTGTCTGGTCCAAGCGGGGCTCCGGAGCACTTTCGTAAAGCGATTGTCCTACATAGAAGGTTGCTGGTTCTGCATAGTAGCCTTTGGGGTATGTCTGATAATAACGCTTAAAGGTTTCAGAGGCGCTCTCGAAATCTGCACTCATATATTGGGACATAGCCAACATATAGAGACTCTCTTGCGCATCATCAGTACCTTTTTTTATGGTTACAAGGTCTAGCAACAAAGTGGCTGCCTGATTATACTTTCCTTCCGAAAAGCACTGCTTGGCATATTCGTAGCGATAGTCCAGGTCATCAGACTTGAACACCTTATTATATTCCCCTGCGCAACTGCTCATCAGAAGCACGGCGGAAGACAGTATTATGAGACTTTTCTTCATCAGCCTGCAAAATTACTCATTTTCGGCGTAACAACAAAGGGAATTAGTGAAATTTAAGCATTTTATTTGGTATTTCGGTCGCTAATTAGTAACTTTGCACCCTAATTCATTATAAAACAAGGAATATGGCAGTAAAAATACAGAATGAAGAGGAGGAAAAGAAGTCTGTAAGTTTCGTTGAGCAGAAAGTTATCGACGATTTGTCAGCTGGCAAGAACGGTGGACGCCTGCAAACACGCTTCCCACCAGAACCCAATGGCTATCTCCATATCGGTCACGCCAAAGCCATTGCCATTGATTTTGGACTGGCAAAGAAATATGGCGGACAATGCAACCTTCGCTTCGATGATACCAACCCCGTAAAGGAAGACACTGAATATATTGAGAGCATAGAGCACGACATCAAGTGGCTGGGGTTCCAGTGGGCCAACGTCTACTACGCCAGCGACTACTTTCAGCAGTTGTGGGACTTTGCCGTGTGGCTTATCAAGCAGGGACGTGCCTACGTGGACGAGCAGAGTGCAGAGGTGATTGCACAACAGAAGGGCACTACAACAAGTCCGGGTACAAACAGTCCTTATCGCGACCGCCCTATAGAAGAAAACTTGAAGCTTTTTGAGTATATGAACAGCGGAGAGTGCGAACCTGGTACTTTGGTGCTGCGCGCCAAAATAGACATGGCCCACCCCAACATGCTGTTCCGTGACCCGCTCATCTACCGCGTTCTGAACAGACCTCATGTTAAGACCGGCACCAAGTGGAATGCCTACCCCATGTACGATTTCGCCCACGGACAAAGCGATTATCTGGAGGGAGTCACTCATTCATGGTGTACACTGGAGTTTGTGGAACATCGTCCTTTATACGATCTGTTCGTTACTTGGATGAAAGAATGGCGCGGTGAGACTGATAATATTGAGGACAATCGTCCCCGCCAGACGGAGTTCAACAAACTGAATCTAAACTACACGCTATTGTCGAAACGTAACCTTTTAGCAATGGTTAACGAGGGACTGGTCAACGGATGGGACGATCCGCGCATGCCTACCATCTGCGGACTGCGCCGACGTGGCTATTCGCCCGAGGGACTTGTAAAGTTCATTGACAAGATTGGTTACACAAAGATGGACGCACTGAACGATATGGCCCTGCTGGAGAGTGCTATCCGCGACGACCTGAATCAGCGTGCACTGCGCGTGGCAGCAGTTCTTGACCCTGTAAAGGTTATCATAACGAACTATCCCGAAGGACAGACAGAACAGTTGACAGCTGTGAATAATCCCGAAAACGAGGCTGATGGAACTCATGAAGTATCGTTCAGTCGCGAACTTTGGATTGAACGTGACGATTTCCAGCAGGTTGCCGAGAAGAAATTCATGCGACTTGCTCCCGGTAAGGAGGTACGATTGAAGAATGCGTACATCATTAAGTGTGATGAAGAGCACCCCTGTGACGTGGATGCCGATGGAAATGTCATCTGCATTTATTGTACTTACGATCCTGATACTCGTAGTGGACTACCTGGTGCTGACCGTAAAATCAAGGGGAAGACATTACACTGGGTGAGCTGTCACGATGCAGTAAAGGCTGAAGTGCGCCTCTACGATCGTCTTTGGAAAGTAGAGAATCCGCGCGATGTTCTGGCACAGATTCGTGAAGAGCAACAATGCGATGCAGTAACGGCTATGAAGCAGATGATCAACCCCGATTCGCTGCATGTATTAAAAGAGTGTTACATTGAGCCCTTCGCTGCCAACATGAAGCCTCTCACCTATTTACAGTTCCAACGCATTGGCTACTTCAACGTCGATCCAGACAGTACTGCAGAGAAGCCTGTTTTCAACAAAACCGTTGGTCTCAGAAGCTAAATAAATAATAGTAAAGAATAAAAGTGAAAAACGACGACGAGTATTTCAACGACGAGGAGTTTCAGGAAATTCTGAACGATTACGAATCGTCTGCCAGGTCTGGACAGATGCCCTTAATGGACGCTGACGACTTGGTAGACATCGCTGAATACTACCTGTCACAAGAACGATATGAGGATGCCCAAGAGGCAATAGACCGTGCTGTAAAGACAGACTCTCACTCGTTGGCCGTACTGAACTATCAAATTCACGAAGCGCTTCACGCAGGCAACTTTGAAGCTGCTCAGCAGTACTTGGACTGTATTATGGAGCAGGAATCACCCGAGTATATCTATAGCCGCGCAGAAATTCTCATTGCTCAGAACAAATTAGAAGATGCCGATGAATTCCTGCGACAGCAATTGCAGGATGTTCCACCAGAAGAGTATCAAGACTACATTCTCGATGTGGCCAACATATATACCGATTACGGTTATAATGACAAAGCGATGGAATGGATGATGCGAGCTCACCAAGACAACACTGACGACTTTAAGGAGATGATGGCCCGCACGCTTTTTGGTTTAGGGAAATATGACGATTCGGAACGGATTTTCAACGAACTAATTGACAAAGATCCATTTCAAAAACGCTATTGGAACGCATTGGCCTCAGCACAATACATGAAAGAGGATTTCAGCGGTTCCGTCACAAGTAGCGAGTATGCAATAGCAATAGATCCTGATGACCCCGAGGCTGTCATATCGAAAGCAAATGCGCTCTGGCGTTTGGACAATATCGAGGAGGCACTCTCCTATTACGAACGTTATAGTCGTCTTGAACCTAATGATGAGTTCGGACTACTACACCAAGGTACTTGTCTTATTAATCTGAATCGTCACGAAGAAGCTGTAGAACGATTACTAAAGGCTGCCTCCATAGCCCCTGCAGAATCAGATTTGCTTGTAGAGATTTATGAAGAATTGGGATTTGCCTATAGCGAGTTACGACAACCAGACAAAGCGTTATTCTACATTGACAAGACCGACGATTTGGATTGTGATCATGAAGACATGTTAGTCATTCGTGGACACATTCTGTTAGCAAATAATCGGCAGGAGGAGGCAGAGAAAATGTTCAAGAAAGCATTAGAGAATTCGGGTAATGATCCCAAAATCATGTTACGTATTCTCGTCTCTCTCTATGACAATAAGTTTGTGGATGCAGCATACAATATGTTCCCTATATTCTTCAAAAACGTTGATGATAAATGGACGGATGGTTATGCATATATGGCCTTATGCTGTTGGGACAAACTTAAAATAGAAGAATTTTTGAATTATCTGAAGCTAGCCTGTGAGAAGAATCCTCAGGAAGCAAGAATCGTTTTGTCGGGCATTTTCCCTGCTGGCATAGAACCCCAAAACTATTATTCATACATGATAGAGAAACTTAAGAAATGAACTGGATTTCGACACTACTTGGCAACTTAAACTACGGCACCATCTTCTTTCTGATGTTGCTGGAGAGTACAGTCGTACCTGTACCGTCGGAACTGGTAGTTGCTCCTGCAGCCTACCATGCAGCCAGTGGTCATCTGAATGCTATTCTGGTTGTTATCTTTGCCACGATAGGAGCCGATGTCGGTGCTAGTATTAACTACTTTGCAGCACTCTATGTAGGACGCCCTGTTGTCTATCGTTTCGCAAATAGCAAGTGGGGTAAGATGTGTCTTCTCAACCAAGAAAAAGTAGAGAAGAGTGAGCGCTATTTCGACAACCATGGAGTCGTTGCGACATTGACAGGTCGTTTGATTCCTGGCATTCGTCACCTCATTTCATTACCAGCTGGACTGGCGCGCATGAGCTACTGGAAATTTCTGCTTTACACAACCATCGGTGCTGGTGTCTGGCACACCATACTTGCCGTTATGGGCTGGTATCTACACGCCATTGTACCTGAAGAAGAGCTCGAAGTGACCATCGAGCGCTACAATCACTACATCGTTATAGCGATTGTGGCTATTGTACTATTGGCAATTACATATTTTATCATCAAAAAGAAATTAAAGAAACAACTATAACTTAATTCAACTATGGCACGTATCAATAATCATCTCGTCATTATGGCTGGCGGTGTTGGAAGCCGCTTTTGGCCTATGAGTACCGCAGAGTGTCCCAAACAATTTATCGACGTACTTGGTGTTGGAAAGAGTCTGCTGCAAATGACGGTTGAGCGTTTTGGTTCACTCATTGCCGGAGACAACATTTGGGTAGTCACAAATCAAAAATATGCGGATATCGTCAGGAAACAGTTACCAAACATGCCCGCAGATCATATACTCTGTGAGCCATGTCGCCGTAACACAGCTCCATGCATAGCCTATGTTTCTTGGCGTATCAAGAGCAACGACCCGAAAGCAAACATCATAGTTACCCCAAGCGATCATATCGTCATGAACATTCAAGAATTCCAACGCATTGTCAAGGAATGCATGAAGTTCACCACTGATACCGATGCCATTGTCACATTAGGCATCAAACCAACACGGCCAGAGACTGGTTATGGCTACATTCAAGCAGACCCAGCCTCCAGTTCACCTCGCAACAAAGAGATATTTCGCGTAGATTCATTCCGGGAAAAGCCCGATTTGGAGACTGCAAAGAAATATGTCAGCAAAACAAATTATTTCTGGAATGCTGGCATCTTCATTTGGAATGTCAACACCATCGTTAATGCTTTCCGCATGTATCAGCCTGCAATAGCTCGAATTTTTGAATCAATGCTACCAATCTATGGTACGCCACAAGAACAGGATATAGTCAACGAGAAATTCCCTGAATGCGAAAGCATATCCGTGGACTATGCCATCATGGAGAAAGCAGAAGAAATCTTTGTTTGTCCGGCGGATTTTGGTTGGAGCGACTTGGGCACATGGGGCTCGCTGCAGCAACAGTCAAAGAAAGACCTCTACGGTAACGCCTGCATCGGAGAGAATATACAAATGATTGAAAGCCACAACTGTATCGTACACGCTACCGAAGAAAAACGTGTAGTTATACAGGGACTAGATGGCTACATTGTTGCCGAAAAAAACGGGACTCTGCTCGTTTGTAAATTATCTGAAGAACAGCGAATCAAGCAATTTAGTGGAGATAATTAATAATAGGAACAAATATGGAGAATAAGAAAATCGCCCTTATTACTGGTATAACTGGTCAGGATGGCTCTTATTTAGCTGAATTTCTTTTAGAGAAAGGCTATGAAGTGCATGGCACTATCCGTCGCTCATCTGTAGATTTCCGTGAGCGTATAGCCCACTTGGAAGGTAAATCACATTTCCACCTGCATTATGCTGACATGGGAGATTCTATGAGTATCCTTGGAGTCATCGGCAAAGTAAAACCAACCGAAATATACAACTTGGCTGCACAGAGTCATGTTCAGGTTTCATTTGACTCGCCCGAATTTACTGCTGATGTTGATGCTGTAGGTGTACTCCGAATTTTGGAGGCAGTAAGACAACTTGGACTTAAGGATCAATGTCGCATATATCAAGCCAGTACGTCAGAACTTTACGGAAAAGTAGAGGAAGTTCCTCAGAATGAGAATACACCTTTTCACCCCTATTCGCCCTACGCTGTGGCAAAGCAGTATGGATTTTGGATTGTAAAGGAATACCGCGAGGCTTACAACATGTACTGCTGCTCAGGTATTCTGTTCAATCATGAAAGTGAGCGTCGCGGCGAGACTTTCGTCACTCGTAAAATTACGTTAGCAGCCGCTCGCATCAAACAAGGTAAGCAGGAGAAGCTATATCTTGGAAATCTGGGAAGCCTTCGCGACTGGGGCTATGCTAAAGACTACGTAGAGTGTATGTGGCTTATCCTGCAACAAGAGAAACCCGAGGATTTCGTCATTGCAACCGGTATACAGCATTCTGTGCGAGAATTCTGCTACTTTGCCTTCAAACATGTAGGCATTGATTTGGAATTTGTTGGTGAAGGCGCAGAAGAGAAGGGTATCGACAAAGCTACGGGTAAAGTACTTGTTGAAGTATCTCCCGACTTTTATCGTCCTACGGACGTGGTAAACCTTTGGGGTGACCCCACTAAAGCAAAAGCAAAGTTAGGATGGAACCCCAACAAGACCTCGTTTGAGGAACTTGTAAAGATTATGGTTGACAGCGACATGGCTAAGGTTGCCGCCGAAGGAGCTGCTGCAAAAGTACGTACGAATCTGGCTGAGTATCTGGAAAAAGGAATTGTAAAGTAATGAAAAAAGACAGCAAAATTTACGTCGCAGGTCATAGAGGCATGGTAGGTAGTGCCATTGTGCGTGAACTAGAACGGCAAGGCTATACCAATATTATTACCCGCACACACAAAGAATTAGATTTAACACGTCAGGTGGACGTAGAACAATTCTTCGAAAAGGAGAAGCCGGAATATGTGTTCCTAGCGGCTGCTAAGGTTGGCGGCATCGTTGCCAATCAAAGTGCGTTGGCAGACTTCATGTACGACAACATGATTCTTGAGATGAACGTTATACATGCCGCTTGGAAGAATGGCTGTAAGAAACTGGAGTTCTTGGGCAGCAGTTGCATTTATCCGCGTATGGCACCACAGCCGATGCCCGAAAGTTGCTTGCTGACAGGAGCCCTGGAGAAGACCAATGAGGCCTATGCCCTAGCAAAGATCAGCGGTCTGAAGTATTGCGAATTTCTTAATAAGCAGTACGGCACGGACTACATCTCCGTGATGCCTACGAACCTCTACGGTCCTAACGATAACTACCACCCTGAACATAGTCACGTGCTGCCCGCACTGATTCGTCGCTTCCATGAAGCAAAGGTCGCCGGAGCTGAAAGTGTCACCTGCTGGGGCGACGGCAGTCCGTTGCGCGAGTTCCTCTACGTCGATGACCTTGCCAACCTCTGTGTGTTCCTGATGAACAACTACTCAGGCGACGAGACCGTCAATGCTGGTACCGGAAAAGAACTGACCATCAAGGCTCTGACAGAGTTAGTGGCAAAAGTCGTGGGATACGAAGGACGCATTGAGTGGGATACCACACGCCCCAATGGCACGCCACGCAAGCTTTTGGACGTAAGCAAAGCCACCGAACTGGGCTGGACTTACAAAACCGAGCTTGAGGACGGCATACGCATGGCCTACGAGGACTTCCTCAACAACCCTATGCGAGCCGAAAGGTAATAAAAGGCTTTTTTAGTTAACTAAACATTGTAAGAAAACAATTAAGGCCCGCCAATCGGTGGGCCTTAATGTTTCTATAAGGATCTATTACATATTCTTTTTCAGCGTTGACTTCCAAGCCTCGTATGCAGCTTGATAAGCATCGCGGTTCTTCGTGTCGGGCTCTATCACCTGTAACTTTTCAAGTGACGCAAAGGCTTCGTTAGCATTTGCATAAATACCAGCGCCGATACCGGCACCCTTTGCAGCGCCTACAGAACCGTCTGTATCATAGAGTTCAATGGTTGCACCGCTCACGCCAGCCAGCGTATCACGGAACAACGGACTCAAGAACATATTGGCCTTACCAGCATGAATCTTCTTGATGTCCATACCCATCTGCTGCATGATTTCCATACCATAGCAGAACGAGAAGACGATACCCTCTTGAGCAGCGCGCACCAGGTGAGCCTTATTGTGCTTATTGAAGTTCAGGCCATTGATTGAGCAGCCGATTTCCTTATTCTCAAGCACACGCTCAGCGCCGTTTCCAAACGGAATAATCGTTACGCCCTCACTACCGATGGGGACGCTGGCTGCCAAGTCGTTCATCTCGGCATAGCCAATCTCAGGTGTGATATTGCGATGCGTCCATGCATTCAAAATACCAGTACCGTTGATGCACAACAACACACCCAGTCGCGTCTGATCCGCCTGATGGTTCACATGAGCAAAGGTGTTCACACGGCTCAGTTTGTCGTAGTTCACCTCACCCAGTACGCCATAAACGACACCAGAAGTACCTGCAGTAGCAGCAATCTCACCTGGATTCAGGACATTTAACGACAAGGCATTGTTAGGCTGATCTCCGCCACGATATGTAATCGGTGTACCAGCCTTTAACCCTAACTCTGCAGCTGCTTCTGCACTAACTACACTCTGCTCGGCAAAAGTAGGTACAATGTCTGCAATCAGTGAAGAATCAAAACCATAATACTTCATCAAAAAGTCAGCTACCTGGTTGTTCTTAAAGTCCCAGAACATTCCTTCTGACAAGCCACTCACGGTAGTGTTCACTGTACCACTTAGTCGCATAGCCAGATAATCACCCGGAAGCATCACCTTATACACCTTATTATATATATCTGGCTCATTCTCCTTCACCCATGCCAATTTCGCTGCAGTGAAGTTTCCGGGCGAATTAAGAAGATGACTCAAGCATTGGTCAGCTCCTAAATCCTTAAATGCTTTTTCACCATAAGGAACTGCACGGGAGTCACACCAAATAATAGCAGGACGTAAGGCCTTTAATTCTTTATCAACACACACTAAACCATGCATCTGATAAGAAATACCAATAGCCTTTATGTCATCACCTTTCACACCCGATACAGCCATAATCTTCTGTAATGACTGTTTGGCATACTGCCACCAAGAATCTGGTTCTTGTTCAGCCCATCCTGCCTTAACAGCCATGATTGGAGCCTCTTTCTCTGGGAAGAAAGCTGAAGCTACACACTTGCCACTATCGGCATCAACAAGTGATGCTTTGACAGAAGAACTGCCAACATCAAAACCTAAAAGATATCTGTTTGCCATAACAATAATATAAAAATGTTTATTCAATTTATAATACGTTGAAAACGCCATTTCCCCCCACAATAATAGTAACAAATAACTTTTTTAGCACAAATTGCATTTTTTTTTGAACAAAAATGATACAATTAAAAAAAAATGCTTAACTTTGCAGGGAAAAGTGGAAACTACAGCCGATTAAAAATACCTTCATATATGAAAAAGAAAATATTAATTTTGGATGACAAAGAGACAATCGCCAAAGTTTTGTCAATCTATCTTATGAGCGACTATGACGTACAATGGTTGCCGGATGGATTACAGGGTGTAAAATGGCTTCAAGCAGGCAACACGCCCGATCTGATTATTTCTGACATCCGAATGCCCGGTATGCGCGGTGATGACTTTTTGGAGTGGATAAAACAGAACGAGTTATTCCGTCATATCCCTGTCATCATGCTTAGTAGCGAGGATTCCACAAGTGAAAGAATTCGCCTACTTGAAATTGGTGCCGAAGACTATATTGTCAAGCCTTTCAACCCAATGGAGTTGAAAATCAGAGTCAAGAAGATATTACCCAATTGATTAATTTCATAGGATGATAGGCATAGTATACCTTGGAACAAATTCTCAGACAGAAGAACGTCTAAAATACATTCCTGGGCGTTTAGTGCAGTTAACGAAAAACTACAAAGCCACAGCAACTGCATGCGCTCCACATGTCAGGAATGAGCATTTCATTGTTTTCTATGAGAAGAGCGTACGCAATGAAGATATCACTGCCATCACATATTTGCGCAAAAAATGTGACAACATATACATCATTTTGATGACCGACACATTATCAGAAGAAGAGCGCAAAACATATCAAAAGTGCGGTATTAATGACACATTATCATTGAATGCGTCTGTCACGGAATTAAATAAGAAAATACAATTTATTAGCGATCGCGAAAATATCATGTTTGATGACCAAGTGTCAAAAAAACACATTCTTCGCTTTAAAATTCCTTTTTGGAAGCGCGCTTTTGACATTATATTCTCTTTCCTTGCGATTATTATTCTATCTCCTGTTTTTATTATTACAGCTATTGCCATCCGTTTAGAAAGTCCAGGTCCCATTCTTTTCAAATCAAAGCGTGTCGGCACGAACTATACTGTTTTCGATTTTCTCAAGTTCCGTTCTATGTATACCGATGCAGAGAAACGCTTAAAAGAAGTTAGCAAAACAGCTGGAAATCAGTATTCTGACAAGAATGATTTTGACGGACCTGAAGAAGAAAAGGCAAACATCAAAGCACCTTTAGGTGACGAAGCAGAATTGGCAATGATGTCAATGGGAATGGAATCCGACATGATGATCAGCGATGATGAAGTCATGCTTGTTGGAGACGACTTCGTGGTTGCAGAAAGTGACTTTGCCAGAGAAAAAGAAGAAGAAATAAACAATGCTTTCGTAAAAATAGAAAATGACCCTCGCGTCACGAAAGTTGGACGTTTTATCCGCAAATACAGCATTGATGAGCTTCCGCAACTATTCAACATTCTAAAAGGCGACATGTCGATTGTTGGTAATCGCCCTCTCCCACTCTATGAAGCAGAGAAATTAACAGTTGACTCAACCATTGACCGTTTTATGGCGCCTGCGGGATTGACAGGCCTTTGGCAGGTTGAGGAGCGCGGCAAAGGTGGTACGATGTCAGCAGAGGAGCGGAAACAACTTGACATCACCTATGGACAAACCTACAATTTTCTTCTTGACATGAAGATTATTTTCCGAACCTTAACAGCATTCGTCCAAAAAGAGAATGTATAACATGCACAACTAATAATGAAACAACATAAACGTTATATTGCAATTATATCCTCATTAATCTGCGCCAACATAGCTATGGCACAGTTCAATGAAAGTGGTATTAGTGCCGGTTTCTTCGATTCAAGTGAGGAGAAAACTATCAATTTCTCAGAATTCAAGCTTCCTCCACTGGCTGTTTTGTTCGAAAATGCCAAGGCAAACCCTCAGATTCTGTCTATGGCAAAAGCTCAGGAAATGGCAGAAGCAGAGGTAGCCAAGCAGAAACGTCATATTTTCTCATACGTTC
>JAGBQP010000108.1 GCA_017632825.1 Prevotella sp. | reverse complement strand
TCTGCATAATAAGGTCTATCTGGGACTGACCATCGGACTACAGGACGTGAACTACAAGCACTACGGTGAATACACAGAGCAGCTGGATGGTTTCAACCTGACAGTCAGCGATGACCGCATTATCGATGGTACCGGCGTTAACATGAAGGCAGGCGTCATTCTGCGTCCCATTGATGAATCGGCTTTCCGTATCGGTGCCTATATACACGCACCGACATGGTATGATCTGAAAACCAGCAACCAGACCGTCATCAGCGATGGCAGGAACCAGGCTTCCAGCAGCGAGAGCTACGAGTTCAAACTCTATACACCGTGGAAGTTCGGCTTGAGCGCCGGTCACACCATCGGTACGCAACTGGCTCTTGGTGCTACTTTCGAGTATGCTGACTATGGCTCGCTCGACACCCGCTACAACACAGGCCGTGTCTATGACGGATGGGGTAGCTATGAGGACAGTGAGAGTGACGAAGTGATGAACCGTCATACAGAGGAGACTCTGAAAGGCGTGGCTACACTGAAACTCGGTGCAGAGTTCAAACCCGATCCCGCACTGGCTGTCAGACTGGGCTATAACTACGTGTCACCGATGTATAAGATGGAGGGCTTCAAGGATGGCTCCCTCCAGACTGACGGCAGCTACTACAGCTCGGCTACAGACTACACGAACTGGAAGGCTACAAACCGCGTGACTTGCGGATTAGGCTACAAGGTAGGACGCATGAACATAGACGTGGCTTACCAGTATAGTGCTACCAAGGGCGAGTTCTCACCCTTTATGAACTACTTCGATAAGGATACGGCAGAAGATGACAATATCTGCAACGCTGTCAACGTCAACAATAAGCGTCATCAGCTGCTCTTGACCTTAGGCTATACGTTCTGAATGCCACAGAAGGATGCATAGGGGCAATGGATGCAGCGGTCGCGGTCTTCCGTAGGAACGAAAGCGATGTCGGGGTTGAAAATCTCCTCTATCTTCTCTGTTAATAACTCGACGAAATGGTCACCCTCAGGGGTGGCCATGTTCTTTATGGGGGTCTGACCGAAACGCAGAATGGGATCATAACCCTCAACACCAGCATGCTGGATGAACAACAAAGCAGGTGCAACAGGAGTATTGCGTTGTAAATAAGAAGACAGTTGCATAGAAGTCGTGACGAGACGCGCATAGAGCAACGCCTGGAGATAGTAGTCGTTGTGGTTGCGCAGTTGCGAGGGGTTGAAAATATCGTCAACGTCCTTCAGGGCTGTCAGACGACGAGAGCCAGTCTTGTAATCGACAACCCGAATGAGGTCAGCACCATGGTCATCGGTAATCATGTCAAGACGGTCGATGCGGCCACCAAGCGTCGTGTTGATGCCGATAGAGTGGATGGTGTAGGGTAGGACAACGTCTTTCTCCAATCCGAGAATGGTGAAAGGCGTAAGCTGACGGTCAAGAATAAGCAACTTACGCAAATACTGAATGATGACCTCACGGTTGATGAGCTGAAGACCATTGAGCTGCTTTAAGCGGATGGCCTGAGAAACGGCGGTCGAAGGGGAAGACTTGCCTTTGTCGAAAAGATGGCGTTGCAGAGCGGCATCGACAGAGCGCTCAATGTCAACTTTCTCCTTGAGAACGCTGTCAATATCGGAAGCAAGAATGGTGGCACTCTTTTGCATCATCTTCTCATAGAGTAGCTGTGCGGCATCGTGGAAGATATTGCCAAAGACGCGGTTGTCAATGACGTCTTCATCGTTGTCATCGGGCTCGCGAAGCCCTTCTACATAATTATAATAGAATTGCACGGGGCAGCGCATGTAACGGTTGATGGCTGTTGGGGTGAGAAGGGGGCTGGGATTTGCTGAAGAGGAACCACTGTCGGAGATATAGGTGAAACGGCGGCGCAAGGCATTGATGACATCGCATTTCTTGTCGATTGGACGAGGCTGGTGGCTGACGATATGCTGTCCGCCTTGTAGAACTAATTGTTGAATGGGCGTTGTGCTCTCGACGAGCAACTGGAGCATGAAACGAGACATCTCGCCGGTGTGTCCATCGGTGGTCGCATTGTTATAGCAGAGAGTGACATCATGGGCACGGCTTAAAATGTGCTTGAAATAGTACTCGTAGATAGACACTTTATTGTCGATTGTGGTTAGGCCGAAAGCCTTGCGAATACTATAGGGAATGAACGATGCGTCGTTGATGCCGCGGGGCATGTTGCCCTCGTTAGTTGAGAGCAACAGTACATGGTCGAAATCGAGGTTGCGCGTCTCAAGCACACCCATGATTTGGAGACCTATGGCAGGTTCGCCATGGAAAGGGACAGAGGTCTGCTGGATGAGTTGGGTAATGAGACGTTGAAGCGTTATGGTGTCAACGATAAGGTCGCCAGCCTCTACGAGCGTGACGAGACGATTGAGCAGTGTGTAGGCGCGAAAAAGAGTCTCGGCAGTGAAGGGTGAGATAGGGAGAGAAGAGGCTGATGACTGTGGCGAAGCACTGGCTGTTGGCGCAATGGCTTTTGCAAGAGTAGCTATGAGTGTCGCTCCATGACGAAGAAGTGAGGCATTGTCAGGCAGAGACATGAGAAGCTGGTCACAATCCAGATACTGAGCATAAGGGTGACGAAGCATTTCCTTAACGTAGCGCGAACGGAAACGACGGCGCTTGGTGTCGTATCCAAGTGTGTGGAGATTTAAGAACTGCTGGATGAAAGAGGCTATGGGAGCTTGCAGAAGAGGATAGCCAGTCGTGACATTGGCATGTTCAACCTCGGGAGGCAAACAGTGAATAACGGTGCCAAGCAGCGACTCGTCGCAGAGGACGATAGCGGTGCGACGACCATCGGCTATGCGATTTCCTTCGTGCAACCATTGGGTGGCGTAGCGTGCCTGAATATTCTCAGTAGGAGCTGCAACGAATGTTATCTCCTGAGGAGCGATGTGCTCGTCATCGCTATAGACGGTGGCTTTGCCTTGTCGCTTCAGGTTGGCTATGAGACACTTCTCAACCTGCTGCATGAGATTGAAACCAACAAAAATGTAATGGTCATATTCGAAAGACAGTCCCTCGTCCTCAGCCACCTGACGGTAAAGAGCCCCCTCATAAGCCAAATTCTGATGACGCAGGTGTTCGTTGTACTCATGATATATAGAACCCATATTTGACCATAACCGTAGGAAACGTTCTTTTAGTTCGCTGCTATGTGTTTCGCTGAAGTTAGCGAAGAATTTGCGAATGATGGCGCGCTGCTCTTCGTTGAGATAGCTTGTGTCGTCGAGTTCATGAATATTGCTCAAATTAGTAAAGACCTGCATGGCAGGAGCCATGTTCTTGTCAATATCGTCAAAGTCCGTGAGCAGCAACTGGCCCCAACCATAGAAGTGGTCAAGACTTTCGTTGTAACCGGTGACATGGGTATAGACACGGTGGAGGTCGCAGATAAGCTTGATGTTGTCTGCTACTTGCAGTTGGCTATGCCGGCGAAAGAGTTCGCTGATGGTTATATAGACGGGTGACCAGATGGGGCGTTGGGAGAGTCGTGCCAGGGCATCGTTAAGGAACAACGATGCACGCTTGTTTGGAAATACAACGGCTATGCGCGATAAGTCGGTACCGTACTTCTGCAGAATGTCCTGCGCAACGAGTTCAAGGAATGTGTTCATACGACTTCAACAATTTTGTTACTATAGACATACCAGAGATAACCACTAATATGACTGTGGCCCATCTGGCGGAGAAGATCCATATACTGGCGTACCTGATTGTGATATTCTACATGTTCACCTCCGAACTTAAAGTCGACGACTATCCACTCATGACCGTCAGTCATCACACGGTCGGGACGGCGTTCAACAACCTGACCATCAGTCATGCTGAGGATGGTGCACTCGTTGAATATCTGCCAGCGTCCACTGAACCAGTCAGCGACCTTCGGGTGTTCCAAGCGCCGACGCAGCATAGTGGTAATACGCTCAGCGGTGATATCATTGTTGTAGAGAATTCCGTCGAGCTGAAGTCGTTGCAGGGCATCGTCAATGTCTGCGGTCGTTCGGATAGTTGAGAAAATGTGATGGAGCACACTACCCAGCTGAATATAGCTTCCCTGTTCGTCGTCGCCACTGATAAAGTCCTGGCTTTGATTGCTTTGACGGAATGCTACGCGACTGTCGAATGACTGCACATTGATGTGACAGGGTGTAGGTGATTGAAGAAATACATTATTTGTATGACGAGTTGTATGGGCTGTGTTAATGATTTCAGGTTGACCATATTCGTAGTGAAGCGCTGATTCTGTGTCGTTTTCACCACTAAGCATACCTTCGATTGAGGGTAAGACGGCTTCTATGACAGCGGAACGAGACGATTTCGTGCCACGTTTGCCGATGACATAAAGCCGCTGGGAGGCACGAGTGAAGGCAACGTAGAGTAGGTTGAGGTTATCAACGATGTTCTGTAGGTGTTCATGACGATAGTCTGCTTCATAAATAGTACCTGTCATGCCTTTCTGGCTATAGTCAACGGGCACTAAGGGGAGGTCGTTGAATGGTGCTTCTGTTGGATGGCACCATAGAACGTTGCCACTCTGCTTCTCCAACTGCCAGTCACAGAAAGGGCAGATGACATGGTCGAACTCCAACCCTTTGGACTTGTGAATACTAATAAGGCGAATGCCGCTGAGTTCATCGCTTTGAATGGTTTTGGAACAGAGATTCTCATCCCATTCGCGAAGGAAACTGTCAATGTTGCTACTATTGTCGGCTGTGAAGTCGGCAAGCTGGTCATAGAACGCGCAGATGTATGCACTCTGATCATCGAAACGATTCAGCTGGAAGTGGATGAAAAGCTGTTCAACAAGTTCATAGAGCGGTAATCGCAGAAGTGCTTCTGTATCGTTTGGCAGCCCCTGACCTGCTATCTTATGGAGATATGCATGGGATAGTTCGTCATGAGGATTAGCTAAAAGTCGAAGTGCGTTGACAATGATATTAACAGACAGTGAGGCATCGAGACGGAATGCTTCGTCGCTGACAATGCTTACTTCATTGGACATCTGTTCTGCAAAGTAATTGGCAATAACGGGGATAAGATTGTTGGTGCGCACTAAGATAGCGATATCACTCTGACTGACACCATCGGCAAGTAGTTGACGTACGATGTCAGTCAACAGGCTGAGTGTATTCTCCTGATAGTCTTCAGCGGGCAGCAGGTCGATGTTGACGTAGCCACTCTGGTCACGATGCTCAGGAATGAGTTGCTCTACACTTTGATAGGCGCGTTGCAGCTGTTCGGCTTCAGGCATATCCTGTAGCTGCTCGTACTCCCAAAGTGCTGCCTTTTGAAAGAAAGCGTTGTTGAATTCGATGACGTGGCGTGATGACCGGTGGTTGGTGTCGAGAGGCTTCTCCATGATAGACTCTTTTGGAAACTGGCTATGAATATCGTTGAGTAGGCGCCAGTCACCGCTACGCCAGCGGTAAATGCTTTGTTTGACATCACCGACAATGAGGTTCTGGCTTCCTTCGTGACTCATTGTCTCTTGAAGAAGCACACGGAAATTCTGCCACTGAACGGTGGAGGTGTCTTGAAACTCATCTATCATGATGTGTTCTAACTGTGTACCTATCTTTTCGAAGATAAAAGGCGAGTCGCTGTCGCTGATGAGGGCGTGGAGCAGCTGTTGTGTGTCGCTGAGTAAGAAACGGTTGGCCTCGTGGTTCAATTGGCGTACTTTAGTTTCAATGCTGTCAAGTAAGCGCAATTGATTGATATGGCGTAGAGTGAGCTCTGCACTTTGATAGAGTCGCCATTGGCGTGGACGTTGTTCGATGGCAAGACGTAATAAATTACCTAATGTACCATCGGCAAGCATGTGTATTTCTTCATGACGAGGATGTGTTTTAGTATACCATTTTGCCGGATTGCCTAGACAGTTGGCCACGGTGGTGTTCTCAATGGAAGCATCAAAAACTCCATTCTGTAGTTTTAAGAAGAAGCTTGCTATACCGCGTCGTTTGTTGGCTAAGTCATCAATAGTGAATCCCTCAGAAGCTAATGTTGAGAAGAACTTATCGCCGATTTCTGCCATATACTCTTTGGCCGTAGCACGAAGATCTCGTAGCGTTTTGGTATAGTGGTCAAAGAATCCTTTTTCTGCCATTCGCTCGCTGATAGCCTTGCTTTCTGCTTTATAGTAATCACGGAAAATTGTACGCCCAAACTGTTTAATCTGTCCGATGACATTCCAGGAGTGGTCATCATTGATATTCTCCATGATGTACTTTAGCAACCAAATGAGCATAACATCAGTAGTTTGTAGGTCTTCAATGAGCTGATCAACAGCGAGTTCCTCTACTTGGGTGTCATTTAACCCAATGCGTAGGTTGGCTGTCAGATCGAGTTCTCGGGCAAGGTTGCGTAGTACACTTTGGAAGAAAGTGTCTATGGTCTCGACACGGAAATAGTTGTAGTTGTGGAGCAAATTAGCTAATGCCTGACCGGCCTGAAGGCTGACAAATGTCGGTTCTACTTGTAATTCTTTACAAATGCAGTCCATATAGGTCTGTGAATCTGGCAATTGCTTCCAAAGCCCGTATAGCTGGCTTAGGATACGCATCTTCATCTCCTCTGTAGCCTTGTTTGTGAAAGTAACTGCGAGAATATGACGATAGCATTGAGGGTCGCGTACTACAAGTTTGATATATTCGACAGCTAGACGAAAGGTCTTGCCACTGCCTGCTGATGCTTTATAAACTGTGAGTGTTGGTGTTACCATCGTTGAAAGAGTTCAAAGGTGAATTTACATTCGAAGTTCTGGAACGTGGCATTGAGGAAACTGCTAAACACCCCAATGGTAAAGAAACGGGTAGTAAAACCGTATCCCAGTTCATAATAGGGGCGAGTATGGTCAATGCTTAAGCCACTGAGATAGAAACGCTCGCGTTCAAGCAAATGTCCGAATATCGGTAAAGAATATAGTATCATTAATGGTGACTCATACGATAAATTAGCACGGGCATAGTATCGGGAGTCATTGTACCAACGGCTGTTCAGCAGTTGAAAATTGCCAGTCCAGTCATCATCCCAACCTTCGGGGAGGTTGTTGTCACGAAAGTTTGTATAGTCAACAAAGTAGTTCCCCTTTTTCCGGGAATAAAAGCCGCCTCCGACACGTATATTGAGTTTGCGGGAAGGGTGAATAAGATGTTTATAGGAACCATCAAATTCCCATCGTTCGTAGTCGATGTTGGAGCCATTTATGCCTGTTAGGCCACGCTCGTAGTCGATGGTGAAGAGTGGGCCATGGTGTAAGGGCCTAATCTTTAGTGACAGCACAGGTGCGAAACTCCTGTATTCAGTAGCTTTACCAAATAAACGCATGGCTGAAGGTTCGTAAGCTTTACGCTGATGGAACGTAAAACCACTCTCAATGTCTATCCAGTCGAATGCCATGATGTTGTTGGTGACACGCAAGTAGTTATCATCGAAAGTATCAAGATTTTTACTCTTAAGATCGATGGTGTCGCCATATTCTTGGTATATCTCATGGAGAATACTGCTATGGTTTGTTCGGTTTCCGTTAGCATAAACCACTTCTACATACCCGTCACGTTTAGGATTATAATTGAAACGTAAAGGTAGGTTGTAGTAGAATTTTTTTAGTTTGAAGTTATAACCCAATTGTGGCCTGAATTCGAAATATCGATGGGAATTGAAATGGTAGTCAGTTTTCATACGTATCTTGTAGGCAAAGCCATAACGTCGGCTGTAGCTCAGATATTGCGGACTGAGTAGCGGATAAACACGCAGTGATGCGTTCTCGGATTCTGCTCTTATATTACTAACAAGATTCTCACCAATAACATCAAATATGTTCAGAAAAGTCTTGCTTTTGTGTGACTTCTTTAATGAGTCAGTATTTGCAGGATGGGCTGGGTGTATTGAGTCGTAAGCGTAATAAATACCCTGCTCGCTTCTGTTAAGCGGTAAAGGACGTAAGGAATCCATGAGAACGCGATTGTGGCTATTGCGCAAATTCTCTGGCAATGTTGTGGGACAACTGTATTCTGCATTGAATGTTGCAAATATTTTGTTACCCATAAAGTTGAACTGAGCGCTGGTGGCACAATGCTCGGGAAGAAAAATGTTGGCCCCTTCGCTGCCCATGGTAACTTCTGTACTGAAAACGATACCGTCAAAGTCGCCTGATAATTGCGTTTGTGTGATACGCCCCGTCTCATTCTCAATATAGGCCATGCCGCTGATAAGTTGAGTGTTACGCCGACGTCGGGGACGGAAAGTAATGACGGAATGGCCGTTCTTGAGATCTCTGATTGTATATTTGTAGAAACGACGGTTGCTTTCATGGAATGGTGACAACGTGTGCTTGGGATAGATGGTTGATGCATAGATGTTGGGGGTAAGAAACTCCAATATAGGTTCCATTGCCTTGCGGTGATGAGGTACCGTTCCCCATATCACTTGTTGCTGATTGTCGTATTCGTCTATACTTTTGAATTTGATTCTGCTGTAAGTCTCCAGCAGCATATGGCGGTCACCTTTGGCCAGTGGATACATCGTTGGTATGAGCCACAAACCTAAGTTACGTTTCTTAATGTCATAACGGAATTTCATGTAGACATTGCGTTCAACACCTTCAATACTATCGCTTATCTGTTCGCGAAAATGGTATATGCGTCTAAGTAATGGCAAGGTGTCGCTTTGACCCTTTGCCAATAAAAAACTGGGCAGTCCTGTGAGGATGCCCAGTAGGAAGATTATCTTTGTGGCGCATTTCACGACCCCAAAATTACGAATAATTCTTGAAGTCGCAAAATTTTTAGCCCAAATACTTCATCAGAATTTTAGCATTACCGCTATCACGCAGTTTTGCAATGCTTTTTTCACGAATCTGACGTACGCGCTCGCGTGTCAGGCCAAGTTGGTCGCCAATCTCCTCGAGACCTTTTTCGTGACAGCCAATGCCGAAGCATTCGCGGATAATGGTAATCTCGCGTTCCTTCAGAACTTTGTTCAATACAGAATTTAGTTCTTGTGCCATTGATTCATGATCAACCTGGCGATCAGTTCGTGAATCATCGCCACTTGCCATAACGTCAAGCATACAGTTATCTTCGCCATCTTGAAATGGAGCGTCAATACTGACGTGATGACCGTCGGCCATCATAGACTGACCAATTTTCTCCTCGTCAATTTGTGTTGCTTCTGCCAGTTCACTCACTGACGGATGACGCTGATGCTCTTGTTCAAACTTGTTTATCTCGTGGCTTATCTTATTAAGCGATCCAACCTGATTCAGAGGAAGTCGTACAATTCGACTCTGCTCAGCTATTGCCTGTAGGATGGATTGGCGAATCCACCATACTGCATAAGAAATGAATTTGAAACCGCGGGTCTCATCGAACTTTTGAGCGGCCTTAATCAGACCGATATTGCCCTCGTCGATAAGATCGGTGAGCGTTAGACCTTGATGCTGGTACTGCTTGGCTACGGAGACAACGAAACGGAGATTTGCAGTAACAAGTTTGTCTTTTGCACGTTCACCCTCAGGACCTCCTTTTCGTATCTTTTGCGCCAACTCAATCTCTTCGTCAATGCTAATAAGTGGAGCGCGACCAATTTCTACCAAATACTTGTCTAAAGCCTCACTTGAACGGTTTGTGATGCTTTTTTGAATCTTTAATTGTCTCATCTTAAATCTTGAAAAATCTTTCTTAACTATCTGACCATCAGATGTCTATGTATAATTGTATCCTTAAAGCGGCGCAAAGTTACGAAAAATATCCTTAGGTTGTTCTCTTTTTAACAATTATTTAAGTTTTTCTTGTAGGTAATGACCTGTGAGGCTATCCTCACATTGTGCTATATCTTCTGGCGTTCCTGCACAGACAAGGGCACCGCCTCGATCACCACCATCGGGACCTAAGTCGATAACGTAATCTGCACATTTTATGATGTCCATGTTATGTTCTATGACAACAATCGTATGCCCACGTTCAATGAGAGCATTGAAAGATTGTAATAGTTTCTGAATGTCATGAAAATGCAAACCAGTAGTTGGTTCGTCAAATATAAACATGGTTGGTTCTTGCCTTTCTTGTCCAATAAAGTATGCTAACTTGACGCGTTGGTTCTCACCACCCGAGAGTGTTGATGAGTTCTGCCCCAATTTTATATAACCTAACCCGACATCTTCAAGTGGCTTTAAACGGTTGACAATGGTCTTCTGCTTATGTTCACTAAAAAACTCAATGGCTTCGCTGATGGTCATGTTAAGAACGTCATCGATGTTCTTACCTTCATAACGTACGTCAAGAATGTCTCGCTTGAAACGGTGGCCGTGGCAGGCTTCACACTCCAAAACGAGATCAGCCATGAACTGCATCTCAACCGTAATAGTACCAGCACCTTTACACTCATCGCAGCGGCCGCCGTCTGCATTAAAAGAGAAATACTGTGCAGTAAAACCCATTTGTTGTGACAGAGGTTGATTAGCATAAAGGTCGCGAATCGCATCGTAAGCCTTAACGTATGTTGCTGGATTTGAACGTGTTGATTTGCCAATTGGATTTTGATCGACGAACTCCACATGCTTAATAGCATCCATGCTTCCATCAAGTCCAAGATACTCACCTGGAGCATCGAAGACTTCACCAAGATGACGTTTGAGGGCAGGATAGAGTATACCTTTGATGAGACTCGATTTGCCACTACCGCTAACACCTGTAACAACCGTCATGACGTTTAGGGGTATCTGAATGTCGATGCCACGAAGGTTGTTCATGCGAGCCCCTTTAATATTTATGCTGTTGTTCCAAGGGCGGCGTGATGATGGCACTTTGATGTCTTCTGTATGTAACAAATATTTGACGGTGTGGCTGTTGGGATATTTCTTGAGAGCTTTGTTGTTTATATCGCCTGCCTTACCTTCAAAGACAATGTTGCCACCAAGTCGCCCCGCATCAGGTCCAACATCAATGAGATAATCGGCAGCGCGCATGATTTCCTCATCGTGTTCAACAACAACAACTGTGTTGCCAAGCGCTTGCAGATCTTTCAAAACACCTATAAGTTGATTTGTGTCGCGTGAGTGGAGACCGATAGACGGCTCGTCAAGGATGTAAAGGGAGCCAACGAGGCTGCTGCCAAGTGATGTACAGAGATTGATGCGCTGACTCTCTCCGCCTGATAACGTGTTCGAGAGACGGTTGAGGGTTAGGTAGCCAAGTCCAACATTCAGAAGGAATTGCAATCGGCTATTAATCTCAGTTAGCAAGCGTTTTCCGACTTCTGCATCGTGTTCTGATAGTTGTAACTGACAGAACCATTCTTTGAGCCTGATGACCGGCATTTGAACGAGATCGGTGATGCTGCGTCCTCCAATCTTGACATATTCAGCTTCGGGCTTCAGACGTGTGCCATGGCAGGTCGGACAATTAGTCTTACCGCGATAGCGGGCTAACATAACGCGATACTGTATTTTGTATTGATTCTCCCTGACCATCTGGAAGAATTGGTCAATACATGGTTTTTCCTTAGCTCTTTGGTCAGATGGTAGCCCATGCCACAACCAGTCTTTTTGTTGTTGTGTAAGATTCATGTAGGGCTCAAAGATAGGGAAATTATCTTTGGCTGCATGACGAATGAACCATTGTTGCCACTCCTTCATCTTTTCGCCATGCCAACAAACAACACAACCTTCATAAACTGATAATGTGGTATTTGGGATGACCAATCGCTCGTCGATGCCGATGACTTTACCGAAGCCTTGGCATTCAGGGCATGCACCAATGGGAGAATTGAAGGAAAATAATTGGTCAGATGGTTCTTCAAAGGACATGCCATCGGCTTCAAAACGCATGGAGAAATCATAGCTTATGTTTGAAGGTAGGAACATTAGACGGCATTCGCCGTGTCCTTCGTAAAATGCAGACTCTGAGGAATCTACCAGTCGAGCAATAACATCTTTACTGTCATCGACAGAAAGACGGTCAATAACAAGATATTGTGTATGTTGTCCTTCTTTGCTGTCCTCAAAATCATCGCTCTTGCAGATAGTCTCTAAATAATCGTCAATACGCAGGAACTCTCCATTAACAAACAGACGAGCATAACCTTCTTGGATGTATGCCTTTAATTGTTGCTGGAGTGTACGTCCTTCTGTAATGTTTATAGGAGCCAATACAACGAATTTTGTGCCTTTTTGGTATTGCAGCATCTGGTGAACGAGATCCTCTGTAGAGTGCTTCTTAACTTCTTGACCACTAATAGGGGAGTAGGTGCGACCAATACGAGCGAATAGTAGGCGCAAATATTCGTATATTTCTGTTGTCGTTCCAACGGTGGAACGTGGGTTGCGTGAGATGACTTTCTGCTCAATGGCGATGGCTGGTGGAATACCGCGGATAAAGTCACACTCAGGTTTGTTCATACGACCGAGGAACTGTCGAGCATAGCTTGACAGACTCTCTACATAACGTCGCTGGCCTTCGGCATAAAGGGTGTCGAAGGCCAGTGACGATTTGCCGCTACCACTAACACCAGCAATGACGACAAAATGGTTACGCGGAATCTTGACGCTGACGTTCTTCAGGTTGTTAACCCGAGCGCCTTTGATTTCGATGCTGTCTGTCATGTGTTATTTTTTGCGTAGCGCAGCGATGGACTCCTTCAACGAAGCTATCTTCTCTTCAGAGTCGCTCTGCTTCTTACGTTCCATAGCGACGACTGCTTCGGGAGCGTTTTGGACGAAACGCTCGTTGCTGAGTTTCTTCATGATGCCGGCGAGGAATCCTTCTAGATGTTGCAACTGAGCCTCCATCTTCTTGATTTCTGCTTCGACATCAATCATGTTGCCCAGAGGAACGGCAAACTCGTCGGTGCCCACCATGAAAGCAGATGCTGTAGCGTCTTTCTCAGCAACCACGTTGATGGCGCTGAGGTTGGCCATCTTCATAATTGCAGGACCGAAGGCTTCGTAGTCGTTCTTGCCGACAGCCTGCAACTCCAGTTGTTCCTTCGGGGCGATATTCTTTGAAGAACGGACCATACGGACACCTGACACGATCTGCTTAACGTTCTCTATTTTGGCAATTTGTTTGTTGTCCGACTCAGTAGCGGCAGGCAGCACCAACTTATCGCGCATGATGCTCTCACCGTCCTGACGGTCATAGATGTGCTGCCACAGTTCTTCCGTAATAAACGGCATGAACGGGTGAAGCATCTTGAGTAGAATCTCAAAGAATTCCAAAGTTTTGTCGTAGGTCTGCTTGTCGATGGGCTGAGCCTCGCCGTTGATGTACGCAGGCTTCACCATCTCCAGATACCAGCTTGAGAATTCATCCCAGAACAGCTTGTAAACAGCCATCAGAGCCTCGGAGATTCGGTATTTCTTGAAGAGGTCGTCCACTTCGGCGTTGGTTTGGCGTAGCTTGGCATCGAACCATGCGGTGGCGATTTTGCCAGCCTCTGACTGCTCGATGTCAGCCACCTTCCAGCCCTTTACGAGACGGAAAGCATTCCAGATCTTGTTGTTGAAGTTACGTCCCTGTTCGCAGAGAGCTTCGTCAAAGAGGATGTCGTTACCTGCAGGTGCAGAGAGCATCATACCCATACGCACACCATCGGCACCGAACTTCTCAATCAGTTCGATAGGATCAGGCGAGTTGCCCAGTGACTTAGACATCTTGCGTCCCAGCTTATCACGGACGATACCTGTGAAATAGACGTTCTTGAAAGGCATGTCGCCAATATACTCATAGCCCGCCATGATCATACGAGCCACCCAGAAGAAGATGATATCCGGACCGGTCACCAGGTCTGAGGTGGGGTAGTAGTACTTGATCTCCTCGTTGCCGGGATTGTTGATGCCGTCAAACAGAGAGATAGGCCACAACCATGATGAGAACCAAGTGTCGAGTGCATCCTCGTCCTGACGCAGGTCGGAGGCCTGCAGATTGGCATTGCCGCTTTTCTCGCGAGCCAGCTCAAGAGCCTTCTCAGCATTCTCGGCTACAACGTAATCATCGTTCTCGTTATAGTAGTATGCTGGAATACGATGGCCCCACCAGAGCTGACGTGAGATACACCAGTCCTGGATATTCTCCAACCAGTTCTTATAGGTGTTCTTGTATTTAGCAGGATAGAACTTCAGTTCGTCGTTCATTACAGGAGGAAGGGCAATGTCTGCGAAGTGCTTCATCTTAAGGAACCACTGCAGCGAGAGGCGCGGCTCGATAGCAGTGTCTGGGTTACGTTCAGAATAGCCCACCTTGTTGGTGTAGTCTTCAATCTTCTCCATCAGACCTGCTCCCTGTAAGTCCTTGGCAATCTGCTTACGGCAGTCCATGCGATCCATACCAACATAGATGGGTGACTGCTCGCTAATAGTGCCATCAGCATTGAAAATATCAATCGTCTCTAAATTGTGGGTCTTGCCCAGCATGTAGTCATTGGTGTCGTGTGCCGGTGTTACTTTCAGACAGCCGGTACCAAATTCTATGTCAACATAACGGTCTTCAATGACGGGAATGACACGATTGACGAGTGGTACAATAACCTTCTTCCCCTTCAGCCATTGGTTTTTGGGGTCTTTGGGGTTGATGCACATAGCTGTGTCACCCATAATGGTTTCTGGACGAGTGGTAGCAACAACAGCATAGTAGCCTTTTGCGTCTTTGTGGATGACGTTGCCTTCTGCTTTAAGTGCTTCTTCGTTATCAAGTGTGCACAGCCCATCAACATAGTATTTCAGATGGAAAAGATGGCTTTGCTCTTCCTTATAGATGACTTCTTCAGTAGAAAGGGCTGTCAGTGCTTTGGGGTCCCAATTGACCATGCGTAAACCACGGTAAATGAGTCCTTTGTTGTACAGGTCAACAAACACCTTGATGACGCTTTCAGAACGTTTATCGTCCATGGTAAAAGCCGTACGGTCCCAGTCACAGCTAGCACCAAGACGACGCAACTGCTTAAGAATGATACCACCGTGTTCATGGGTCCAGTCCCAAGCATGCTCTAAGAACTGTTCACGGGTAAGGTCATGTTTCTTAATACCTTCTCCTGCTAGTTTCTTGACCACTTTAGCCTCAGTCGCAATAGAAGCATGGTCGGTACCTGGTACCCAGCATGCATTCTTGCCTTCCATTCGGGCACGGCGTACTAAGATATCCTGAATTGTATTGTTCAGCATGTGTCCCATGTGGAGTACACCCGTCACGTTTGGCGGCGGAATTACGATGGTGTAAGGCTCACGGCCATCGGGTTTGCTACTGAAGAGTTTGTTGTCCAGCCAATACTGGTACCATTTACCTTCGACCTCTTTAGGGTCATATTTGCTTGCTATTTCCATATTCTAATAGATAAACGGCTGCAAAGGTACGAAAAATCTATCGAAATGCGACAAGATTTCGATAAAAAGATTGGCAGAATCGAAAATAATGTTTACCTTTGCCGATAAATTAGTTATAATTGTGTGAGAAAATGCATACAAGAGAAGAAAAAATGGAGGCCTTTGGACGGCTGCTTGACGTAATGGACCGTTTGCGTGCTGAATGTCCTTGGGATCGTAAACAGACTAATGAGAGTTTGCGTCCCAATACGATTGAAGAAACCTATGAACTTTGTGATGCTCTGATTCGCGATGATCAGCACGAAATATGTAAAGAACTCGGTGATGTGTTACTGCATGTCGTCTTTTATGGAAAAATAGGCGAAGAAAAGCAAACGTTTGATATAGCTGATGTTTGTAATACATTGTGTGACAAACTGATATTTCGTCATCCTCATGTCTATGGAAATGCTGTCGCAAAGGACGCTCAGGCTGTTCTTGAGAGTTGGGAACAGATTAAACTGAAGGAAAAAGATGGTAATAAGACGGTGCTTTCTGGCGTACCATCTTCACTTCCGTCACTTATCAAGGCATATCGTATTCAAGACAAAGCACGTAATGTGGGCTTTGATTGGGAGGATAAACAGGATGTTTGGACAAAAGTACGAGAGGAACTTGATGAGCTGGAGGTGGAGTTGAAACGAGAGAATGTGGAGAATTCTACTCAAGAATTGGGCGATTTCCTTTTCTCAGTTATAAATGCTGCCCGTCTCTACAAACTGAATCCGGATAACGCTTTAGAGTTGACCAATCAGAAGTTTATTCGTCGTTTCAACTATATTGAACAGCATTCTATCCGTGCTGGACGTCCACTTTCTGAGATGACGTTGGCCGAGATGGATGCTTTGTGGAACGAGGCAAAACAACAAGAGTACGAATAATCCTATCATTTGAAAATATGAATAACAAGTTATCACGATTACAAATTATTGCCGTTCTTGGTGTTTTGATTTTTACGGGTTGTGGCGGCAATAAGAATCAAAGTTCTGCACCAGACGAGGAAGATGGTAATGTAAGAGTATGGCTGAGCGAAGATAGTACTCTTTACGGACTATGTGGTGATGGCTCAGCCATGAATACATTACAGCTGATAACTGATACAGGTGATACGTTAAATCTCAGTGTTACCGATGCAATGGAGAAAAACCGTGTGTTAGGAGGGTATAGCGTTGGCGATCGTATGGCTGTGCTGACAAATAGCAATCGTACGGTGGCTACGCTTGTTATAAATGAGAGTGAACTCCTGGGCAATTGGGTGATGCCGGACCCCATTGATGGCTCCGAAGAGATCGGTGTTAGTATCCGAGAAGGTGGTATAGCAGAGAGTATCGACCAGACAAATATATCCTATCGCACGTGGCGAATTATCAATGGTCATTTGGAACTAGTGTATGTTCGTGAGGGTGGCGCCGAAGAAGAAGAGGTTCATCTTTATGAAATTCTTAGCCTTGGTAATGATTCACTTGTCTATAGAACTCTTGACAAATCATATGATGAGGAAGAAACATTTGAGTATGCCCGTCAACAAATACGTCAACGTGTGGATAAAGTTCAATTAGAGGAATCTTCTTTTGATGATTTTCAATTTTAAAAACTAATCATGGAACCGTTTCGTGTCCATATCTTAGGTTGTGGTAGTGCTCTGCCAACACTTCGTCACTACGCATCATCTCAGCTAGTCGAGATTCGTGGCAAGTTGATGATGATAGATTGTGGTGAGGGTACTCAGATGCAGTTACGCCGCTCGCATGTCCGCTTTACAAAACTCAGTCATGTTTTTATTTCCCATCTACATGGTGATCATTGTTTTGGGCTCATCGGTATGATATCTTCGTTTGGCCTATTGGGCCGCACAGCACCACTTCATGTTCATGGTCCTGCAGCTCTAGGTGACATGTTGTTTCAACAGATTCATTTCTTTTGCCGTGATTTGGGCTTTGAAGTAAAGTTTTATAAGATAGATACCAGCCTTCATCAGATTATCTACGAGGACCGTTCTCTGACGGTTGAGAGCTTGCCTCTCAGTCATCGTTTACCTACTTGTGGTTTTCTTTTTCGTGAAAAGCCTTCTCTGCCCCATATCCGTCGTGACATGATAGATTTTTATGGTGTTCCTCAGTCGCAGATAAGAAACATCAAGAACGGTGCTGATTGGATAACTGACGAAGGAGAACATGTGCCAAACGCTCGTCTCGTCATACCAGCAGGTCCGCCTCGTAGCTATGCCTATTGTAGTGATACCCGCTATATTCCAGAACTTCATCAGCTGCTTGAGGGGGTGTCAACGCTTTATCATGAGAGTACTTATGGGAATGACAATATAGCATTAGCCGAGAAGTATAATCACAGTACAGCTGCAGAGGCTGCCAGTGTAGCCCGTGATTCTCATGTTGGTCAGTTGTTATTGGGTCATTACAGCTCACGTTACGAAGATGAGACTGTGTTGCTTAGCGAAGCTCGTTCCGTCTTTCCAAACAGCTACTTGACGCAAGAAATGATGGTCTTTGATGTTTGAATCATACCTTTTATTGCATTTTTTCTTTGAAAAATTTGGTGGTACCGCAGAAAATGTCTATATTTGCAGCACAAACCGAAATGTTTATGACGAGGAAAATACTTAAATACGCCTTTGCAATGACCCTGTCATTAGCAGTTCCAATGTTGACCATTGCTTCGGAAATGGTGGCACCGGAAATGGCTGTTGAGCAATCAGAGCCAGTCATCAGCGTACATCAGTCGTCGGTTACTGTTTCTGGAGCCGTCGGTGAGACGCTGGAAGTGGTATCGCTTACAGGCAAAAGCTTAATGACGGTCCGCATTGAAAGTCCATCACAACGTGTCGATTTAAACGTTCCTAAAGGGTGCTACATATTAAAGGTTGGCAAGGTGGTCAGAAAGGTTACTATTCGTTGATAGTTCTCTTTTCGCTACTTGTGTCCAGCTGCAATGACAGTCAAAAGGTGATTGTCGGTCAGGTGGCGCTCAACGATTTCGTTTCGTTGAAAACAGAAGTATATGCTCTAAACCCTCAGAAGATTCGTGAGGCCTTAGAGCATATATTACGTTCTGATGGCGATGTTTCCACAGCTGATCTTCGTACGAAAGATTATTATCGAAAAGGTCAGCCTTTTGTATGGGTGGGACGCTATGGTGTTGACGAACGCGCTGATACGCTCTTAGAAGAACTTCATCGCCGTGTTACAGATATGGGTTTTACAGAGCGTTCTTTCTGCATCCCGCAAATAGAAAGTGATTTGGAACGTATTCGCAGCTTGGATTTTAGTGCTTCGAATAGTGTTAGCCAAGTACTTGCTCGTTTGGAGTATCATCTCACTAAAGCCTATTTGCGCTATGTTCTTGGTCAGCGCTTCGGTTTTACGAATCCGGTGCGTGTACTTAACCATCTTGATGCACGCGAGACTGATAGTTTAGGACGTCCTCTGGGATTTCGCAATCTTTTTGATGTTGAAATGGAACATCCGGGCAAATACTATGAATATGCTGCTTTACGCAAAGTGAGCAAAGATAGTCTTAGTGCCTATTTGACTGAGGTCCTGCCTACTGACGATGTTTATTTGCGAATGAAACAAGGTCTCTCAGCAGCTAATGATGAGCAGCGTACACGCATTCTTGTCAACATGGATCGTCGCCGCTGGCGCGAAAACGACCGAATAGGTTCTGCTAATAAATATGTCGTAGTCAATGTGGCGGCCTACCATCTGTGGGCTGTCTCTCCAGATAGTATTGTGGATATGCGTGCAGCCTGTGGCGCTCAAAAGACAAAGACCCCTTTGTTGACAAGTGCTATTACTCATATGGAAGTGAATCCTCAGTGGCTTATTCCTTTCAGTATCATTAAAAACGATATTGCCCATCATGCAGGAGACTCAGCTTATTTTGCCCGTCACCGTTATTATGTTGCCGATCGTAAGACCGGACAACGTGTTGCTGTCGGTGGAGTGTCACGAAGTCAGTTGTTGAGTGGTAATTATCGTGTTGCACAGGAGGGCGGACAAGGCAACGCTTTGGGACGCATTATCTTCCGTTTTCCAAATAATTTCTCTGTTTTCCTGCACGACACATCAAGTCCTGGCGTTTTTCAGCGTGACGATCGTGGTGTCAGTCACGGTTGCGTTCGTGTACAACGGCCATTCGATTTGGCATGCTTCCTTTTTTCGGAACGGCCTGACGATTGGACGCTCGATAAACTGCGTATTTCGATGGGTTTGCAACCAGAAACAGATAAAGGTCGCGAATACTTGAAAAGACTGGAGCCTGATGCACAGCCTAAGCTCATTAGTTGGCAGAAGGTCAATCCTCGCGTACCTATTTATATAACATATTATACGCTATTTCCAGTACCAGGTGGTCAACTGACCACTTATCCCGATGTTTATGGCTATGACAAGGCATTAGCCAGTGCATTGACGACATTCAGAAAATAAGTGTCATGGATCATGTCGATGAAAGTATGCTGCTGATGCAGCTCAAGGACCCAAAGACTCGACGTCGTGCGTTTGAGTCGGTGGTGCGCCAGTATAGCGAACAGCTTTATTGGCAAGTGCGTCGCATTGTCCTGACCCATGATGATGCTAACGACGTCTTACAAAATGCATTTTTGAAAGCTTGGCAAGCGCTTGAGTCATTTCATGGTGATTCTAAATTGTTGACATGGCTCTCCCGTATAGCGATTAATGAGAGTCTTGATTTTATGCGACGTCAGAAAAATATGGCGGCTGTCAGTACCGATGATTCCGACCTTGGTGTAGCCAACCAACTGATGGCTGACGATTATTTCGATGGCGATGAAACAGAAGCGCAGTTACAGGAGGCGATAGCAAGCCTGCCTGATGTGCAACGTACTGTGTTCCAATTGCGCTACTACGATGAGATGAAATACAGCGAAATCAGTCGTCTGCTCGACACGAGTGAAGGAGCACTTAAAGCATCCTATCACATTGCTGTGAAAAAAATTACAGAATTTTTTCATTCGCGCGATTAAACCTTTTAAAGGTTTGCGCGTCAGATATACAAAAGAAAGCCTTATGACGAACGAAGAAAAGTACCTGAATAGCCGGATGAGTCGCGAAAATCACTTTCGTGTACCTGATGGATACTTCGACCAGTTGACGGCCGATGTAATGTCTCGCTTGCCTGAGCATGAATCTGTTATAGAACTCAAGCCAACGGCCAAGCGTGTATTCCTTCGCCCCTTGCTTGCTGCAGCATCTGTTGTTGTGGTAGCTCTGGTAGCAGTGGGTGTCTACTTTAACCGCAATGTAGCTTCTCCAGAAAGTGAAGAAAAGATGGCTACGGTGTCTCCTGTCATGTCCGATAGTTATATTGACGAAGCTGCCGACTATATGATGATGGACCATCAGGATATTTATGCATGTCTAACCAGCGATTATTAAACAGATGAAAAGACAATCGTTGTTTCTGCTGTCGCTTCTGTTTGCTTTTGTCGCCAATGCGCAAGGCCCGCAGCGTTTCGATCCTGCCAAGTTCGATGCCGAGCAGCAGCAGTTCATCACCAAGTCGGCCTGCCTCACCGAGCAGGAGGCCGCCCGCTTCTTCCCGCTCTTCCGTGAGATGCAGAAGAAGCAGCGCGCCATCTATGAGCGCCAGCGCAAGCTGGGCTTCAACAAGCCTTCTACGGAGAAGGGCTGTGCCGAGTCCATCCGCCAACACGACCAGATAGACTTAGAGCTGAAGCAGATTCAGCAGACCTACCACAACAAGTTCCTGCGTGTCATCCCGGCTTCCAAGCTCTACGATGTTCTTCAGGCCGAGGACCGCTTCTTCCGTATGAAGCTCCGTTCGTGGGGTGGGGGTATGCAGCCTAACATGGTTAATGGCAATAACCAGTTCAACAGACCTAACGGTAACAATAACCGCTTCAATCCTAACGGCTTTAACAACCGCTTTGGTCGTCAGAACAATAACAGGCAGAGGTAAATACGGGCGTTTGACTCGTGGACACTGGACAGTAGGACAGTAGATTTCTCAAACTTCTTACGCGTACCGCGCACGCGCGCGGTACGCGTAATATTTTTTATATTTTACGGTTTTTACTGTCCTACTGTCCACAGTATAATAATTATACCAGTTGTTCTTTGAGTGCCATCTTGACGAGCATGACGGTGTTTTTGGCCCCGAACTTGGCAAGCAGGCGCTTACGATACCAGTTGATGGTCTCCGTGCTTAGATTCATTTTCTCGGCTATCTGCGGATTGGTCAGTCCGTCGCAGATGTGGCGCAAGATGGTCTGCTCGACGGCGGTGAGGCTGATAGTCTGTTTCTCGCCTTGTTGCAGAATGTCCTTCGCCTCGCTACAGACGTAGCGTTCCCCTTTCCAGACGCAGGCAAGTGCTTCGAGCAGTGTCTCGATAGGTGAGCTTTTCAGCACATAGCCGTGCACACCGCTGTCGAGCATGTGACGGATAATGGAATACTCATCGTGGCTGGTGAGGGCAATGACCTTCACCTTCGGGTAGTTGTCGATAATCTCCTTGCAGAAGGCACGTCCGTCGCCGTCGGGTATGGAGATGTCGAGCAGCAGCACGTCAGGGCGACGCTCGGCAAGCATCTGCCTGCAGCTTGCCAGGGTTGTGAACGTGTGGCTCACGTGGGCAATGTCGCTGCGGTTAATGGCGTCGGTCAGTCCATCGCAGACCATTGTGTGATCGTCGACGATGTTGACGTCGATGCGGTATTTCATTATCATGGTATGGTTACGTTGATTTCTGTTCCTTGGCCTTCCAGCGAGACGATGTGCATGGTGCTGTGATAGGGGGCAATGCGCTCGCGTATGTTCTGCAGTCCCATACCCTCACGGTTTGCGGTCATACCCTTGCCGTTGTCGCTCACGGTCAGCGTCACTTCCTGATGGTCCTGCATCAGCTGGATGTTGATATGTCCGGCCTTGGCATGCTTGATGGCATTGTTCACCAGCTCGTAGGCGCAGCGGTAGAGCACCAGTTCCTTGTCCTTCGGCAGGCTGATGTCGCCAAAGACCTGGAACTGTGCGCCGGGCACGCTGACGGCGAAGTCGTGCAGGGCTGATACCAAGCCGTTCTTCAGCAGTTCCTCCGGCATCAGGTGGTGGGCGGTGCGGCGCAGTTCGACATGAATCTTGTCGAGCAGCGGCAGCACTTCCTCGGGTTGTCCTTCTTGTCCCAGTTGCTTTTTGTATTCCTCTATTTTCAGCCGTAGCACCGACAACATGCCGCCCAGTCCGTCGTGCAGGTCGCGTGCCATGATGCGGCGTTCCCTCGTCTCCGTTTCCAGGGCTACCTTGGCGGCTAACAGCGCTTTCTTCCGGCGGTGAACGGCCATCATCAGGAAAACGCCTGCCACCAGCGCCACAATAGCGATAGCCGCCGCCACGAGCAGCCAGCGATAGAGGCTGCGCTCCTTGTCGAGGGCGGCTATACGCGTCTCCTTCTTCTCCGTCTCGTAGAGCACTTCCATCTGCGACAGACCGCTCTGGTAGTGGTCGGTGGCGTAGCGCGTCATCACGTCGTACATCTTCCGGATATACTCGCGTGCCTTCTCCTTCTGTCCCAGCTCCGCGTAAATCTCGGCCAGCATCTGGTAGGAAGCCACATCGCTGTGGGTGGCCAGCGAGTCGGGATGAACGGAGCGCAGGGCGAAGTCGAGGGCCGTCTGCCACTGACGCTCGGCCATTGCCACCTCGCAGCAGGCCAGATAGACATCGCTCTTGCTTTCAAACATCAGACTGTCGGCCAGGCTACAGGCCTCCTCCGCATACGCCTTGGCGGCTTTGATGTCCTGATGGCCTTCCATCAGGTTCAGTCGTGCCATCGACGCCAGGACCACGGGATAGTCTTCGCACTCCTCTTTGCGGTGGGCGTAGTAGAAGTCATAGCATGGCTTTGCCGTCTCGCGGGCTTTCTGGTAGTTGCCTTTCTCGATGAAGACGCTGAGAAGGCCTTTGCGCGGCATAGCCACCATCAGCGAATCGCCTGACGCTTTACCTTTCTTGATGGCCAGCAGATAGTTGCGCTCGGCTTCCGTCAGGTTGCCCATCGTGTGGTAGAGCTCACCGATGTTATAATGGAGAATGACCTGACTCTCCAGCCAGTTGTTACGCTCGAAGATGGGCAGGGCGCGCTGGTAGTAGTGAATGGCCAGATGGGCCTTGCCCTGCAGGTTGTAGGCGTTGGCTATCGAACCGTAGAGTGCTGAGCGGGAATCGTCAAGATCCACCTGTGTGTAGCGTCCGCTCTGCTCCATTGTGTCGGTGATGGCCAATGCGTGGTTGAAGTAGCTGAGCGCCTTGTCGTAGTCCTCGCGGCCGTAGCTGAGCAGTCCGAAGTTGCGCAGGGTGTACTGGCGGATGAGCAGCCCGTTCAGCTGGTAGCTCAGTGCCAGCGCCTTGCGACCGTACTCCTTGGCCTTCTCGCCGTCGTAGGGCAGGTAGCCGCGCATCAGTTCGTCGTAGGCAAACAACAGCTCTTCGCCTTTGGGCGGGTTACTGCTCTTCAGCGCCGCCTCCAAGGAGTCGACGCGGGCGTTGCGGTGGTCGTTATAAGCTATCGCATACAGGTTTATGGCGGCGAGCAGCACGCAGAAAAAAAGTCTTTTGCCGTTCATCACGCTTGCAAAGTTACAAAATCTTTCTTATTTACCACCCAAAAGGGTGGAAAAATGTGCTATTTCTCTTCATTTCACCCATTTGCGTGAACACACAGTTGCTAAAAAACCTATCTTTGCACCAAAATATTAACTATCAACCAGAAGCATATGAAAAGAATATCTACCTTAGTAATGTTGGCCCTCGCTCTGACGGGCGCACGGGCCAGCGTCGTGATTAACGAGACGAACTTCCCTGACGAGAACCTGCGCTTTGTAGCCAGCCAGTACGACGCCGACGAGGACGGCACGCTGAGCGACGACGAGCTGGCGGAGATTACGGAAATCAACGCCGGCAACATCATGAACCTGAAGGGTGCCGAGCACTTCAAGAACCTGGACTTCCTCTGCCTGTACTACGGTTCTGACGAGAATCCCTCCATCACGTCCATCAACCTGAGCCTCTTCCCGAAGCTGTACCGCTTCTCGCTGCAGGACTGTAGCGGGGTGACGTCGCTCGACTTCAGCAAGAACCCGTTGCTGAC
>JAGBQP010000014.1 GCA_017632825.1 Prevotella sp. | reverse complement strand
TCCATCCAGCGGTCAGAGAGGTAGTCGATATTCTTGCCAGGAACGAACTGGTCACCCGTCTGCTGGTTGCCCTGCACACCATAGATGGGGGTTATCTCGACGGCACCGATGCCGTGTTCGGCATACTGTCGCATGGACCACTGCAGGTTAGTTTTATCGACAGCGGAACCCAGCCACCACCAACGGACACCAGGCTTTGCCTCACGTGTTGCCTCTGGCCACGACTGCGCATAAGCTGCGGTTGTCAGTGCACTCAGTGCAACGATTGTCAGTATTTGTTTCATAAGTTTAGTTTCCATCTGGTTTTACAATATCTTTTAGTGGTGACGGAGACCACTTGAACGTGTGCCAGTCGTCGGGCTGCGAGGGGTCGAAGTCCTGCCACTCAGGACGAAGGTACTTTACGACTGGCAGCTGTAGCTGCTTCATGCCCATGACCACACACTTGGCCACCTCATAAGCGCCATAGGGATTGAAGTGCGTATTATCTTCCAGTTTCCGTCCGTACAATTCGGCCGGATAGTGCACCAGAGCACGCTTGGAATCCTCAAAGCCCAGCGTCTCGAAAAGGGTCTTTGTCATAGCGTTCAAATCTATAACGGGCACATGCTCGCGTCGTGCCACATCCATCATAGCTGCAGGAAACTCGCCATGGGTATTCTGTATGGTTTTCTTGTCATCGGCAAAGAATCGACGCTGTGTGGGCGTACAGAACACGATGTCGGCTCCCTTGGCACGCACCTTATCTATAAATATCTTCAGCTGATACTGATAATGATACCATGCACCGTCGCCCGGCTGTTTCTCCTTTTCGTCGTTGTGTCCGAACTCTGCTATCAGCAGATCGCCCTTCTTGATGGTAGATAGAATCTTGTCTAATCGTCCGCCAGCTATGAACGTGCGGGCTGTCAGTCCACTCTCCGCGTGGTTTGAAATCGCCACTTCAGGACCGAACCAGCGTGTAATCATCTGTCCCCATGAAGCCCAAGGCTCCGTGTTCTGGTCAACCACGGTGGAATTGCCACACAGGTAGATGGTGGGCACGTTGTCGTCGCGCTCTATGTGAATGCTCTGAACCTGTGGCTGATCGCCGTTGAACTCAAGCGTCATGCGGTCGTCCCACGCCAGATAGCCTCTCTCGCGGGGCTTGATGCGCACCTGCGTCTTTTCGTCAATCTGCGGCGAGCGTTTGTTGACGACGAACTCGAAGGTCTTCATCTCGCCCTTCTTCGTCGCCACGTTGTGAACCATCAGGCGGCGTCCCTCGGCGCGCACGGTGGTCTCGCCGGCCTTCCGTTTTGAGCCCAGCACCACGCGTACCCTGTAGTTACCGTCGGGCACTTTCACCGAGAAATAGAAGGGTTCTGCGGGCCGTTTCTTGTCGGGCGCCGCAACAATGTCGTAGCCTGCACCGTTCTGGTCGGTGTAGACGGGCTGTGGCTTCGTCATGTCGAAGTCAAAAGTCTGTGCCGACGCACCCGGCGTCAGCACAGACAGGAATGATAGTAGCAGTAGTTTGTTGTACATTTGTATTTTGGTTGATATTTAATAGATAATCATCGAGAGGACGTAGGCCACGATGGTGCTGGTGAACACGCAGATAAGGCCTGGCATCATGAACGAGTGGTTCAGCAGATACTTGCCGATAACCGTCGTACCGCTTCGGTCGAAGTTCACGGTAGCGATGTCCGACGGATAGTTCGGTATGAAGAAGTAGCCGTAGACGGCGGGTAGCACGCCCAGCAGCACCGGTCCGGCAATGCCCAGCGAGTAAGCCAGCGGCAGCATGGCCACAACGACGGCACCCTGCGAGTTGATGAGCACCGACACGAGGAAGAACACCAGTGCGATGGACCACGGATAGGCGGCGACGACGTCGGCCAGCATCACCTTCATCTCGTCGAGATAGTTGGAGAAGTAGGTGTCGGCCAGCCAGGCAATGCCGTAGATGGCGACGACAGCCACCATACCCGACTGCCAGACGGGACCGGCGACGGCCTTCTTGGGCTGTGCCTTACAGAAGATAATCATCAGGGCGGCAGCCGATATCATAACAATCTGGATGACGATATTCATCTTCAGCGGCTTACCGTCCCACGAAGGCAGCAGCGAGGGAATAGCGGCAAACATCACGATGACCAGCAGGGCTGCCAGGAAGATGAACACGGCGTTCTTCGACTCACGGGCAATCTTCTTGTCGAGCGTCGTGGCCGAGTTGCCGTAGATATAATTGTACTGCTCAGGATCCTTCAGCTTAGCCTGGAACTTCGGGTCTTTGTCGAGGTCCAGTCCGCGGTGGTAGCTGGCGGCAGCGGCGGCCATCAGGCCACACAGACAGGCGGGTATCGAGACCATCAGCACCTGGGGAATGGTAATGCCGAAGCCGTTCTCGTTAGAGATGGTCACAAAGGCGACGACGGCGGCGGCAATGGGCGAACAGGTGATGCCCACCTGCGAGGCTATCGAGGCGACGCCGCAAGGACGCTCTGGGCGAATGCCTTTCTTGAGCGCAATGTCGCAAATAATTGGCATTAAGGTATATACCACATGTCCCGTACCAACCAACACCGTCAGAAAGAATGTGCAGAGCGGTGCCAGGAACGTGATGCGGTCGGGGTGCTTGCGCAGCAGCCGCTCGGCTATCTGTATCAACCAGTCCATACCGCCAGAGGCCTGCATGATGCCCGCGCAGGTGACGGCGGCAATGATGATGTAGATGACGTCGGTCGGTGGTGTGCCGGGCTTCAGTCCGAAACAGAACACGAGCAGGGCCAGACCGATGCCCGAGATGGCGCCAAGGGCCAGCGAGCCGTAGCGCGAACCTACCCAGAGTGCACCGAGCACGATGCAAAGTTGGAGAATCATTGAGAATGTAATCATAAGCTTTAGTTATTGGTTAATTGTTTCACGTTATGTCGTTATTACGTTATCGCGTTATGTGCCCGTCGCGTCAGTCGCGTTTCTCCTTGATAATACCATGACGATAGGCCTTCAGCAGCTGTCGGAGGTCATCTACCTGCTCGCGCAGCTCGCGTCCCTTGTCGGTATCAGCCACAAGCATGCGGTGGGCCGACATCTCCACGAGCTGCGTCGTCGACTTGATGTCGGTGCCGCGCAGGATAGCGTCCTTCGTCGACGTGAACGGCTCGTGCTGCACCAGCTGGAAGCCGCGGCTGTGGTAGATCAGCGTGTAGCCCGCAATGCCCGTCTCGTGGTGGTAGGCCTCCGAGAAGCCGCCGTCTATCACCATCAGCCGTCCGCCGGCCTTGATGGGATTTTCTCCCTTTGAGGCATGAACAGGCACATGACCGTTTATGATATGCCGATTCTTGCCCTCTACGCCGAATGCATCGAGTATGCGGTCGCACACCTCCGGCTCATTACGCAGTCTGAAGTAAGCTCCCTTTTCCTCCTTGTACGTCTCTTCATCTGTCAGGAAATAACGTTCAAAGGTGGCCATCTTTGATTTATCGAACAACGGCGAGTCCTTGCCGCACCACAAGTAGAGGAAATAGTCTCTAGCGTAGGCCTTCAACTCAGGCTCAGTATCACTCTCGAATGCTGAGCGAACAAGCTGTCCGATGTACGCCATCAACTCTCTGCCCTGTTTTTTCTCACCAAGAATCTCCACCTGCTTCAGCGTACCGTCATCATTCAGCGGCACCGATGCATGAAACAGCAGATTCTGGTTGCAGATAGCATACATACATCCGTGACTCAGTATAGTCATGATGTGCTTACGCAGTTTCTCGCTGACACGGAACGAGTGGTGCAGTTTTCTCATCAGCTCTTCCTCTTCGGCAGTCAATGCTGTCAAACCTGTGGGGAAGTTACAATCAGCCATCGGATATTCGCGACCGTCAACCGTACACACCTTACGTTCCAGGTCAACGTTTTCCAGCAGGCAACGCTCCTCCATACACCACTCCGGTCGGCGATGCAGTATGCGTGCCTCCTCCTTGAACTGTATGACGCTGATAGCCTTATGCATCTTTGCTGTCAGCTGCAGTGTCTTCTCGTCTATCTTTGCATCTTTCAGCAATATTGGCTGGAACGCCTCGCATGGGTCGTCGCCGTAGGTCTCCAGTGCAAAGGTAGCAAGCGGCACGAGATTGATGCCATAGCCATCCTCCAGCGTAGCCAAATTGGCATAGCGCAGCGACAAGCGCAGCACATTGCAGATACAGGCATCGTTGCCCGCAGCAGCACCCATCCATAGCATATCATGATTGCCCCACTGTATGTCCCAGGAGTTGTAACGCCGCATCACATCCATGATAATGTGGGCTCCAGGGCCGCGATCGTAGATATCGCCGAGAATGTGCAACTGGTCAATGGCCAGCCGCTGAATGACGTTACATACTGCACAGATGAAGTCGTCGGCACGACCAGTAGAAATGATGGTATCAACGATAACCGCTACATAGGCCGCCTTATCCTGGTCATCGGAGCGCTCGTGCAGAAGTTCTTCTATAATATAGGAAAACTCCTGCGGCAGCGTCTTGCGCACTTTTGAACGCGTATATTTTGACGACACATCACGACACACCTTCACCAATTGATGAATCGTCATGTGGTACCAATCGTCCATATCTTCTTCCGTTGCCTTGACCAGCTCCAGTTTCTGTTCCGGATAATAAATGAGCGTACACAGCTCCTTCTTCTCCGATTCGCGTATGGTATTGCCAAATATCTCACTCACCTTACGCTTGATATTACCGGAAGCGTTCTTCAGCACATGTTCGAAAGCTTCATTCTCACCATGAATGTCAGCCAGAAAATGTTCGGTACCTTTTGGCAGGTTCATGATGGCCTCAAGGTTTACAATCTCCTTGGCCGCATCGGCTATGGTGGGAAACGACTGCGACAGCAGTCTTAAATAGTGCATATCCGTCGTGTTCATTCTTTCATATAGTTTGTTTCTGGCCACAAAATTAGCTAAAAAAGCTGAAAGCGCAAAACAATTCAAAAGTATTGGATGTAAACAACACATTTTTTGACGAAAAAGTTGAAAATAACAACAATTATCTTACATCTTTCCAGCATTCGTTATGATTAATATAAGCATTGCGTAATAACTATTGATAAAAGATGAACGTCAACATATCCGATAACTACACCATAATCTTCGTGGAACTGGCAAACACCACATCTGTCATAAGAAGGTGCGAATTATTTTGAGAGTATAACGTAGTTGATTTACTGTAAGTATGTTCACTCTTGCCGTAAAAGAGTGAAGGATGAAGATGGTTTTTATGGGGGAAAAGAAAAGAAAAACTTGTTTTCCCTTTGGATTTTGCGCACTTATTCGTAACTTTGCACCCTAATTTCTAAAGAAAAAGCAAAAGCATGAATATATTTATGGACAGTCAAAATAACAAGGGATTCTCGATGATAGCCGACATAGAAGGCGACTTCAGAGACCTGATGGATTTCGAAACTCCCAACGAGGTGCCCATACTGCCGGTTCGCAACCTGGTTTTGTTTCCCGGCGTGGTATCACCGATTCTGATAGGCCGAGAGTCGAGCATGAAGCTCATGAAACGTGCCGAACGGCGCAAGGCCATCATTGGTATTGTTTGCCAGCGAGACCCCGAGGTAGAAAACCCGGGGCAAGAGGACTTATACGAATATGGCGTGTTCGCCAAAGTAATGAAGGAGCTGACACTGCCCAACGGTAACGTGACCGCCATCGTTCAGGGACTAGGACGACTACGACTGAAAGCCATCACGGGCAACACCCCATACCTGACAGGTAGCGTTGAGGCTGCATGGGAGGAATGGCCGGACGCCAATGACCGCGAATTCCGCACCGCCATGGAAGACCTGCGCGACATGGTGAGCGATTACGTGACGAAGAATGAGGACATTCCTGACGAGGCTACATTCGCCGTGCGTAACATCGACAACAACGTGATGGCTCTGAACTTTTCGTGCTCGAACCTACCTTTCACCATCAAAGACAAAATGGAGCTGCTAACAGCAGCCAGCATCAAGGAACGTGTATTCATGGCTATGAAGGTACTGAACAGGGAAATCAACCTGCAGAACCTGAAGCTCAACATACGCAACAAGACACGCGAGGATATTGACGAACAGCAGAAAAATTATTTCCTGCAGCAGCAAATTAAGAATCTGCAGGCTGAGATAGGCAACGGTGACCAGGCTCCAGAAAAGGTGGAGCTGATGAAGAAGGCACTGAACAAGAAATGGCCCGAGGAAGTGGCCAAGACTTTCCAGAAGGAAGCCGACAAACTGGACAACCTGAACCCGCAGTCGCCCGACTTCAACGTGCAGCTGACCTACCTGCAGACACTAGTAAACCTGCCATGGGGCGAGTTTACCGAAGACGACCTCGACCTGAAGCGGGCACTGAAGATTCTGGACCACGACCATTACGGCATGGAGAAGGTGAAGGAGCGCATACTCGAATACATGGCTGTACTGTCGCTACGCGGCGATCTGAAGAGCCCCATTCTCTGTCTGTATGGTCCTCCGGGCGTAGGCAAGACCAGTTTAGGAAAGTCTATTGCAGCCGCCATGCGCCGCAAGTATGTGCGTATGTCACTGGGCGGACTTCACGACGAGGCAGAGATTCGCGGACACCGACGCACCTACATTGGCGCCATGCCGGGGCGCATCATCAAGAACATTCAGAAGGCGGGGTCTTCGAACCCAGTATTCATACTCGACGAAATAGATAAGGTGACACAGGCCACTGTTAACGGCGACCCGGCATCGGCACTGCTCGAAGTCTTAGACCCGGAGCAGAACAACGCCTTCCACGACAACTACTTGGACGTGGACTACGACCTGTCGAAAGTGCTTTTCGTGGCTACCGCAAATAACCTCTCAACCATTCCACGCCCGCTACTGGACCGCATGGAAATTATCGAGGTCAGCGGCTACATCACCGAGGAGAAAATTGAGATAGCCAAACGACACCTTATTCCACGTGAACTTGACAACACAGGCCTTAAGACACTGCCGACCAAACTGACATTCAACAAGGCTGCAATCGAGAAAATAATAGAACAATACACACGTGAGAGCGGCGTACGACAGCTTGAAAAGCAAATCAACAAGGCCATGCGAAAATTGGCCTACAAACGACAGTTGGAAGGTGAAATGCCCTACAGCAAGATAACGCCACAAGAATTGGAGGGACTACTGGGTAAACCACCCTTCTACCGCGACATTTACCAGGGCAACGACTATGCTGGTGTCGTCACGGGACTGGCGTGGACAAGTGTGGGTGGCGAGATATTATTCATTGAGACTTCATTGTCAAAGGGCAAAGCTGGTAAGCTGACACTAACTGGCAACTTAGGCGACGTAATGAAGGAGTCGGCAGTCATAGCCTTAGAATATGTCAAGGCCCATGTGGACCGATTGGGTGTTGACCACCGTATTTTCGACCACTGGAACATTCACATCCACGTGCCAGAAGGGGCCACGCCAAAGGATGGACCGTCGGCAGGTATCACCATAGCCACGTCTATAGCATCAGCTCTGACACAGCGCAAGGTGCGCAAGAACACCGCTATGACGGGCGAGATAACGCTACGCGGCAAGGTATTGCCCGTGGGTGGTATTAAGGAAAAGATTCTGGCTGCAAAACGTGCTGGTATTACTGACATTCTGATGTGCCGTGACAACGAGAAAGACATCAATGAAATTCCCGACATTTACCTGAAGGGCGTCAATTTCCACTATGTGGAGAACGTTCAGGACGTGTGGGACTTCGCCCTGACCGACGAGAAGGTGACCAATCCGCTGACTTTCGACGTTACCGAAGATGAGAAAAATACTGACGCAAAGAAATAGCACACAAAAGGATGTAGAAAAAAGGAATGCCGACTGCTGATAAACGAACAAGAATAATATGAAGTTTGAGCTGCAACATACCGACAACGCCAGCGATGCACGTGCCGGACTGATAACAACTGACCATGGACAGATAGAAACCCCCATCTTTATGCCCGTTGGTACGGTGGGTAGCGTTAAGGGCGTTCACTTTGCCGAACTGAGGGATCAGGTGAAGGCACAGATTATTCTTGGCAACACTTACCATCTCTACCTGCGACCAGGACTGGACACGCTGCGTAAGGCAGGCGGACTGCATAAGTTCAACACGTGGGACCGCCCCATCCTGACCGATTCGGGCGGCTTTCAGGTATTCTCGCTGACAGGCATACGCAAATTGAGAGAAGAGGGATGCGAGTTTCGTAGTCACATAGACGGTTCGAAGCACGTGTTCACCCCTGAAAACGTTATGGATACCCAACGCGTAATAGGTGCCGACATCATGATGGCCTTTGACGAATGCCCGCCAGGTGAGAGCGACTATCAATATGCATCTAAGAGTCTAAGACTCACACAGCGGTGGTTAGAGCGTTGTGTAAAACGGTTCAACGAGACAGAACCGCTTTATGGTTACAACCAGACGCTTTTCCCTATCGTACAAGGATGTACCTACAAAGACCTGCGACAAGATGCTGCCAAACATGTGTGCGACATGCTAGGACAACTGAACGACGGTGGCGGTGCTTCGATTGGCGGACTGGCCGTGGGAGAACCCACCGAGGTGATGTATGACATGATTGAAGTGGTCAACGACATTCTGCCTAAAGACCGACCGCGATACCTCATGGGGGTGGGTACACCACAGAACATTCTCGAGGCAATAGAGCGCGGCGTAGATATGTTCGACTGCGTTATGCCCACACGCAACGGACGAAACGCGCTTCTCTTCAGTTACGAGGGAACGATGAACATGCGAAACAAGAAATGGGAACAGGATTTCTCGCCTATTGACCCTAACGGATGCTACGTGGACCAGATTCACTCAAAAGCATATCTACACCATTTGTTTAAGGCTCAGGAGCTGCTGGCCATGCAGATTGCATCGATTCACAACCTAGCCTTCTACCTAAGACTCGTAGGCGACGCCAGAAAACACATCGTTGCAGGCGACTTCACAGCGTGGAAGCGCTCGGTCATTGACCAGTTAGGAAAAAGAATATGAAGCACTTATCCGGAAAAATAGGTCGCGGAATGCGACGGATAGGACGAGGAATGCGCCAAATAGCTCGCGGACTGAAATGGATGAAGTACCTGAACCCGTTTCACTACTTAAAACGGTTGGACCGCTACATCATCGGGAAGTTCATTGGTACCTACATCTACTCCATCATACTGATTATCAGTATCTCCATAGTCTTCGACATCAACGAAAATCTGGCGAAGTTCACCACTAACCAGGCTCCTCTGAAGGCTATCGTGATGGACTACTACGCCAATTTCATACCCTACTTTGCCAATTTGTTCTCGCCCCTGTTCGTCTTCATTGCCGTCATCTTCTTCACATCTAAGTTGGCTGGCAACAGCGAAATTATAGCCATGCTCGCATCGGGCACCAGCTTCAAGCGGCTGATGCGCCCCTACATGATTTCAGCAGCCATCATAGCTATGCTCAACCTCTCCCTCGGTGCTATGGTCATTCCCAAGGGAACGGTTGTCAGACAGAACTTTGAGTCGCGATACAAGAACAAGAAAAAGGTGATATCGGCTACCAACGTACAACTGCAGGTTGGCAAGGGTATCATTGCCTATATGCAGCAGTACGATGACGCTAACCGTACGGGCTATGGGTTCTCGCTCGACAAGTTCGAGAATAAAAAGCTGGTGAGCCACATGACCGCCACTACCATACGCTACGACAGCATCAGCGACAGCCGATACCACTGGACACTTAACAACTACAAAATTCGTACACTGAAGGGACTACGGGAAGAGATAACATCGGGCGCTTCGCTTGACACACTCATTATGATGGAGCCTATGGACTTGGTGTTCTCTAAAGGTCAGCAAGAGACATTCACATCGCCCGAGCTACTGCAGTACATCTCAAAGCAGCAGGAACGCGGCTCTCAGAACGTAGTGCAGTATGAGGTGGAGTTTCACAAGCGCATAGCCATGTCGTTTGCATCGTTCATACTTACTATCATCGGCGTCAGCCTCTCATCGCGAAAGCGCAAGGGCGGTATGGGATTGTATCTAGGAATAGGCCTGGCACTGTCGTTTGCATACATCCTGCTGCAAACCATCAGCTCGACATTCGCCATTAATGCAGGACTGCCTGCAGTACTGGCGGCCTGGATACCTAATATATTATATGTGTTCATAGCCTATTTCTGCTATAGGCAGGCGCCGAACTAATTCATAGTTAATAGTTCATAGTTAAGAGTTAAGTAATAAATGACATTTGAAGAAACATATCTCAACGACAATATCCTCGACGCACTCTATGATATGCACTTCGAGGACATGACACCCGTACAGGAGCGCTGTATACCCGAGATTCTCGATGGCTACGACGTGCTAGGCGTAGCTCAGACAGGCACCGGAAAGACGGCGGCATACTTGCTGCCCATACTCTCGATGCTCGACGACGGCGACTACCCCAAGGACGCCATCAACTGCGTCATCATGTCGCCTACACGCGAACTGGCACAGCAGATAGACCAGGCCATGCAGGGCTTCGGCTACTACCTGGACGGCATCTCGAGCGTGGCCGTCTATGGCGGTAACGACGGCAACCGCTACGACCAGGAACTGAAGGGACTGCGACTGGGCGCCGACGTCATCATTGCCACCCCCGGCCGACTGCTCAGCCACCTGAAGGTGGGCAATCTCGACCTCTCGCGCTGCTCATTCTTCGTACTCGATGAGGCCGACCGTATGCTCGACATGGGATTCTCAGACGATATCCTGAAGATTGTGGCAGAGCTGCCCCAATCATGTCAACGCATCATGTTCTCTGCCACGATGCCAGGAAAAATACGTGAACTGGCTATGTCACTACTACACAATCCCGTGGAGGTAAAACTGGCAGTTTCGAAACCCGCAGAGAAGATACAGCAGTCCGCCTACGTATGCTACGAACCGCAGAAACTCGGCATCATCGAGAATCTTTTCAAAGTGGGCGACCTGCAGCGCGTCATCATTTTCTCGGGCAAAAAAGACAAGGTGAAGGACATTGCACGCCGACTGAAGCGCATGAAGATAAACTGCGCCGAGATGCACAGCGACCTCGACCAGCGCGAACGCGACGAGGTCATGCTGAAGTTCAAAGCCGGCCAGGTTGATGTTCTCGTGGCTACCGACATAGTGGCACGAGGCATCGACATCGACGACATTCTATGTGTCATCAACTACGATGTTCCCCATGATGCCGAAGACTATGTTCATCGCATCGGACGTACTGCACGTGCTCAGCGCGACGGCGTCGCCATCACCTTCGTCAGCGACCTGGACATCTACCGTTTCCAGAGCATCGAACACTTCTTGGGTAAGGAGGTCGAGAAGCGCCCCCTACCCGACGGACTCGGCGAGGCCCCCGTTTACACAAAACGCGAAAAGAAACATGCCGGCACGCGCAAAAACGGACGCTGGCACAGTCACGGCAACGGGAAAAATGGCGGCAAAGGCCACGCTGGCAGTAAAGCCAAAGGAAAAGGCAACAATGAAAAGAATACGGCCGGCGGAGAAAAGAAAGGTGGCAACGGCGGCAGAAACAGGCGTCGCAAAGGTAGCGGCCCGGGGCAGCAGCCTAACCAATAACCTTGTAACGCGCAAACTTCAATAGCAACTGTTTGGTTCCTGCATTCTTGAACTCAACAGTTGCTTTTTGGTTCTCACCAATACCCTCAAGTTTCATAACACGGCCCACACCAAAGCGCTGGTGCTCGATGACGGCACCCTCTGTCAGCGTACCGCCCTCGCTGGCCATAGGACGTGGCGCAACAGCACGCCCAACAGGGCGGAAACGCCCACCAGAAGCTGTCTGTAGCGTACGCTTGAAGCTGTCAGAGAATGGCTCTACAGGCTTTTCTGGCTGACGCGGCGCTACGGCACGCGGCTTGGGGTCGGCACGGAATTGCGAAGCCACTGGTCGAGGATTCTGCATCCACTGACTGCCCCGGCTCGTCGTCTCGCCGAGACCTCGTGTATAACCGTCTGCACTCGAGAAAATGTCTTTGCGACCAAAGCTGTCCCTACGGTCGAAGCTGTCGCCGCCCTTCTCGGAGATTACCCTGATAAGCTGCGGGTCGAAATCCTTGATGAAACGCGACGGTGTGTCGTACTCCATACGGCCATAGCGGAAGCGGTTCTGGGCGCAGGTCATGATGCAATGCTTCTCGGCACGGGTGATGGCCACATAGAGCAAGCGACGCTCCTCCTCCAGTTCGCGCATGGAATTGGTGCACATCGGCGACGGGAAGATATTCTCCTCCAAGCCCACGACAAAGACCGTCGGGAACTCCAGACCTTTGGCAGCGTGAATGGTCATCAGCACCACCTTGTCGTTCTCGTCGCCATCGTCGCTGTCGAGATCAGTCAGCAGCGCCACCTCCTGCAGGAAGTCCGTCAGATAGACCTGGTCGCCCATGTCCTCCTCGCGCCGGCCTTCAACGAAGTCCTGCATGCCGCTGAGGAACTCCTCGAGATTCTCCTGACGAGAGATATCCTCGGGGTTATGACTGCCGTAGATGTCGCGGCTGATACCGCTCGTCATAATAATATCGTGGCCCAGCTGATAGGCATCCTCCATGGTCAGGCGCTGTCGCCAGCCATCTATGAGCTGCCGGAACGCATCTATCTTGGCAAGCGTTCCCTTGTTCACTTCGAGCGGAAACAACACAGGGTCGGAGATAACACGCCACAGGCTGACACCGTAGTTATTGGCCGTACTGACAATCTTGTCGATGGTCGTATTGCCGATGCCGCGTGTCGGATAGTTGACAATACGCTTGAAAGCCTCCTCGTCGTCGGGGTTGGCCACCAAGCGGAAGTAGGCTATGACGTCCTTGATTTCCTT
>JAGBQP010000107.1 GCA_017632825.1 Prevotella sp. | reverse complement strand
TGCGGCGGAAGGACATAACAATATCGGAACGCGAGAAAGCGGAAAGAATCTCGCTGGTCTTCATGCTATCCAACTGGTCTTTGTAGGAGGCGAGTTGTTCTTTGTACGTTGTCAACTGGCATCGCATCATTTCCAAGTCCTTCTGCTTGGCGTCCTCGTACTGCTTGGTGTCCTCCTTCATCAGTCGTAATTCGTCTGTTGACTTGTTATATTTTGAAAGGACGGCCAAATAATCAGAATAGAGTCGGACGATTTCTTCTTTCTTTCTCTTCCGATATTGGTATGCGTATAGCATACAGACCGCAAATACGAGGGCAACAAGGATGCTCCCGTTCCACAGACGATTTCGAGCCTGTCTGGCCTGTTGCTCTTCCTTCTCAGCCTTCTCTTTGAAACGTTGATAGTTATATAGCTTCGAGGTCTTCAGAAGTGCATCTGTCTGAATATTGTCTTGGAGTGAGTCCATAGCCATTTCGTAAAGAAGTGCGTACTTCTTGACAGAATCAATGTCGGACTTTTGAGTATATAAAGACAAGAGGGCTTTATAACCTAGTAATTCTTTTCCTTTGAGTAAAAGTATCCTATAATAATGTTCTGCCTCAGCGAGATTATCTTTCTTCTGGCAATACTGACCTTTTATAAAATAGTAATATTCGCGACCTCCTGTTATATTACCTTCTTTATCAAACAAGCCGGACTCTTCTTCAAATACACTTAATAGCCTTCCAACTTCCGCCATATTTCCGTTTTGTATCTGATGAAAAGCCAATAATGCATTCATACTTTTCGCTTCCTTTATGTACCCATGGTCTAAATACAGACTCTGCGCTTCCTTAAGAACCTGAAACATTTGGGCAGAATCATTTATCAGATAATAGGGTTTGTACATTAGCTCTATATTGCGAATATAATCCAACGTGTCTTTCTCTTTTAATGCAAGTTGTCCATATAGTTTGGCTATACGAATCTCTTCCGTTGGCAGATTCTGGGCATGAAACAATTCTGCCATCTGTCCGTAGACACTCATCAGCCGCTTCATGTCGCAGTCGGCACTCGTGGTATCGGCGCGGTCGACAGCATCCTGATAGCTCTGAAGGGCGGCGGGAGCCTCGCCCATGTCGCGGTAGGCACAGCCCAGCAGATAGTAGGCACGCATCTGCTCATTGCTGGTTCCATGATGGTCGTAGTACTTTGTTGCTACACGAAGCTGTGAGTCAAGACCGTTGGTGAGGGGAACAAATGCGCGGTTCAAACTGTCTGCTCTGTCAAGCAGACGGTCCATCTCCGTCCGCGTGGTCTCGGACGTGCAGCTGCAAAGGGCCAGCAGCAGAAGAAAAATGATGTGCTTCGCTTTCATCGCTGCAAAAGTAATGAATTATTCTGAAATAACAAAGCATATCACTCAATTAATAAGAAGCCAGCGCCCTTAATCTGGGCGCTGGCTTCTGCTCGTTCGTTGGTTTACTCTGGCGTTGCCTGCTTTGGGTGCTTTGTTCAGGAACTGTGCACTCTTGGTGTAGTTAATTTCCCGTAATCTTCATTAATACGGTTAACAATTGCACCAACATGCTGGCGCAATGAAGCCTCAGGAAATTTGTATCTTTGCAGTATGAATAGACGTAGGAAGAAAATACTGTTTAACAACTTTGCCCGCCGCTGGTTCTGCGCATCGCGGATAAGATGGCCGTGCTCCATGTAATGGCTGAAGGCTGAAGGCTGAAAGATGGTTTTTCAAAAACTTCGCGCGTACTGTGCGCGTGCGGTACGCGTGAAACTTTTTAATTTTTATCTTTCATCCTTCATCTTTCATCCTTCACTATCTCTAAAAATTGCATGAATTAAAAAAAATACGCCATGACTTTTGCCTGAATTTTCTCGAAAATTCAACCGTCAGAGCATGACTTTCTGAAATTACGCCTTGACTGTTGTACAGAAGACTACACCAGAGATGCATTGCGACAACTGCGAGAAAAACATCAAGAACAACATTCGCTTCGAAAAAGGCATCAAATCCATCAAGACCGACTTGTAATCCAAAACGGTCACCATTGAGTACGATGCAGATAAGACTTATGTTGATAAGAATAATGCTGGGTTCAAAAAGATAAAACGCGAAGCAAAAGAAACCAAGAAGAAATAATCGATTACCGATTTTAGTCAATAAAGTAAGATAATTGACCATTATGGACTACATAAAATTTTGATTTTAGGAAAAAAAGTATTACCTTTGCACCCCGAAAATTTTTTCTTTAAATTCTTGTATATTTATGCGTAACGAATGGCGTGGTTTTAAGGGAACCAAATGGACCGAAGAGGTCAATCTAAGAGATTTTATTCAGAATAACTACACGGCTTATGATGGCGACGAGTCATTCCTGACAGCACCAACAGAGGCCACCAACAAACTGTGGGAGCGCCTACAGGAACTTCAGAAAGAAGAACGTGCCAAAGGCGGCGTACTGGACATGGAAACCGACATTGTGTCGAGCATGACGGCTTACGGCCCTGGCTACATTGATGAGAGCATGAAAGATCTTGAGAAGGTCGTTGGCTTGCAAACAGACAAGCCTTTAAAGCGTGCTTTCATGCCTTACGGCGGTATTAAAATGGCAGAACAGGCTTGTACAACGTACGGTTATCAGCCCAGCGAAAAGCTGCACGAGATATTCACACAGTACTGCAAGACTCACAACGAGGGTGTGTTCGATGCCTACACCGACGAGATGAAGCGCGTGCGCCACAACCATATCTTAACAGGTCTGCCAGACACCTACGGCCGCGGTCGTATTGTAGGCGACTATCGTCGTGTAGCCCTCTATGGTATCGACTTTCTGATTGAGCAGAAGGAAATCGACAAGTACAATTGCGGCAAGCGTCAGATGAGTGAAGACATTATCCGTCTGCGCGAGGAGATTTCCATGCAAATCAAGGCTCTGAAAGAGATGAAGGCCATGGCTAAGATTTATGGTTTTGACATTTCTCAGCCTGCACAAAACGCTCGTGAGGCAGTACAGTGGTTATACTTCGGCTATCTGGCTGCCATCAAGACGCAGAACGGTGCCGCCATGTCTGTTGGCCGTGTGTCAACATTCCTCGACATCTATATAACTCGCGATATGCAGGAGGGTACTCTCAGCGAGAGCGAGGCTCAGGAGCTGATTGACCACTTAGTCATGAAGTTCCGTATGGTAAAGTTTGCCCGTATTCCTTCCTACAACGAGATTTTCAGCGGTGATCCCGTCTGGGCTACTCTCGAGGTCGGCGGATTGGGCCAGGACGGTCGCCACATGGTAACCAAGAACTGCTACCGCTTCCTCCACACATTGGAGAATATGGGTCCTTCACCCGAACCCAATCTCACCGTATTGTATTCGCCGCGTTTGCCTGAGACTTTCAAGCACTACGCATCAATGATATCTGTTAAAACCAGCTCTATTCAGTATGAGAACGACGATGTGATGCGTCCCGTATGGGGTGATGACTACAGCATCTGCTGCTGTGTTAGTGCCACACAGACGGGTAAAGAAATGCAGTTCTTTGGTGCTCGCGCCAATATGGCCAAGACGCTGCTTTATGCCATCAACGGCGGTGTCGATGCTAAAACTCGCGAGCAATGCGGTCCCAAGTTCCGCCCCATTACCAGCGAATACCTCACATGGGAAGAGCTGGAACCTCGTTTCCGCGATATGCTGGAGTGGTTGGCTGATATCTACGTCAACACATTGAACCTGATTCATTACATGCACGACAAGTACTTCTATGAGGCTGCCGAGATGGCCCTTATTGATACCGATGTGCGCCGCACCTTCGCTACTGGTATAGCCGGCTTCTCTCACGTTGTCGATTCTATCTGCGCCGTTAAATATGCTAAGGTCAAGATTATCCGTGATGAAACGGGCTTCAATGTCGACTACAAAGTCGAGGGTGATTTCCCGCGCTATGGCAACGATGACGACCGCGCCGACGAGGTGGCAGTATGGGTGCTGAAGACCTTCCTGGCTAAGATTAAGCGTCACCACACTTATCGCGATTCTGAGCCCACGACATCGATTCTCACCATTACTTCAAACGTGGTTTATGGTAAGTACACGGGCAATCTGCCTGACGGACGCCGTGCTGGAACACCGCTCTCTCCTGGTGCCAACCCCAGTTATGGTGCAGAGAAGAATGGTCTGCTGGCATCTCTCAACTCTGTAGCTAAGATTCCATACGAATATGCATTGGATGGTATTTCAAACACCCAGACAATCGCCCCCGAGGCTCTCGGCCATAATGACGAGGAGCGTGCCAAGACTCTTGAACGGGTTATGGACGGTTACTTCAGCCGTGGTGCTCACCACTTGAACGTCAACGTGTTTGGCATTGACAAGCTGCGCGATGCTATGGAACATCCTGAGAAGCCAGAGTACGCCAACTTCACCATTCGTGTGTCTGGCTATGCCGTTAAGTTCATTGATCTGACGCGCGAGCAGCAGGAGGACGTGATTGCACGCCAGTGCCATGACCGTCTGTAAGGTCTCCTGACAATCCTCGTATCTATAGTACTACTTAGGTATGACTAGCAAAGGCAACATTCATTCCACCGAATCCTTCGGCTCCGTTGACGGGCCGGGGATTCGGTTTCTGATATTCTTGCAGGGCTGCCACATGCGTTGTCGCTATTGCCACAATCCTGATACTTGGAGATTATCCTGCTCCGAACAGTCCACGAAAACGTCCTCAAACTTGTCTTGCACCACTGCTACCGTCGAGGAACTCCTCGATCGTGCCGAGCGCTACCGCAGCTATTGGGGACCCGATGGTGGTATCACCGCGAGCGGAGGCGAAGCCCTGTTGCAGATTGATTTCCTCATCGCCTTATTTGAGGAGGCTCACCGCCGCGGCATCAATACGTGTCTCGACACAGCTGCACAGCCTTTTACGCGTCAATCTCCTTTCTTTGA
>JAGBQP010000106.1 GCA_017632825.1 Prevotella sp. | reverse complement strand
GACTCTACATTACGTGCTACAAAAAACACGTGATTGGCTGCTCGGCGATAGCCTACAGCGAGCGCAATGCCTATCTGTGGTATGCAGCCTACCGCCGCAAGTCCTATGCCTATCTGCATCCCGACGTACTCACCATCTGGCACACCATCAAGGAGTGTCACCGGCGCGGTTTCGACCACATTTTCTTCCTGGACGTGGGCTTGCCGTTCCGTCGCAATCCCTATCGTGAATTCATCCTGCGTTTTGGCGGCAAACCCGTCAGCACTTTCCGCTGGTTCCGCTTCTCTATTAGGTGGATAAACAGTTTATTGTCATGGATTTACCGTGACTGAATAAACCATTCGTTACACCCGCTAAAGACTACTTATCCTCACCGCGTTTCGGGAACTTCTTAACGAAACGCATCTCGTGCAGAATCTTGTTCTGACGCTTCCTCATATAGGCGCTGGGATGCTTGGAACTGAAACGGCGCGGATTGGGTAGCGTAGCTGCCACAAGCGCACACTGACTGCGCGTCAGCTGACTGGCGGTCACGCCGAAATGCTCCTGGGCTACGGCATCGGCACCGTAGATACCATCGCCCATCTCGATAGAGTTCAGATAGACCTCCATGATGCGCTGCTTTGACCAGAACAGTTCGATGAGTCCTGTGAAATAGACTTCAAAACCCTTGCGCAACCATGAGCGGCCGGGCCAAAGGAACACGTTCTTGGCGGTCTGCTGCGAGATGGTCGAAGCACCCAGCTTGCGCTTCTCGGGGTGCTTGTGGTTTCGCTCTGCAGCATTGACAATGGCGTTGAAGTCGAAACCATGATGGTCCAGGAAACGGGCATCCTCGCCTGCCATCACTGCCGCAGGCATATCAACCGATATGCGTTCGAGCGGCACCCAATGGTGGCTCAGCTTCAGCTCTCTACCCTCCTTCAGCTGTTGTACGCAGCGCAGAACCATCATTGGCGTCAGCACAACAGGAACAAAGCGGTAGAGAATAACAGAAAGAATCGTGGAGGCAAAAAATGCCACCACGATCCATTTTAATATTTTCTTGAAGAGTTTCAAATTCTTATTACCAGCTAATAATGTATAAGCCGTTAACTGTCAACAGTCAGCAGCCATTCAGCATTAGTTCAGTGTACCGGCGTCGGCAGCCTTAATCATAGCCTCGCTGGCATACATGTAAACCTCCACACGGCGGTTCTGCTTCTTACCCTCAGCTGTAGAGTTGTCGGCAACGGGGTTGTGTGAGCCCTGGCCCTCAACACGCTTGATGGTAGAAACGCCCTTTGACTTCAGGCTCTTCTCAACAGCCTGAGCACGCTTCAGCGACAGAGGATCGTTGATGGCGTCAGAACCAGTGCTGTCAGTATGACCGAAGATGGCTACGTCAACATCCTTATTCTGGTTCAACACGTTGGCAATCTGAGAAATGCAGTTGGCAGAAGCAGCAGACAGCGATGAAGAGTTGGTAGCGAAGAGAATACCGCTATCGAAGGTCACCTTAACGCCCTTGAAGCCGTTAGCATCCTCAATCTCCTGTACCTTAGCATTCTCAACAGCCTGAGCCTGAGCCTTTACCTTGTCCATATGCTTACCAATGATAGCACCTGTTCCTGCACCTACAGCCGTACCAACGGCAGCACCAACAGCCGTGTTACCAGCAATCTTACCAATGATAGCACCCAGAGCAGCACCACCGGCAGCACCGATAGCAGTACCCTTTGCCAAGTTATTACAACCTGTCATCACGATGCCGGCGCACAGAGCGACAGCCAATACTTTGATACTTTTCATAATCTTAGTTATTAAAATTGTTAAACGATGTGATTCTGCGTGCAAAGATAGAAAATAATTATGAATTATGAATTGCGAATTATGAATTATTTCGTACCTTTGCAGCAAAATTTAAGAAAATAAAGAAAAAATATGGCAAAAGAATTAAAAGAATTAACAAAAAGGGCCGAAAACTACTCACAGTGGTTCAACGACCTTGTGGTGAAAGCCGACCTCGCTGAGCAGTCGGCTGTCCGTGGATGTATGGTCATCAAGCCCTATGGTTATGCCATCTGGGAGAAGATGCAGCAGCAGCTCGATAAGATGTTCAAGGAGACGGGGGCACAGAACGCCTATTTCCCCCTGCTCATCCCGAAATCGTTCCTCAGCCGTGAGGCAGAGCACGTGGAGGGCTTTGCCAAGGAGTGTGCTGTGGTGACCCACTACCGTCTGCGTGCCAAGGAGGACAAGAGCGGCGTTGAGGTGGACCCCTCTGCCAAGCTCGAGGAAGAGCTGATTGTCCGTCCTACTTCAGAGACTATCATCTGGAATACCTATAAGAACTGGATTCACTCTTGGCGCGACCTGCCTCTGATGTGCAATCAGTGGTGTAACGTCATGCGTTGGGAGATGCGTACTCGTCCGTTCCTGCGCACATCGGAGTTTCTGTGGCAGGAAGGTCATACAGCCCATGCAACCCGCGAGGAGGCCGAAGCCGAAGCACAGAAGATGCTGAAGGTCTATGCCAAGTTTGCTGAGGAGTGGATGGCTGTGCCTGTTGTGCAGGGTGTGAAGAGCGAGACCGAGCGCTTTGCCGGTGCGCTGGACACTTACACCATCGAGGCCATGATGCAGGACGGTAAGGCGCTGCAGTCAGGTACATCGCACTTCCTTGGACAGAACTTCGCCAAGGCTTTCGAGGTTACCTATCTTAATAAGGAGAACAAGCCCGAGTATGTATGGGCCACATCATGGGGCGTATCAACCCGACTCATCGGTGCACTCATCATGACTCATAGCGACGACAACGGTCTGGTGCTGCCGCCGAAGCTGGCTCCCATCCAGGTGGTTATCATCCCCATTGCTACCAAGCCCGAGCAGATGGAGCTGGTCAACAAGGAGGTGACGCCCATCATCGAGGCCCTGCGTGCTAAGGGCATCACCGTGAAGTTTGACGATGCCGACAACAAGCGTCCCGGCTTTAAGTTTGCTGACTACGAGCTGAAGGGTGTTCCCGTACGTCTTGTGCTGGGTGCACGCGACTTGGAGAACGGCACCATCGAGGTGATGCGCCGCGATACTCTGGAGAAGGAGACACGCAGCATCGAGGGAATTGCCGAATATGTTGAGCAGCTGCTGGAGGATATCCAGAAGAACATCTTCGAGAAGGCTCGCGCCTACCGCGATGCCCGCATCTACGAGTGCGACAACTACGAGGAGTTCAAGGAGCGCGTCAAGGACGGCGGTTTCTTCCTCTGCCACTGGGACGGTACTGCCGAGACCGAGGCCAAGATTAAGGAAGAGACGCAGGCTACCATCCGCTGTGTGCCCTTCGGCGTAGAGCAGACGCCTGGTGTCGATATGGTGAGCGGCAAGCCCTCAAAGGCCCGCGTCATCATTGCCCGCAGCTACTAAGCTACCGAGCCACACCTTATTTATAAAATAGATCTCCACGAGTTTTGAATAAAACTCCATGAGTTTTGAGAAATACTCCATGACTTTCGAACAAAAGTCATGGAGTATTTTTTATTTCCCGTGTCACCCTCGTGGCACTTCTTCTTTTTGATGTTTCGTATTTTGGGAGCTCGCGCTACGCAGACAAATCTCGAAAAACACCTAACCACCTAACCCAACAGGGCTGAAACACCGATGTACAAAGGCTTTCAGGTGGGTTACCTCTTTGCCAAACACCTACCTAACACCTAACCCATCATCTACCCCACCCTCTATAAGCATCATCAAAGTCGGTGATTCTTTCATGACTGTCCGATGATGAAGAAACCGATGTTCTCAAAGGGTTAGGTCATTAGCAAAAAGGGGTACCTCTGGGTTAGGTGTTTCAAAACACCTAACCCCTTTCAAACGCCCTGTACATCGGTGTTTCAGCCCTGTTGGGTTAGGTGGTTAGGTGTTTTTGCAAAATCATTTCGCCGCTTGATAGGCTTTCCCAATCAAGCGGCGAAAAATGATGTAACAGACTTCTAACCTAATCGGCGATTGACTTCGTCCCAGTCTATGAGCTGCCAGAGTGCAGCCAGATGGTCAGGACGACGGTTCTGGTAGTCCAGATAGTAGGCGTGCTCCCACACGTCAAACGTAAGCAGTGGCGTGAGGCCTTTCGTCAGTGGATTGCCAGCGTTCTGCTCCTGAGTGATAACGAGTTTGCCGTCACGGTCTGCCGACAGCCACACCCAACCAGAGCCGAAGAGCGTAGCGCCCTTCTTCACGAACTCTTCCTTGAATGCCTCAAACGAGCCAAACTGCTGGTTGAAGGCCTCTCCAATCTTTCCCGTTGGCGCATTATCCGGCTGAGGGGCGTGGAACTGGGTGAAATACAGATTATGGTTCAGAATTTGTCCTGCATTATTAAAGATGCCTCCATCACTTTTGCACACAATCTCTTCGAGCGTTGAATCTTCGAAACCACTGCCTGGCAGCAATCCGTTGAGGTTGTTCACGTATGCCTGCAGATGCTTCCCGTAGTGGAAGCCTATCGTCTCGGCACTAATCACAGGCTCCAATGCATTAGGAGCATAAGGCAATTGAATCAGTTCAAATCTCGTCATATAGCTTTAGGTATTAGTTTATACGGGTGCAAATATAAGAAATTTTGGAAGAACATATACATCTTTCATGATTATTTTTTCGTCTTTGCCTGAAATAATGAGAAAAAACATATCATGACAATACGAATATTAAGTTAATTTGTTGAGTCTAAATACAGAAAGTAATGATTACAAACAAAAAGAGCACCCGATGATTCGAGTGCTCTTTTACTATTGATAATCAGAGAATTAATCCTCCCAGTTATGAATATTCATGACTGGTCGAACATTCGGTAATGCTCAAGTAAACTTGGCATTACGCTCATTAATCCTCCCAGTTCTCCTGAGACTTGCGGATGTAGCTCTTGTAACGGAGCTGAGCCATGCGCTGTGCCTCGGCGAAGAGCTCTTCGGCCTCGTTGGGATAAGCCTTCTTGACAGAGAGGTAACGAACCTCACCGAGCAGGAAGTCGTGGAAGTTCTCCCAGTTGGGCTCCTTAGAGTCGAGTGAGAACGGATT
>JAGBQP010000013.1 GCA_017632825.1 Prevotella sp. | reverse complement strand
GCTTTGACACCCTATGATGAGAAACAGAGTTATCATTAACATTTTGCTGTTGCTGATGCCATTACTGGCATCAGCACAGCTTTTGTCCCGTGACCCTCAGTTGCGCATGGGGCGTTTGAAGAATGGACTGACCTATTATATATATCCCAACCAGACACCTCGGGGTGAGGCCGTCTATCGTCTGTTTGTCAAGTCGGGCTCCGTTAACGAGCGCGATGACCAGCAGGGACTGGCCCATTTCCTCGAGCATCTGGCTTTCAACGGAACTAAACATTTCCCTGGCGACGGCATTGTCCGTTTCCTGGAGTCTAAAGGAGCTAAGTTCGGCAAGGATCTGAACGCCCATACATCATTCAACGAGACCGTCTATAAGCTGCAGCTACCTTGCACAGACCCATTGATGGTCGATTCGACGCTAACCATCCTCGCCGACTGGGCCTGTGGGCTGACCATTGACCCTGCCGAGGTCGAGAAGGAACGTGGCGTCATTCTGTCAGAGTGGCTGTCGCGTGGCGGCACGCAGACTGATAATTCCATGCGCCTTGTCCGCGAGATTCTGAATGGTTCCATCTACGATCGCCGCATCACCATTGGCGACACCGCCATTATTCGTCATGCTTCGCCAGAGACCATCCGGCAGTATTACGAACAATGGTACCGGCCAGAGCTTATGGCCCTTGCAGTCGTTGGCGATGTCGATGCTACCCAGATGGAGCGCCACATTCGTGAGAAGTTCTCCGGTATGACGGGGAAATCTGACAAGCCGGTTCCTTCTGTTGTTCCTACGATTCCCGAATACACGGCAGAGGCCTTCACCATTGCTACGGCTCCCGGTGTCAAGACTACCGAACTCGATATGCTGATGTTGCTGCCGCAGCCGCCAGCCGTTCAGACCGCCGACGACTACCGCCAGTATTTGGAGCGTAGTCTCGTCAACCGTCTGATGAAGGCGCGTTTTGCCGCTTTGTCATTCGACAATCCAGCCTATGCCAAAGGCAGTATCCAGTACTCCCGTTTTCTCGGCGCTACCGGCGTTACCGATGCTTCCGTCGAGCTTGTCAAGGGACGTTTGCGTAAAGGTATTGCCGACTTTATCACCCATCAGCAGCAGATTTTCCGCTATGGTTTCACCCAGTCTGAGATAGCCCGTGCCAAGAAAGCCGTACTCAGCTCCATGCGCAACAAAGTGACCAGTGCCGGTCGGAATGTTCGCTCAGTCAGTCTGATGGATGAGATCTATGCCGACTATTATGAAGGCAATCGCTTTATTTCGCGTGAGACCGAACTGGCACTCATGGAGCGCTATCTGCCCACTATCGACTCGCTGTCGTTACTGCAGCTCATTCAGACCACGTTCGTGTCCCGTCCCCAGCATATCCTGCTGCGTGGTGGCGAAGAGGTAGCTCAGGAGGTGTCCGATGAGGACGATTTGCGGCTGCTCATCACGACCTATCGCCACCAGCCTGTTGCCCGCTATTGGCACTATACCGACGTGCCTGAACAGTTGACGACGCTCGAGCCTGCCGACCATATTGTCAGCGAGCAGCCCATTCCCGAGATAGGAGCCGTTGACCTGCGTCTCGACAATGGTGCTCGTGTCATTTTCCGTCGTAGCGATACCGAACACGACCGTCTGACGCTCTCTGCTTTCCGCAAGGGTGGACAGTATGGTGTTGACAGTCTTCACTATTTCACGGGTGTAGTAGCTCCAGGCATTATCAGCCTGAGCGGCGCCGGCGATTTCTCGCGCGAGGCCCTGAGCCACTATCTCACGGGCAATACCGCTTCTGTTCGTCTACTGGTCGATAAGCTGCGCACCGGTGTCGCCGGCTCTGCCCATCTGCAGGATATGGAGACCATGTTCCAACTTCTGTGGCTACGGTGGACACAGCCTCGCCTCGACACAGCCGTCTGCCGCCTCACCATCGACAAACTCAAGGAAAACTATCTCACGAAGACCGAGACACCCTCCGATATCTTCAATCGCGAACTCGGCTGGCTCATTGGCGGTCGTAACTATACCAACAGCGTGATGACCGATAAAATCATCGATCGCGAGGTGAGGCCCGCCGACATGTTGGCACTTCACCATCGTTTCTATGGCCCTGCCACGGGCTTCACGTTTGTCATCATGGGCGATTGCGACCTTGACGACGTGCGTTCTTACATCAGTACTTATATAGGTGGTCTGCCTGCCGGGCAACCCGACACCACATGGGTTGTGCCTGCCCGTCAGATTCCCCACCGCTACACAGAGTTTATCGGCCCCACCTACGACCAGCAGAAGGCTACCGTCACGCTGACTTTTCAGCAGGATCGTCCCCAGGGCAATCTGCAACGTCAGGAAATCTATGCCTCGGCCTTGAAGTCCATTCTCCGTTCAGCCCTGCTTAAACGGTTGCGCGAGGATATGGGTAAGGTCTATAGTGTCAGTGCCTCCGTTGCTTCAGGCCGTTATCCCACCTATTTGAGTCGTGCCACCATCGCTTTCGTTTGCCAGCCAGCCGATGTCGATGTTCTTATACAAGCTACCCACGATGAGTTGCAGCAATTCTATACACAACCTCAGCGATATGCCTCCTATCTTGACGATGTCAAGGAGAACCTGCTGAAAGACCATACTCTCCAGCTTCAGCAGACCAGCTATTGGACTTCGTGGGTGCGCAATGCTGTCTATAACAATCAGGAAGACTGGACCTGGTTCAGACGATACGCCGATGTGGTCCGTCAGATGTCAATCGACACGCTCGTTGCTTATGCCCATCACGTCATCCGCGATGCTTATGAGGTCAAGGCCGTTCTTTTGCCGCCTTCTCATGCCAGTCTTCATACACAATCTACTACAGTTAGCGGCAGTCTTTTTGATGACCGCAATGGTAACGGCCTGCAGGATAAGGGCGAGAAAGGACTGCGTGGCATTCCCGTCAGCAACGGCGACACCATTGTCGTCACAGACAGGCAGGGCCGTTACAGTCTGCCCGTAGTCGAAGGCAGCTCCGTCTTTCCCATTCTGCCGCCCGACTATACGCTGGCAGCGAGCCGTGTTGTCAACGCTGGATTCCACTATGCCGATCAGCAGTCGGTTGTCAATTTCCCCTTGACGCGTAAATCCGTCAATCGTCGCTTCCGCCTCAATGCGATAGGTGACGTGCAGGTCAGCAATTATCAGGAGCTCGACTACGCAACCCGTACGCTGTGGCCCGAACTCCTTCCGTCGCCCGCCACCCGCCATGCATCAGCGACTACCACGCTTAATATATTCCTTGGTGACCTTGTCAATAATAATCTTTCGCTCTATCCCGACATGCGCCGCCTCATGGAGCAGTTGCCGCAGCAGTCATGGACCGTTCTTGGCAATCATGACCGCGATGTCGATACGGTGGCCTGGCGACAGACGCGTAGCTATAACACGGTCTTCGGTGCCGATATGTATGCATTCAATGAGGGACGCTGCCATTTCGTGGTGCTTAACAACGTCTATCCCGATGGTGCCCGTGGCTATAAAGGCCGTTTCTCCGAGCGTCAGCTCCGTTTTGTACGTCAGGACCTGCAGCATGTGCCTGCCGACCGTCTCATCGTCCTCAGTATGCATGTTCCTTTGGCTCATACGGCCAATGCAGCCGAACTTATCAGTCTTGTTGAGGGTAGGGGAGATGTTCTTGTGCTCAGCGGTCACATGCACTCCGTTGCCCGCTTCTTTCACGAGGGGCGTGGAGTCCGTATTCATGAACTTGGTGCCGGTGCCGCCTGTGGTTTCTGGTGGGTAGGTGAGAAAGAGTCCGACGGTGTTCCTTCGGCCTTGCAACAGGAAGGTACTCCACGTAACTATTTTGTACTCGACTTCGACGACACCCGCTATACCGTTCGCTGTAAGGCTGTGGGTCTCGATGCCGACCGTCAGATGAATATCCACGTCACTGGTATCGACAGTCTTGACCAGCACCTGCGCGATATGAAGGAGCTGCCCGAAGGACTTCTCATGATGACCGTCTGGGGCGGTTGCGACAGCACACAGGTGCGTTGCCGCATTGATGGCGGCGAGTGGCAGGTGTGCCAGAAGCAGGCCCTTGTCGATCCTAATGTTGCCCGTGCCCGTGAGCAAAATCTTCAGCACATATATCCTACTAAATATAACCGCTTGAACCCTCTGCGTCACCGTGCCTCCGGCCAGCTTTGGACACTCCAGCTGCCTGTGGCTGCCAGTAGCGGTGCCCACACCGTCGAGGTTGAGGCTACCGACCGCTTTGGCTTCCTTGCAACAGGCCGTCGCAGTTTCTGTTTCCCGAAATAGGGAATTGCCTACATCAATTTAGGGAAAATCCGTTTGGTCGTTCGAGATAAATGATTATCTTTGCACCGAGAAACAATCAAACCGTTACGCGATATGAAGAAATTGATGACCTGTACGTTTGCCGCTGCACTGCTACTCAGCAGTTGTGGAAGCTACGAAGGAGCCGGCGCTTACACCGGTGCCCAGCTTGGTTCTGTTCTCGGTTCTGCCATCGGCGGTATTGCTGGCGGCTGGCGGGGCAGTAACGTTGGTCAGATTGTTGGTATGGCTGGAGGTGCCGCCATTGGCGCCGCCGTCGGTAAGGCTGCCGACAAGAAGGCCGAGCGTGAGGCTGAAGAACGTGCCTATCAGCGTCAGCAGCAGCGCCAGACAACTGTCAGACAGCGTACACAGTCGAAACAGCAGGACGACGGTAGTGGCTACGACCCTAACAACGGGGGTGATGACACGTTGCCCTGGTAAGCGTTTTTTGCATGCAAAACCTTTAACTATCAATCAACTAAACACTAACGCTTATGAAAAAGTACTTTGCTGAACTGTTTGGCACGTTTGTGCTGACGTTTCTTGGCTGCGGTGCTGCCGTCAGCCTGAATTGTGGTGTTGACACCGCTTCTGTTGTGGGAACTGCTTTTGCCTTTGGCTTGGCTGTTATTGCTATGGCCTACACCATCGGCGGTATTTCTGGCTGTCACATCAATCCTGCTATTACACTGGGCGTATTCCTCAGCGGACGCATGAACGGCAAGGAAGCCAGTATGTATATGCTCTTCCAGGTTATCGGCGGTATTGTTGCTGCAGCTTTGCTGGCTTTGCTAGTATCGACTGATCCAGGACTGGCACGCGGTACGGCTACAGGAGCCAATGCCTGTGCTTCTGAAAATATCGTGAACGGTCTGCTGGCCGAGATCATCCTGACGTTCATCTTTGTGATGGTTGTCCTCGGTGCTACGGCTAAGACCAACGGCGCAACTAACAACTTTGCCGGTCTGGCCATCGGCCTGTCGCTGATACTGATTCATCTGGTGGGCATCAACTTCACTGGTACGAGTGTCAACCCCGCCCGTTCTATTGGTCCCGCCCTGTTCGAGCAAGGCGCAGCTCTGGAGCAGCTCTGGGTGTTCATTGTAGGCCCGTTGGTGGGCGGCGCACTGGCTGCCTGCTGTTGGAAGCTGATTGATACGAACGAGAAATAAATCGTCCCGTCGCTTGTCCGACGGTCTTATCACATACAAACAAGTTGTTTTACGGTTACTGAGGCGTTCCCACGATGTTGCGGGTGCCACACGATAACGTAAAACAACTTGTTTACTTTTAATGACGCTGAGTTGCTGACGGCTCGTTTCAGTCAGTCGCTATGTTTCTGGCTTCATCAAACTTCGCTTTCATGGTCGGATTGTTGCGAGTCAGCTTTTTAATGGTCAGCGCCTCAGCCTTGTCGTTGGCCAGACGCAGGTTGTTCTCACTGCCAATCAGAGCGTCTTTAATCTTCTGAAGATGCAGAATCGATTTGTCTATCTCGTCGATGGCCGTTTTGAACTTCTCGCTGGCCAGACGGTAGTTCTTCCCGAATTTCTCCTGGAAGTCCAGCAGTTGGTTCTCGAAGTTCGTCACATCTACGGACTGACTTTGTGCTATAGTTAACTGCTGCTTGTACGCCAGACTTTTCTTCGATGTCTGTACGAGCAGCGAAATGATGGGCAAGAAGAACTGTGGTCGGATGACATACATCTTGTCGTACTTGTACGACACATCTACGATACCACCGTTATAGAGGTCGTTGTCGGGCTCAAGCAGTGATACTAAAACGGCAAATTCGCAGCCCTTGGCAGTCCTGTCAGCATCGAGCTTCTTGAAGAAGTCCTCGTTCTTATGCTTGGTTGCCGTTTCGTCGGCCTCATTTTTCATTTCAAACATGATGGATACATACTCCGTACCGTCAGGCGCAAAGTCACGGAAGATAAAGTCGCCCTTACTGCCTCCCGATGCGTCGTTATCTTTCTCGAAGTAGGCATTTGGCAGCATCGAACGCATCATTTGGTTGAACTGTGTCGAACAGTGAATCTCCAAGGTCTCGCCAATCATCTTGGTGGACAAACGCGTTTTCATGTCCTTGTAGTAGTCTATCAGTTCTTGCTGCTGTTTCAGCTGCTGCTCGTACCCCTGACGAAGTCCCTGCTCGCGGCGCAGCGAGTCCATCTTCTCCGTCTCCAGTCTTTCCTTCCACGATAGAATTTCGCCGTTTTTCTGTTGTATGATCTCGTTAGCCTTGTTCTGCTCCTTCAGCACGGCGACCTCTATCTTGTCCTGATTCAGTGTGACCTCGCCTTTCAGTTTCGCTATCTCGCTCTCTTTGACGGCCATCTGCTTGTCGAACTCCGCCTGTCTGGCTATACCCGCATTTTTCACCTGTTCTTTCAGGCTGGCTATCTCGGCGTCGCGTTCGGCTATTTGATGTTCTATCTCGTTGATTCGCTTCTGGAAACCCTGCTCTGCCTGTAGCTTGTCCGATTGCCGCAGCAGTTCCTGCTGCTTCTCAATCTCCTTCACACGACGTTCCACATCCGTCTGGAACTCCAGCGTTCTTACCTGATTAACCACCGAAGCATAGCTTGCTTCATCCACAGAAAACACTTTCCCGCAGTTGGGACACTTTATTTCGTTCATATCAAAATTTGAAATGCTTTCAAAAACCATTCAGCAACCATTATCGTCTCCACTTGGGAATAGTGGTGACGGTATCTTCCACGATGTCGGCAACGTCGAGTTCGAGTTTCGGTAAGATATCCTCTTGAGGCTTGAATGGAATATTCAGTTCGTCCATTTTCTCGACCGTCACGGAGGCAATGCCCTGGGCAATCATGCCCAGCTCCTTAGCAGCTCCCCACGAGAGGTCGATGATACGGCCTTTGTGAAAGGGACCGCGGTCGTTGACGCGCACGATGACCTTTCGACCGTTGAGTACGTTGGTGACACGCAGCAGTGTGCCGAAGGGGTAGCTGCGGTGGGCACACGTCAGAGAGTCTTTGTGCAGCCGTTCGCCGCTTGCCGTCTTACGGCCAGAGAGGTTCTTGGCATAGAACGAAGCCTTGCCGGTCTGCATCTGTGCGGTAACCGTTACAGACATCAATAAAACGGCGCACAGCATGACTATGCGTAACAGGTGTTTGTTGATGGTCTTTTCGTTAAACATATTCTTTCTGCTGCAAAGATAGGTAAAAATATCTTATTCTCCAAATTAATTGTTCATTTTCTAATTGGTCTAATAATCAATATCGCCGCTGAGATTCCTGCAGGAGTCTCAGCGGCGACTGTTAATAGTGATGTCTCAGGTTATACTATTCCTTGAGCCATTCAAAAGGTAACCTTTGATGTCTCAGGCTATACTATTCCTTGAGCCATCATAGCTTTGGCAACCTTCATGAAGCCGGCGACGTTGGCACCTTTGACATAGTTGATGTAGCCATTGGGCTCCTTGCCGTACTTGACGCACTGCTCGTGAATACCGGCCATAATCTGATGGAGACGCTGGTCAACCTCGTCGGCTGTCCACGACAGACGCATAGAGTTCTGTGTCATTTCGAGTCCACTGGTGGCAACGCCACCGGCGTTGACGGCTTTGCCAGGAGCAAAGAGCTGACCGGCGGCAATGAATTTCTCTGCAGCTTCGGCTGTGCAGCCCATGTTGGATACCTCGGCGACGCAGAGCGGCTTGTGAGCCAAAATCTGGTCGGCATCGGCGCCGTTGAGCTCGTTCTGAGTGGCGCAGGGCAGGTAGATGTCGGCTTTGCGCTCCCACGGCTTCTTGCCTGCGAAGAACTCAGAGCCTTCAAACTCGTCAGCATAAGGCTGGCAGACGTCGTTGCCTGAAGCACGCAGCTCCAGCATGTACTCGATCTTCTCGGCGTCGAGACCGGCGGGATCGTAGATGTAACCGTCGGGACCGCTGATGGTGATGACCTTGGCACCAAGTTCGGTAGCCTTCTTGGCGGCACCCCAAGCCACATTGCCGAAGCCGCTGATGGCTACAGTCTTGCCCTTGATGTCGAGGCCGTGCTCGGTGAGCATCTGGTGAACGAAGTACAAGGCACCATAACCTGTTGCTTCGGGACGCAGGATGCTGCCGCCCCACTCACGACCCTTACCTGTTAGCACACCCTGGAACTGATGGGTGAGCTTCTTATACTGACCGAAGAGGTAGCCAATCTCACGGGCTCCTACGCCGATGTCGCCGGCGGGCACGTCCTCATCGGGACCGATGTGACGATAGAGCTCAGTCATAAAGGCTTGACAGAAGTGCATGACTTCGTTGTCGCTCTTGCCGCGAATGGAGAAGTCGGAGCCGCCCTTGCCACCACCCATAGGCAGTGTGGTAAGCGCGTTCTTGAACGTCTGCTCGAACCCCAGGAACTTCAGAATAGAGAGGTTGACACTGGGGTGGAAGCGCAGTCCGCCTTTGTAGGGGCCGATGGCGCTGTTGAACTGTACGCGGTAGCCGAGGTTCACCTGTACCTCACCCTTGTCGTCGACCCAGGGCACGCGGAAGGTGACGATACGTTCGGGCTCCACAATACGCTCTATGATTTTGGCTTTCTCAAACTCAGGATGCTGGTTGTAAACGTCCTTGATAGACTCAAGAACTTCACGAACGGCCTGCAGATACTCTAATTCACCCGGATGCTTGCGCTCCAGGTCTTGCATGATTTTATTAACTTCCATAGCGTAGTATTTTAAAGGTTGTTATTTTGTTAGTTAAATGACAATATGATATTATTGATACTGCAAAAATAAGAAAATATTCAGTAACTTCCAAGGAAATTGCCGAATATTTTCGATTAAGGTTACATTTTGTTAATTGTGCGCGTTCCCAGGAATTTATGGAAGGCATCTTGGTAGCCATCGGGTACGTGAATAATCTCGTTGTGGATGTAGATACAGTCGTTGCGGTCTATCTTTATGATTTTATCTACTGCTATAATATATGATCGGTGTACGCGCAGGAATCGCTCTGGGGGGAGCATCTCTTCTACGGCCTTCATCGTCATGTGGGTTATCAGTGGCTTGGTCTCTCCTTCCAGATAGAACATCACATAGTCTTTCATGCCATTCACGTAGATGATATCTTTGATGTTGATATTGCGCAGTTCGCCGTCAACCCGAACAAACAGGCTCTGTGGGCCGTCCTCAGTTTTCGCTCCGCACTCCGCATTCTGCTTTCCACACTCCTCATTCCTCATGGAAAACCACTCCTTTGCTTTCTCTACTGCCACCAGAAACTTGTTGTAGCGTATGGGCTTGAGCAAGAAGTCGAGGGCTTTCACTTCGTAGCTTTCGAAGGCGTACTCTTTGAAGGCTGTGGTGAATATCACGCGTGTCTCGACAGGAATCATGTGTGCCAGCTCCATGCCGTTCAAGTCGGGCATCTGGATATCGAGAAAGAGCAAGTCGGGTTTCTGCTCTTTCACGGCATTGATCGCCTCTACCGAGTCGGTAAAGCTGTCCAGCAGCACCAGATCGGGTGTCTTGGCTACAAACGAGTCCATCAGCTTTACGGCCAGGGGCTCGTCGTCAACGATGATACAGGTGAGATTTTTATTCATTGCTCATTATTTATTATGGTAATGCGTGTATGGATGATGTTGCCATCAATCGACTGTTCCCAGGTATAGCGGTTAGCATACATCAGTTCCAGGCGGCGACGGGTGTTCTCCAG
>JAGBQP010000105.1 GCA_017632825.1 Prevotella sp. | reverse complement strand
TGGATAAATTTCTCACGTTCGACAAAAGAAAATCTTTCCTTTTGTTCTCGCTTAATCGAAATTTTCGTACCTTTGCACACAGAAACTAAATCTACCAAGACAATGAAACGAATACTAACACTACTGACGCTGGCCGCATCGGCTCTGACGATGACAGCCCAGACAACAGCTGACGACGTACTCAACACGGCACGAAAGGCCAACGACTACTTCATGGCGAAGTACAGCGACCCTACCCTACCCACTAATGTCAACAAGGTGAGGCCCTCCAGTCTGTGGACACGCGCTGTGTACTACGAGGGACTGATGGCACTGAACGACATTGACCCGCAGCAGCGCTACATCGACTATACCGACCGCTGGGCCACGTTCCACCACTGGACGCCGCGCAACGGCATCAACACGTGCGACGCCGACGACCAGTGCTGTGCACAGACCTACCTGATACGCTACCTCGAGAACCAACAGGAGGAGATTTTGACGAAGGTGGCAGCCAACCTGGGGCACCAGATGCAGACGCCCAACGACAAGAAGAATGCTACCGCCAAGACCAAGGGTACACAGCCCTCGCTCTACGGTTGGTGGACTTGGATTGACGCCATTCAGATGGCAATGCCCGTCTATATGCAAATGTACAAACTGACTGGTGACGAGAAGTACCGTGACCACGCCATGAAGATGTATCGCTGGAGCCGCAACGAGTGTGGCGGTGGACTGTTCAATGTGAAAGACGGACTGTGGTGGCGCGATGCCGACTATGTGCCTCCCTACAAGGAGCCCGATGGCAAGGACTGCTACTGGAGCCGCGGCAACGGTTGGGTGTATGCCGCACTGGTGCGCTGCATGAACGAGCTGTCGCCGAAGGAAAAGGCCTACAAGGAGCTGAAGAAGGACTTCTTGCTGATGTCTGCCGGTCTGCTGAAGTGTCAGCGCGAAGACGGCTTCTGGAACCCCAGCCTCGTGTCCACCAATTATGCCATGCCGGAGACCTCGGGCACAGCCCTTTTCCTCTATGGTATGGCCTGGGGCATTCAGAAAGGATTCCTCAAGGCAAAGCTCTATCGTCCAGCCTGCGACCGTGCATGGGCCGCTATGGCAAAAGAGAGCGTTCACCCCGACGGATTTCTGGGTTGGATGCAGGGAACAGGCAAAGACCCCAGCGCCGGACAGCCTCTGAGTTATGACAAGGTGCCCGACTTCGAAGACTATGGAACGGGCTGCTTTCTGTTGGGAGCCGCAGAGTATTATAAACTGCTGAAAAGATAAAATTTTTATTAAATTATCAACATAAACGATGAAAGTCTGCCACAAAATATATAATTTTGCCACAGATTAACAGAATAAAAACCAAGCATTATGAAGAAACTGCTACTCATGACGCTGCTGCTTGTCTGTGGCATCACCATGGCCACAGCCCAGAAAGGCGCAGAAATCAAGTTTGAAAAAACAACGCACAGCTTCGGCAACTTCTCTGAGAAGAACCCCGTGGTAAGTTGTACTTTTGTATTTACCAACGTTGGCGATAAGCCGCTGGTCATCAACCAGGCTATGGCTTCGTGCGGTTGCACAGTGCCCGAATACACCAAGAACCCAGTGAAGCCAGGTGAGAAGGGCGAAATCAAGGTAACATACAACGGAACCGGTAAGTTCCCCGGACACTTCAAGAAGTCAATTACCGTCATCACCAACGGCATCGTCGAAAAGACCCGCCTCTACATTGAGGGCACGATGGAGGAAGCCAAGTAACGGTTGACGTTTTCGAAAAGCTACGAGTTAAAACAAATACTCCATGACTATCACGCAAAAGTCATGGAGTATTTTTTTGTACACTGTGGCATTTAGAAAGAGTAGCTTACGCCCAACGAGGTGTACTCCTTGAACTGCCAGTAGCCCAGGTCGGCATCGCGCCTATTGCCGTCATCGAAGCGGGGATACAGAAAGATATTGGCGGTGATGTACTTCGACACCTTCAGCTGGAACGTGTTCTCCCACTCCACCTCGGCACGATGATAAGACGTAAAGGCCCAGAAACGACTCTTCCAAGTAACGGTCTCTGAAAGCTTCCACGTGAGGTCGGCCGTCATCTGCGAACCGGGATCAAGCTTATAATGCTTGTCTTCGTCCAAGCCGTGACGTGAAGGGAACCAGCTATAGTCGGTTGGCATGGCCGAGTTCTGGTTAGGGAACTGAGAACGACCTACATAGCGGTAGTTCAAGGCCAACGGTGACAGGTTGATAGTACCGGTGAGCTTCTTTTTGAACGCCTCCACCTTATAATCCATACCGAGACCAAAGTTCAGATTGAAGGGCGAGAAGAAGTCAGAGAAGGTGCGATGGTCGTTGGACTTCAAACCGCGCGTAAACTGAGTCCACGCCAGCACCTGAAGCGTATAGTACCAACGTTTGGTGGCCTGCAAACCAACCTTCGACGTGAGACGCAGCAGGTCCTCATTGGATTTCCACTTATGGAGCGAGTCAGACTTAGCGGTCAGAAATCCGAGTTTGGCCTCGAGCTTATTATCCCACTTCCACTTGCCTTTGTTGTCGTAGTTGGCCTCTGCCGTCAGACTGCCAAGCAGCGAGTATGTGGACTCGCCACCCTTGTACCAGTTATCGCTTACGAAGTTCTGCATGAACTGCAGATAACCATCAGCCTTACGCGACCAAAACTTGGGCTTTGTCACGGCAACCTCAGTTGTTACCAGTTGCGGCTCCTCGGGCATGGGCTCTGCCAGCTCGGTCAGTTCTACGGCCTGCACGATGGGAGCTTCAATGTCTTCGCGCAACGAACCCGACTCGTCAAGCTGACTATCGGTGGTGGTCACCAAGTCCGGACGGTTCAAATAGACGTTGAGCAGGGCTCGGTTAATAGCTTCGTCTATGTCGTCGGCACCCTCGGGTGTGTTGAGACGCAGGTTGTTGTTGGCTACTGAATGATAAAACGTGAGCGGTGTAAACAGGCGAAAGTATCGACCGTCCACAGAGTCTTTGGGCTGAGCAGCATGGGCGCTGAGCGCCGTTATGGCTGCAAAGAGTAATGCAAGTTTTCTCATAATCTGCGGACAAAATTACGAAAAAACGGGCGCAAAACAAAAGATTTCAATCTTTTTTTGCGTCAATGCAGACGAACCCCACTGATTTTGAGGGGGTAGTAAGAAAAAAATGACACGTTACGTGCAATTATTCCGCA
>JAGBQP010000104.1 GCA_017632825.1 Prevotella sp. | reverse complement strand
CACATAACGGTTTTCGTCTTCATTGCTGTCAGCCCATTTGTTAATGTCATCGAGAGTGAAGAGCAGTTTCTTCTTTCCCGTCTTGACATCAATGAGATAACACTCCTCCACGTCTGTCTGTACCAGTTGGTCGCCCCACCATGTGAGCCACATGTTTTTGGGCTGCATATTATGGTAGTTCTTTCCGCCGAAGTTCAAATCTTCAAGCGTCATAGAAAGCTTCTGCTTCTTGTCTGATAACATATCATTAATATTCTCAGCCTTCTGCTTTTCCTGTTCGTTATTCTGAGCGCTTCCTGCGAGAGGTATAACAAGGAAGGCCAGAATGAGCATGTGTTTAATCTTCATCATCGTCGAAACGGTTGCGTTTATTATCAAAATCTCGGCTCGATTTTCCGAATTTGCCTTGCTTTCCGAATTTTGCAGGATAGCTGGAACGACCAGGTTTGCTGTATCCTTCCGACTTGCCGTATCTGTCTTTTTTTCCGTATTTCTCCCTTTTTTCGAATCGGTCGGCTTTTCCGTATCTGCCCTCCTTCTCGTTTCCGTACTTGTCGGTATCAATCCTTCTTCTTGGCTTTTTCTCTTCAAACGGCGTGTGCTTGTGGAAGGTGAACGAACGGATGTCGCCGTCCTCGTTTTGTTCTTGTTCCTCCATGCGCTGCTTGAAGTCGCGGTTTTTCTTGAAACGGTGTTTTTCAGCCATTTGCCGTTTCTCCTCGTCGGTCTTAACTGTACCACCTTCAGAACGGAATACCTTCATTTTTCCGTCAAACATCTGGTATTTACGGAATTCGCATTCCAGTGAACCGTTATACAGAGGAATCTTGATACTGGGTTTCAGTCCAATCTGTTCAAAGCACTCCTCGCGGTATGAAAGAATCCATGCGTCGTTGCCGGTAAACTGGTGTTTCAGTCTCTCGCCAATCATGCGGTATGTGCCCATCAGGTCGGGTGTAGAGATACGCTCGCCGTAGGGCGGGTTCATCACGATGATACTCTTTTCGTTAGGCTGTTGGAAGTCCTTGAAATCCTGTTGCTCTATGGAGACACTGCCTGTCAGTCCTGCAGCCTGCACGTTGCGTCGTGCCGTATTAACAGCTTTCATGTCAATGTCGTAGCCGTAGAAGTGACATTTCACATCCTCGTTCTCATGCTCCTCACAATCATTATAGATACTGTCGAAGAGGTCCGCATCAAAGTCGGGCCATTTCTCAAATGCATATTCCTTACGGAACAGTCCTGGTGCCATATTGTGAGCAATGAGTGCAGCCTCTATAACCAACGTGCCACTACCACACATGGGGTCGATGAAGTCTGTGTCACCTTGCCAGCCCGTCATCATAATCATACCTGCAGCCAGTACCTCGTTCAACGGGGCCTCGAGTGTCTCCTGACGGTAGCCGCGACGGTGCAGCGATTCGCCGCTGGAGTCAAGGCTCAGCGTGCATTTGTCCTCTGCAACGTGCATATTCAGTCGGATATCGGGGTTGGCAACCGATATGTTCGGACGTTTCCCGGTTCGTTCGCGGAATTGGTCCACAATGGCGTCCTTTACCTTGTAAGATACGAATTTCGAGTGTCGGAACTCCTCAGAGAACACTACCGCATCGACAGCGAATGTCTTGTCGGCATCCAGATATTGTGTCCAGTCAATCTTAAGTACTTCATTGTAAACATCGTCAGCCGACCGTGCTTTGAAATAGCTTATCGGTTTGAGAATGCGGATAGCAGTGCGCAGTTGGAAGTTTGCGCGATACATCATTTCCTTGTCACCAGTGAATGAGACCATGCGTCGGCCTATCTTCACGTCATTGGCACCCAGTGCCTTCAGTTCTTTCGCCAGCACAGGTTCCAGTCCCATGAACGTTTTGGCGATGAGCTCTTGCTGCTGCAAGCTGGCAGAGCCCGATTCGAAATTCTTTTCCATTAAAAAATAAAAATACGTAATTACGCTGTTTTGCAGTGCAAAGTTACGTTTTTTTTCTGATTCAGCGAAAAAAACTCATGAAAAGACGTTTGTTTCTCACTGAAAAAGCCTATCTTTGCAGTCAGAACCATGGAGAAGCAAAATAATCGTGGTTCGCACGTACCTATTTAATATAAGGCCATCGACAAACATGATGAATCTGTTACTATACGTAGGTCAGCAGGAACAAAGTCAGGATCTTGCCTTCTGGGCCATTGGTCTGTTGGTATTATTTGTTCTTATTGTAGCCCTCTTTTGGCAGCGCCGTGTCGGACATGAGCTGCAGGAAGAACTGCGACAGTTGGACAAGCAGAAACAGAAGAGCGTGGAGTTCGATTTCGTTCTTAAAGCCATGGGCCTCGCCGTCTGGCATGTCAATACCGATACAGGAGAGTTTTTCTTTGACAAGGATTTCCGTGAGAAGCGTGAAGATCTTCTTCCCGTTGATGGTAATACTATTGACGATATCACCAGCGTGCTAGTCGAAGAAGATTCTGTTCGCGTCCGCAAGGCTCTCCACGACCTCTGTGACGGCGTTAAGGAAGACTACCACGAACAGTATCGTGTCAGTGTAAACCACACCTCCAAGGTTTATTGGGAGGAAAGCTATGCCATTGTGGCTGAGCGTGATATCAATGGAAAACCCACGCTTGTTGTTGGTACGACGCAACGCATTGACAACCGTAAGGAACTGGAGACGGCACTGAAACAAGCCTTGTCGAAGGCCGAGGAGAGCGACCGTCTGAAGTCCGCTTTCATTGCCAATATGAGTCATGAAATCCGTACACCGCTTAATGCTATTATCGGCTTTACCAGTGTGCTGCCTGATATCGAGGACCGCAACGAGCGTCAGGAACTAATCGGACTTATTCAGGAGAACAACCAGAAGCTGTTGCGCATTATCGATGATGTGATGAATATCTCGAAGATTGAAGCCGGAAAGGAACAGTTGCAGCTTTCGACCTTCGATGTCAATATGGTGCTTGTCGAGGTTGTCAACAAGTACCAGCCTAAAGTGCCCGATGGTGTGCTGATGACCACCCAGTTTGCAGAGCCTCAGCAGGAAATCAACAGCGATTTGAGCCGCGTTATCGAGTCGATGGATCACCTCGTTGCCAATGCTGTGAAGTTTACCTCCCAAGGCAGTATCACCGTTGGTTACGATCCCGTCTCCAATCATCGCATCCGTTTGTGGGTACGCGATACAGGCAAGGGCATTGCCAAGGAGGACCAGGAGCGTGTCTTCGAGCGTTTTTACAAGGTCGATGAGTTTATTCCCGGTGCCGGTCTTGGTCTTTCCATCTGCCGTACGATGGCCTTCTCTCTGGGTGGTAGCGTCGGTGTCCAGTCCGAGTTGGGTAAGGGCAGCTATTTCTGGATGGAGATTCCTGCATAAAGAATTGAAGAATTGAAGAATTGAAGAATTGAAGTTTTCGATTCTTTCAAAGTTCTTCAAGGGTTCAAGGAGAACTTCAATTTTTCAATTCTAAGAAAGACTTCAATTTTTCAATTTTTCAATTTTTCAATTTTAAGAAAAGCGATAGCTTTTCGAAATCCTCGGGGTATGTCAGCTTGTCGAAATAGGGCACGTCGAAATCCAGATATACTTTCGATGTAGGTGGCAGTTGCTGTATAGACTCCGTATAGGGTGAGTCTGCCTTGAAGTGCCGGTCTATCAAGTCGAAACTAAATCCTTCGGGCGCTGACAGCGTGTAGTACTCCTCGCGGTTCACGACCCATTCCCCGTAACGCCCCAGGCTATCAGTGATTTTCCGTGCACACGCCACGGCATCATAATCATTCAGCCGTCTGAAGAAACTGTCCAGGACCTCTGTTGTAACCGTTGGTCTGACTGCATCAACAATCACCAGTTTTTCGCAGTTGCAGTGGTCCTTGATGTAGTTCATGCCGTTGCGCTTCGTCACGTTCAGCTCCTGTCCGCTTGATGCCACGTCAACACCGTATTTCTCGACCAGTTCCTTGTGGTACGACGGGTGTGCGACCACCAGAACGGCATCTGCCTCGCAACTTTTCTTGCAGGCTTCTATGACGTATGAGATGACCTGTCGTCCGTTGACCTCAATATACTGTTTGGGAACGCTGCTGCCGAAACGTGCGCCCACGCCGCCAGCAGTAATCATGATAATATGTTTGTCCGTCGTTTTCATCTCGTGTATTATTTTGTAATTTGGCCACAAAGTTACGCTTTTTCTAAAAAACTACAAAAATAAACGAGAAAACTCTTTGCTCTCGCAAATTTTTCTTACCTTTGCACCGCTAATTTCAGAAGTTATATGGATAAATCCTTTAGTCAGCTGCTTCAGGCGTCATTCAAATCTAATGATACCGAAGAGTGGCTTGATGTATATTTCACGCGACCTATTGGCCTTGCTTTCGCCCTGATGTGGATTAAGATTGGCGTGACCCCCAACTTTGTCACCATCCTCTCGATGTTCCTTGGTGCAGCTGCTGGTTGGTGCTTTCTGCATACCGAGCTGTGGTGGAATGTCGGCGGCGTTGTCTTCATGCTATTGGCCAATTTCTGCGACTCCACCGACGGTCAAATGGCTCGTCTGACGAACCATAAGACTGCCATTGGCCGTATGCTCGATGGCTTGGCCAGCGACGTGTGGTATTTCTTCTGTTACCTTGCCATTGTCATCCGTCTGTGGAACGAGCCCATTCCTTTCACCGATACTCCTTGGAGCTGGTGCATTCTGCTGTTGTGCGCCTTTGCCGGATTCTACTGGCATGCTCGCCAGTGCCAACTGGCCGATTACTACCGACAGATACATCTGTATTTTATCAAAGGCGAGGAGGGTAGTGAGCTCAATAGTACTGCTCAGGAGCAACGTTTTCTCGATACGCTGCCCAAGCGCAAGTGGGGTCCTTTCACCATCGGTGCCGGCGAACACTTCTGGGACTATCTCTTCCATTCCTTCTACATTGGCTGGTGCCGTAAGCAGGAGAAAAACACGCCTCATTTCCAGCGATTCTTCAGTAGCGTGAAGAGCCAGTGGCCCCAGGCGTCCTCGATGCCGCAGAACTTCCGTGAGTCGTTCCGCCAGAAGAGTCTGCCGCTCATGAAGTACACCAACATACTGACGCACAACACCCGTGCCACGGTGCTCTTCATAGCCTGCCTCGTCAATATGCCCTATCTCTATCCACTGTTTGAGATAACGGTCCTTGCGGCCACATACTATTATATGCGCTATAAGCATGAGACGATGTGCCGGAAATTTCAATTCTAACGAAAAACTACAAACTTTTTTAAACATATAAACTATGGCAAATGCAAACGTTAAGCCAGCTGACGGAAAGCTGGGTATTATGGTTGTAGGCAACGGAGCCGTTGCTACAACCTTCATGACAGGTGTGCTGATGACTCGCAAGGGTCTGGCCAAGCCTGTTGGCTCTATGACACAGTACGACAAGATCCGTATCGGT
>JAGBQP010000012.1 GCA_017632825.1 Prevotella sp. | reverse complement strand
GTGTCTATTGACCGTCTCGGTATCCCCTCGTATAACTGGTGGAGTGAGGCTTGTCATGGTGTCCGTCAGGATTGTTATACGGTCTATCCGCAGCCCATCGGTATGGCAGCTGCCTTCAACGCCCAGCTGGTGTATGACGTGTTCTCACAGGTGTCTGACGAGGCCCGTGCCAACTGGAACCGTACGGATCACAACGATCCGAAGCTGTTCAATGTGCCCATGGGCGTCACCGATTATCCGGGTAACCCGGAATTGACGTTTTGGTGCCCGAATGTCAACATCTTCCGCGACCCGCGTTGGGGACGTGGTCAGGAGACTTGTGGTGAGGACCCCTACCTGAATGCCGTTCTTGGTGTGCAGACCGTACTCGGTATGCAGGGTAACGACCCGAACTACTTCAAGACCCATGCTTGTGCCAAGCACTATGCTGTGCACAGTGGTCCGGAGCCTCTGCGCCATTCTTATGACGCCCGAGTCAATCCCCGTGACCTGTGGGAGACCTACCTGCCCGCCTTCAAGGCTTTGGTCAAGAAAGGTAATGTCCGTGAGGTGATGTGTGCCTACAATCGTTTCGAGGGCGTGCCTTGTTGTACCAGTGATCGTCTGCTCATCAATATCCTGCGTGATAAGTGGGACTACGATGGTATCGTGCTGACAGACTGTGACGCTATCAACAACTTCTACAACAAGGGCCAGCATGAAACCCATAAGGACCCGCTCAGTGCTTCTGTCGATGCCGTTCTGAATGGTACCGATTTGGAGTGCGGTAAGGTGTTCATGGTGCTCACCGAGGCTCTGCAGAAGGGACTTATCAATGAGGCTACACTTGATGGACACTTGCGTAAGACGCTCACGGGCCGCTTCGAACTGGGTATGTTTGATCCCGCCGACAAGCTGCCTTGGGCAAATCTTGGTGCTGATGTCATCAGCAGTGAGAAGAATAATGAGCTGGCTACACAAGCTGCCCGCGAGTCGATGGTTCTGTTGGAGAACAAGGGCGTACTGCCTTTGAGCAAGAGCATCAAGACGATTGCTGTTGTTGGTCCGAACGCTGACGATGTGGAATTGCTGAATGGTAACTACGGTGGCACGCCGACCGATGCCCATAAGCATTCGCTGCTCGAGGGTATCAAGGCTGCTGTGCCCGGTGCTAAGATTATCTATAACAAAGCTTGTGAGCTGAACGACGAATACACAACCGTTCACCACTTGCAGGACTTCAACGACGGCAAGGGTGTCAAGGTTGAATTCTGGAACAACAAGGAACTGCAGGGTAATGCTGAAAAATACGATTATTATAAGGAGTTGAACTTCTCGACCTTTGGTGTCTGGGGCTTTGCTGAGGGCATCAACAACGACAATCTCTCTGTTCGCATCAGCGGTAAGTACACAGCGACCTTCACAGGTGAGATGAAGTACACGCTGTCAACCGATACCGGTTATCTGTTTGTTGTCAATGGCGATACCATTGAGACAGCACAGGCAGGTGGACGTCGTGGTGGCTTTGGCGGTTTCGGCTTCGGTCGTCGCGGTGCTGACTATAAGTCATTCAATGTCGAAAAGGGTAAAGAATATGACATTATGATTGAGTACAAGCGCGGCAACGGCAACGTCGCTATGCTGCGTGGCGACATCTGTGAGCGTAAGCTCGCTGACTTCACCGATCTGGCCAACGAGGTCAAGCAGGCCGATGCCATTATTATCATTGGTGGTATCTCTGCCCGTATGGAAGGTGAGGGCGGTGATAAGCAGGATATCGAGCTGCCGAAGGTTCAGCAGATTCTGCTTCGCGACATGCACAAGACAGGCAAGCCCGTCATCTTTGTCAACTGCTCTGGCTCTGCCATCGCTTTCGGTTCTGTTGAAGGCCAGTATGATGCTCTGCTGCAGGCTTGGTATCCCGGACAGGGTGGCGCAAAGGCTCTGGCAGACGTCCTCTTTGGCGACTTTAACCCCAGCGGCAAACTGCCTGTGACATTCTATCGTAGCAACAGCGATCTGCCCGACTTCCTCGACTATAACATGGAGAATCGCACATACCGTTATTTCAAGGGCGTACCTCAGTATGCTTTCGGTTACGGATTGTCGTACACCTCTTTCAATGTTGGTCAGGCAAAGATTTCTGCTAAGACCGCCAAGGCCAAGAATACAGGTAAGCCTTTCTGTAAGCTGACTATTCCTGTGACTAACACAGGTAAGCGTGAAGGTGCTGAGACTGTTCAGGTTTATGTGAAGGCACTCGACGATGCCGGCGCTCCCATCAAGTCTCTGAAGGGCTTTGAGAAGCTGAACATTCCCGCTGGTCAGACAGCAACGGCAACCATCACGCTCGATGGTGAGGCCTTTGAGTTCTATGACGAGAAGATTGACGAGCTCAGCGTTAAGCCTGGCCGCTACCAGATTCTGTATGGTAATTCATCACGCGATGAGGACCTGAAGACTCTGAACTTTACCGTGAAATAGTATATTTACATGTCAATGAAGAAAAGAACGCTACTGTTAGGAGCCCTGTTGGCCACCCTGCTCTCTGGAGCTAAGGCCGATGTCGATCCGAACTTTTACATCTACATCTGTTTTGGACAGTCGAACATGGAGGGTAATGCCCAATGGGAGTCGATGGATAACACGGTTGAGCCCAACCATCGTTTCCGGCTATTGGCAACCTGCAAATTCAGTAATCCGGCAAGAACCATGGGCCAATGGTACGATGCTAAGCCACCGTTGGTAAGTCCCACGGGCAAGCTTGGACCATCCGATTATTTCGGTCACACAATGGCAGCCGCTTTACCTGAAAATGTAAGAATTGGTGTCATTCCTGTAGCCATCGGCGGTTGTAAAATCGAGATGTTTGATAAGTCAAAGTATAAAACAGAAATCAATAAGGGTGATTATTCTGCCGGACTGGCAAACCAGCACTATGGCGGTAATCCCTACAAGCGTATCATTGACATGGCCAAGAAAGCCCAGGAAGCAGGTGTCATCAAAGGCATCCTGCTTCATCAGGGCTGTTCCAATACCGGTGACCCTAACTGGCCCGATATGGTGAAGAAAATCTATAACGACATACTTACAGACTTGGGACTTAAGGCGGTTGACGTACCTTTGTTTGTGGGTGAGGTTGAGTACAAAGGAGCAGGAACCAATAGCGATAGTGGTGCTTGCTCAGGCCATAACACCCAGGTAGCCCGCATACCCAGTGTCATTCCTACAGGTCATGTTGTCAGCGCCAAGGATGTTCCCGGCAATAACGTTGACCCTTGGCATTTCAGTGCGTTGGGCTATCGTATGCTCGGTAAACGTTATGCTCTTGAAGTGCTGAAGACCATGGGGCTTGACGCAAAGCCCGATGCACAGTACACAATGCCTCAGGCACTGGCCAAATTCTATGGTGCCAAGAGTATCACTGCTGCCTCTAATGGTGTGATTGTGCCCGGTTCAAAGATTGCTGTCACAGCCACCTTCAACGATAACCACAAAGAGGACGTCAGCGACTACGTTACTTTCAGTAGCAACGATGTCTTGATACAGAATGGAAAGATTGTTGGTGCTGGAGAAGGTGAAGTGCAAGTTGCATATACAGATTTCTGCAATCACACAACGACGGCGATACTGAATCTTACAGTGTCGTTCTTCCCCATGACGGCCGACTATCTGAAACCGCGTCAGGGAACAGTAAAGATAGATTACGACACCCGTGTTCTTACTTTTTCAACAACCAATGCACAGGCAGGTTGGCTGTATGATACACCGATAGACCTGTCACCTTATAAATACCTTGTTTTCAAACTGAAGGAGCCACAGGTGACAGATGCAGAAATCCGTTTGTTCAGACGCACTGGTTCTTCTTTGTCATTGGGACATCGGGAGATTATCGGCGACCGAACAGTTGTTGCTATCGACCTGCACAAGATGAAATATAGCAATAAGGAGTTAGACCCCTCAGTCATTGGTAAAGTGGTATTCCACAGCCCCAAGAAGGGTGTGTTGGCGTTAGACGACGTATTCCTTTCCAACGATGACACTTATGCTGCTTACACGACGAGTATTCGCGATGCGAATGGTGTTGAAAGTCCATTCAAGGCACCGCTCTATTCGCTCGACGGACGATTGGCACAGCCAGATGTGGTGAAGCCAGGTATATACATTAAGACTGGTAAAAAGATATTTCTCAGGTAATACGAATTATGTAAGAAAGAAGGTCACTTAATCGTGACCTTCTTTCCGTTTCTGATATAGATACCGCGCTTGGTTGGTGCACCGTTTACTGGATATCCCTGGAGATTGTAGGTTTGTCCGTTGTCAACTGTTTTTCCATTGACTGGTTTGACGGCCGTGATGTCTTCCTCAGAGAATTGCCATGTGTCGAAGTAGGTGCTGCCTTCAGCTTTCGTTAGAACGAAGAACAACTGACTCTTTACGTTCTTAAACTTAGCCGGATCAACGGTGATGATATAGTCTTTATATGTTGTCGATGAGAAATCAATGCTGGCGCTGGCAGCTCCGGTCTTACTGAAACGTACCTCCAACGTACCAGTACCTTTGACACGCACGGTGAGTGACTGTGCCCCTTTGGCTCCAAAGTCCACATTACGCAATAGTGTCCATGCACCAGCTGTCATCTTAACGTATAAGTTACGCGAGGCATCATTACCCAACGTGTTAATACTGGAATTGGTACTGATGTTTTTGAAATCATCGTAAGTGATGCCCCCGCTGTTGGCCATCGTTTCTGCCTGCTGCAGTTGGTAGGGGTTCAGCTTTGCGATAGACGATACTCCGCCTTTGGACAGTGTCATCTTGCTGATTTTCTGGTTCGTCTCGTTTACAGTAGCTTTGTTAATGCCGATAGAGCGATAACCTTCTGCGTCATTATTCATAGCGCCGCCGCTTTTCATGTTTTGTTCCAGCAGTGTGGAGTGGTAGAGCAGAAAATAATTACCGTTGAACTTGTGAAGATGGGTGTGGTTGTTTCCCCAGCCCATGCCAAAGTTTCCCTCGTTAGGCACGTATTCTCCGCGATATTCCCAGGAATTAGGGTCCATAGGCGTATCGCTGACCATGTAGCACATACTACATGACGAAGGAGCAGCCTGGCCATTTCGCCCTGCAAATTGCGACCAGTCATTACGGTCACTCCATGACGTGTTGTAAGTATAAACGAAGCGTCCGCCGATGATGTTCAGTTCACTGGCTTCAAACAAATACGGAGCAGGCATATTGACGGCACTACCGCTGATGGATGTCATGTTTGTTGCCAATTTGGCAATGCGCGAGTTGCCGGGCCATAGCTTCGAGCCGGTAGCCTGTGGGTCACCGCCACCGAAGGCTATCCATCCTTGCCCTGTTGAGTCGATGACCACTCCAGGGTCAAAGAGCCAGTTGCAGGGATCAACGCCCGCCATACCGTGGCGTATCATGGCCTGACTGTTCGGTGATGTGAATGGTCCTACTGGTGACTTGGAACTCTTGATGACGCCAACGCTGCCGCCGCCATTAGCAAAGTAAACAAAGAACTCATCCTTGCCTTTGTCGTTCGTTCTCCATACAGCCGAAGGTGCCCAGGATTGTCCGCACCAGCCGCCACAAACCTTTCCTACGTCTATGGTTCCGTGGAATGTCCAGTTCACGAGGTCTTCAGTTGAAAAAACTACAAGCGATTTAATGTTTCCATAGCCGTTTGACCCTTTCTTCCCATTGGCTTTATACTGCTGGTGGTCATTAGTTCCATAGACATACAGGCGGCCGTTGTAGTCGATGGCTGTTGGGTCTGCACAAAAAACGCTGGCACTGATGGGATTGCCTTCAGTCAATCCCTTGTAGCTCGCTGCCGGTGCTGTCTGGGCTGTTCCTGAAAGGGGAAACATCGTCAGGCAGCTGAAGATGATAGTGTGTATTCTGCTCATAATGGTTGCAAAGTTACGAAAAAACTTGCGCTGTTGTGTCGTTCTTCCGCGTTTTTTTGTCTTTTAACCTATTCAATAATAATAATGAGACAAAGAGAAAAGCAAAAGCGTTGCGTATTAAGTACCTTTGCAGAAAAATAGAAACTATGAATATTAAAAGACTTTCCCTCTTTACGTTTATGGCACTCCTTTGTGGTGTCACTGTTTATGCCCGTCCGATGACATCCCCCAACGGGAAACTGACTATGGACGTCAAGAATGGCCAGCTCGTTATATCCTATCAGGGACAGCAGGTGTTGCAAATGTTGGATGCGGAGGCCGCACTGCCCTTGAAGGCCATGAAAGCTAAGAAAGTGAAGGCCGACTATACGATGATTGAGGGAAAGCGCAGTCGCTGTACCAACGAAGCCAATGAGTACAGGGTGGGGGCGATGACGCTGCGACTCTATAACGACGGACTGACCTATCGCTATGAACAACCCGTCAAGGAACAGGCTGCCTACGTCATTCCTGAAGGCACCAAGCGCTGGATGATGCAATGGACGGATGGCGCCGAGGGCTTCTATCCGCTGACAACAACTCACAAGGTGAAAGCGCAGCGGTCGTTCAGTGCTGTGTCGAAGGATGCCGACGGCAACTGCGTACGCTGGAGTTTCCCCGTGCTGCTTGAGACTATTTCCAATCCCACTAACGGCAGTGACGCTATATATGCCTTGCTGACCGAGGCTAACATCGAAAAGGGGCAGAGCGCTTCAAGCCTTTATAACACAGGCGAGGTCTTCCGTGTCGTTCCCGATGAAGGTGAGAACAAGACCAATTCGCCTTGGCGTGTCGTTATCATTGGCACACTGGGTGATGTCGTGGAGTCAACATTAGTGACCGATGTCAGCGAACCCTGTAAACTCAAGGATACGAGCTGGATTAAACCAGGTGTCGTTTCCTGGGTATATTGGGCCTACAACCATGGTTCTGACGACTACAACATCATTAAGAAATATACGGACTTGGCAGCAACGCTGAAGTTGCCCTATGTGCTGATTGATGCCGAGTGGGACAGAATGAAAGACGGCAAGACTGTTGAAGATGCCGTCGCCTATGCCAAGTCTCGGGGTGTGAAACCGATGATATGGTATAACTCCAGCGTGGGTTGGATTGATGGTGCACCCACACCCAAGTTCCGTCTGAATAAACCCGAAGACCGCGAGAAGGAGTTCGCTTGGTGTGAGAAGATTGGCGTCGCTGGTGTAAAGATTGATTTCTTCAGTGGCGAGAATCAGAAGAACATGGACTATTGCATCGACTTGATGGAGAGTGCGGCCCGTCATCATCTGCTGGTCAACTTCCACGGTGCTACGGTACCTCGTGGCTGGCAGCGTACCTATCCGAATTTGTTGTCAACCGAGGGCGTCTATGGCGCAGAGTGGTATAACAACGTGGCAACGTTCACAAAGGCAGCCGCCAGTCATAACGCCACGCTGCCCTTTACCCGCAACGTCATCGGCCCCATGGACTATACGCCGTGTGCATTCAGCGATTCTCAACATCCCCACATTACCAGTCATGGTCATGAACTGGCACTGACGGTGCTCTTCGAGAGCGGCTTGCAGCATCTTGCCGACCGTCCCGAGAGCTTCCTGGCACAGCCACAGCGGGTACAGGACTTCTTGTCGCATCTGCCTGCCGCCTGGGACGACACCCGCTTCGTAAGTGGTTATCC
>JAGBQP010000103.1 GCA_017632825.1 Prevotella sp. | reverse complement strand
AGTCGTCTGATTCTTGATGAGATTTTGAATATTGGTGATTTGCGTTCTTCGCAACGAATCGATTTCGTTGGCGGATTGCGTGGTTTGGGAGAATTGAAACGTCGTGTGGACAATGGAGAGATGCGTGCAGCCTTGGCGCTCCATCCCGTCTCCATGCAGCAGATTATGGATATTGCCGACAGCGGTAAGATTATGCCACCGAAGGCAACGTGGTTCGAGCCGAAACTTCGTTCGGGACTTGTGATTCACAAACTGCTATAGTTATTAAGGACAGTAGTCTCTATATAATGACGGACGAATTTAAAACTATCAAAACAATAGGCGAGGGCTACTACACCGAGAAGCGTAGCAAGTTCCTCGCCTTTGCTCATCATGTTGAGACGGTTGAAGCAATCAAGGATTTGATAGCGCAGTATCGCAAGAAGTATTACGATGCCCGTCATGTGTGTTATGCCTATATGTTAGGTCCGGCACGTCATGACTTCCGTGCCAATGATGATGGTGAACCTTCAAGCACAGCCGGTAAGCCTATCCTCGGTCAAATCAATTCGTTTGAATTGACCGATATACTGATAGTTGTTGTACGCTACTATGGAGGTGTGAACCTTGGCACCAGCGGCCTTATTGTTGCCTACCGTGAGGCTGCCGCAGATGCCATAGCTCATTGTGAAATAGAAACACGACAAGTTGAAGAACAAATTCGTTACTCGTTCTCTTACCCGCAGATGAATGATGTAATGCGTATAGTAAAGGAGATGAATCCACGCATAGTCAGTCAGACTTTCGACAACACCTGCGAGATAGTTCTTTCTATTCGTCAGTCTGAAGCCGAGCAGCTTAGAAGCAAACTGAGTAAACTGCTTTAAGATTGATTGTTCTTGGCAAATATTGCCATGCGTTCGTCTAATAAAGCGTATTGATGGTCCTCTATAAAGGAAGTGCAAACGCGTAAACCCTCTTGATGGGATCCGGTAGTGACGAGGCAGATGGCACTTACACCATAGTACATCAGTTCCTGTGCCAGCTGACCGCTGGTCATACCCTTATAGCCGATGGTAAAATAGAATCCGTCGGCGACGGGCTGATCGCCGTCTTTGTCGTAAACAATATGGAAACCATGCTTACAGAAAATCTCCTTGAGCTTATGGGCGCGCTCGCCATAGACTTTTACATCATCGCGGAAACGGTATTCGCCATCGCAGGCTGCGCGGAACATGGCGGCCAGAGCGTACTGTGCAGAGTGGCTAGTGCCACTGCTGAGAGCATATAGCATACGTGTGGAGAAAACGAGTCCAAAGGGCAGACCCTCGTAGCGCGCTGCGAGGTCTGGGTAGTGGCGGTGGAACAGTTTGTCTGAGATGCACACAACGCCGATGCGCTCGCCAGCATAAGAGAATGCCTTGGATCCAGAAATAAGCAGCATGTAGTTGTCGGTATAATGTGCCACGGTTGGCTGATAGGGCGCTTCGAAAGGTGTTGAGAGGTCCTGGCGGAAATCCATAGCGAAGTAAGCAAGGTCCTCCATGATGATACAGTCATATTGTGTAGCCAACTTGCCAATGGTTTTGAGCTCACTCTCTGTCAGACATACCCAAGATGGGTTGTTAGGATTGGAATAGACAATGGCACATATATTATCATTTTTTAGATATGACTCTAATTTTGGACCAAGTTTCTCGCCACGATAATCATAGACATCGAATGTCTCATATTTTACTCCTTGAACCTGTAGTTGCATCTTCTGTACGGGGAATCCCGGGTCGATGAACAGTACGGTATTCTTCTGCTTGTCAGCCTGTGAACAGGTGAGGAACGAAGCGAATGTTCCCTGCATGGAACCTGTAACGGGAACACATCCCTCGGGTTGTATGCCGATGCCGATGAAGGCTTTGACAAAACGTGAGGCCTGCTTCTTCAGTTCTGGATAGCCCTGAATGTCCGGATAACTATGGGCGATGCCGTCTTGTAGTGCCTTGATTTGGGCGTTAACGCCTATTTGGGCGGCAGGCAAACCGGGAATACCCATTTCCATTTTGATAAATTCCACGCCGCTTTCTTTCTCTGCGGTAGCAGCTACCTGCTTCACTTCACGGATGGTTGCCTTGGCGAAATCCTGAATACCCATTTTGGCTATCAGACTGTCAACCAGTTCTTTCTTAATCGGTGTCATATCTTCTATTTATAGTTTTATCATTTTTGATTGGATTGCAAAGTTACAAACTTTAATTGAGATATTATTCTATATTATAAATAGTGTTGTATCTTTTTATACTTTTTCCAATGCTCATGAAAGTATGTATTATGGTTGCTTGTCAATTCTAATCTAGGTGAAATACCTCTTGCAGGGGAATAGTGATAGGCGAATTGTCAGGGTTTACCTCCATGATATCAGCCATCATGTCCCACCAACGCTGCGTGATGGGGTCAACGTTGTCGGTATCCTGTGATGAGCCTTCTCCAGAACATTCCTGATAGGCGAAGAGTATATTCGTATCACGATCCCAGTAGATACTATAATTGCTTACCCCTTGAGTTTTAATCATCTCTACAAGTTCTGGCCAAATGGCGGCGTGGCGTCGTTTATACTCTTTCTCATGGCCAGGCTTGAGTTGCATCTTGAAAGCAAATCTCTTTTTCATTGTTTAGTGTTTTAGTGAATAATCCAAATAGTACCCCAGACGGTAAAGATGGAACAGTCGCAGGCTGGGGTGTTTACTGCAGAGTTGACGAAGGGCTAATGGACGTAACAGTTGGAAGCAGAAAGCAAGCAGGCGTTGCACAATGGTGATGTGGATACCGTCAGCCATTGTCAGCAATCGTGAGTAGCCCTTTAGTTCGGCACGAAACTGGAAAAGTGTACGCAGGCTTCGCTCTACCTTATTTATATAGTTGACGTTACTCTCGTAATGGGTCATCACAACGGGGGCGTCTATGTGACGTATAACAGCTTGAGCAGCCTTGAGTTGCTTGCCGAGTAGCACGTCCTCGTAGCCGCTCTTTTGGAAACGCTCGTCGAAAGGACATTTGAGCAGAGTCTCGCGGTGAATGAGAAAGTTACAAGAGCGAAATGACTGAAATGGTCTTTGGCTTCGCTTTGTAGCGGTGTGGAAAGGCTCGCTCTGTTTTTCGTAACGGTAACGCAGATTATTCTTTAGCGTTTGACAGTTGCCACCGATGGCAATGCCGCCCATAACAACATTGGCGTTATCATCTTCTTCAAGATAGTTCTGCAGAAAATTATTGTCTGCGATTTCGACATCGCAGTCTATAAATAAAAGCCATTTATACTGGCTCTCGCGTGCCAATTGATTGCGGTTGGCAGCACTGCCCATATTGTACGGACGCTCGATATAACGGCCATTGGGAAGGTCGTTGACGGTGGCGTTGGCAGCCACGGTCTCGCGGTCAGTCGAACAGTCATCAGCTACAAGAATCTCGTAGCGCAAATTGTCAAAACACTCGGCCTGACGGCTCAGTTGAGCAGCGAGACGGGTGCAGTCGTCATTATAAACGGGTATGAGTATTGACAATTCTTGCTTCATTGCGGCACAAAAGTACATAAAAAAAGCAAAAAATAGAGTTTCGGAAACAATTTTTTTTCATTTCACTTCACACTTTTCACTTTTTTTCGTACCTTTGCACCCGCTTTCACGAGTTGATAGCATTAAATTCAAACCTAATTAAACAAAAAACAACAACAAAATGGCAACAAAAATCAGATTGCAGCGCGGTGGCCGTAAAGGCTATGCAGTTTATCGCATCGTTATCGCCGACGCTCGTGCACCACGTGATGGTAGATTTACTGAGAAGATTGGTATGTACAACCCCAACACCAATCCTGCCACAGTAGATTTGAATTTCGACCGTGCATTGTATTGGGTAGAGGTAGGCGCACAGCCCACTGACACAGTTCGTAACATCCTCAGCCGTGAAGGTGTGTACTTGATGAAGCACCTCCGTGGTGGTGTGAAAAAAGGCGCATTTGACGAGGCTGCTGCTCAGAAGAAGTTCGATGCATGGAAGGCTGACAAGCAGAATGGTCTGAACAAGATTGCTGAGGCCGAGGCCAAGGCTAAGAAAGACGCTGCTGCCAAGGCTCTTGACGCAGAGAAGAAAGTTAACGAGGAGATTGCAAAGAAGGTAGCAGACAAGAAGGCTGCTATTGCTGCTGCAAAGGCAGAGGAAGAGGCTGCAAAGGCTGCTGAGGCCGCTGCTGCTGAGGCACCCGTTGAGGCTCCTGCAGAGGAGGCTGCTCCCGCAGAAGCATAAACTTCCGCAGTACACACATGCCTTGTGAGGCATGTCGCATCTCAACATCGCATGCAGTCATTGTCTGTGTGCGATGTTTTTTTCAAAATTGTTCTTATGAGTAACTACTATGCCTGAACAGAACAACACCCCGAAGCGGCGGACAAGACAACCGCAACCCATTGACAATACATACGGACATTTACAGCCTCAGGCTACCGATGTTGAACGTGCTGTACTTGGTGCGCTCATGATTGACAAGGATGCCTATGCTGTTGTCTGCGAATTGTTGCATCCTGAGAGTTTCTATGAACCTCGTAACCAGAAGATTTATGCTGCTATTCGCGAGCTGAGCATGGCCGAAAAGCCTGTCGACATCATGACAGTGGCCGATCAGTTGGCTCATCAAGGTGATCTAGACATCATAGGTGGTCCCGCGTACATTGCGGAGTTGAGTTCACAAGTAGCATCGTCGGCACATATTGAATTCCATGCTCGCATCATAGCACAGAAATCATTGGCCCGCCAGCTTATTGGTTTTGCTAGTGACATTGAAACCAAGGCCTTCGATGAAACCATTGATGTTGACGACTTGATGCAGCATGCAGAGGGCGCACTCTTTGAGCTCTCGCAGAAGAACATGAAGAAGGACTACACTCAGATTGATCCTGTTATTAAGAATGCTGTGGATGTAATCCAAAAAGCATCACAAAACAAAGATGGACTAACGGGTGTACCTACAGGCTACCACAAACTTGACGATATCACTAGTGGCTGGCAAGCGTCCGACCTTGTTATTATCGCGGGACGCCCTGCCATGGGTAAAACTTCGTTTGCTCTATCAATGGCGAAGAACATTGCAGCTGACTATAAGGTGCCGATGGCATTCTTCTCTTTGGAAATGTCGAATGTGCAACTTGTGAATCGTCTCATTTCTAATGCTTGTGAGATTGAGGGTTCCAAAATTCTGAATGGCCAGTTGCATCCCGATGAATGGGAGCGTTTGGACAAACGTGTGAATACTTTGCTTGGCGCCCCACTATATGTTGACGACACGCCAGGTCTTTCGGTTTTTGAGTTGCGTACGAAAGCACGTCGATTGGTACGTGAGCATGGTGTGAAAATTATTATGATTGACTACTTGCAGCTGATGAATGCTAATGGTATGCGCTTCTCCTCACGTCAGGAGGAGGTCAGTACCATCTCACGTTCGCTGAAGGGGCTGGCTAAGGAACTTGATATTCCCATCCTTGCGCTTTCTCAGTTAAATCGTGGTGTTGAGAGTCGAGATGGTTTAGAGGGAAAACGTCCGCAATTAAGCGATTTGCGTGAATCGGGTGCTATTGAGCAGGATGCTGACATGGTACTTTTTGTTCACCGCCCTGAGTATTATGGTCTGACTCAAGACGATAAGGGACGTGACTTGCATGGTATGGCACAGATTATCATTGCTAAGCATCGTAAGGGTGCTACAGGCGATGTGCTGCTGACTTTCCGTGGTGAGTTTACGCGTTTCGAAAATCCTGGCGACTCACGTTTGTCACATCATACTGCACCTAATGAGGGCGAGGTTATCGGCTCTTCTATCAATGGCGTTGATGGTGGAATGCCTTTCGAACAGGGGACATTCCAGACCTCCGATGAGCCTATGCCATTCTAAACATACAAGACGTCCGCTTTGAAACTCTCAAAGCGGACGTCTTGTCTATTCTTTTATTTTCCGTATTTTTCAATAAGACCATCGGCTTGATCATCGCCTAATTCCTTCGCTTTCTGAAGGTTTTTGACACCTTCTACTTTCTGTCCTTTCAAGCACTGTGCCAGACCAAGAAACAGGTATCCGTCACTGTGACTGGGGGCTACCTCAATACACTGTCTGGCTGTTTCCTGAGCTTCGTCATATTGTCCCACACGTACCTGTAGTGATGCCTTCTCAGAGTAATAGAGGTCGTTGCGTGGGCTCATGGTGATGGCGTGGTCGATATCGTTTAGGGCCTGCTGGTACTGACGTCCGTTGAGGCTAGCCTGGTAACGAAGGAAATAGAACTTGTCATTGACTGAGGCAGCCATCAACTGTTCGTATTCATTGAGATCCAGGACAGCCTGACGATAGCGCTTGTAATCCATTGCCGTATTAGCACGCACCAGCAAGTAGGGGGCCGCTTCTTTAAGATAGGGTTTGGGGAACATGGCTATGCAGGAGTCGAGCAGAGCTAGCACGGCAACGCTGTCATGCAGTTGCTGTTGGCAGCGTGATGCTTCGTAAAAGAGCTCGGGTGAGCGCATGTTGCTTTGAAAGAGTGTCGCATAGATATCGTAGGATTCGCTATACTTCTTCTGCGCGTAGAGAATGGCAGCCTGCTCGTGGCGGTAAACGTCAATTGGGTTAATGCGCTCGGCCTCTCGTACTTCTTCCAAAGCTTTGTCCAGCGACCAACCGTCATAGGGCGCATTGGGCATCAACAACTCTTTGTTATAGATGAGTTTGGCATAGTTAAAGTGTGCTTCGTCTTTTTTCTTTGCTACCTTAATGGCCTGTTCCATGTCGGCGGCAGCCTCGGCAAATTGCTGATCTCCAGTTCGTAGTTGTGCACGATATACATAGCCATCTGGTTCTGTTGGGAACTTCTCAATGAACTGTTCAACGATTCTGACGAATGTTGCTGAGTCGCCGTTGGATGCCAGATAGAGCATCAGCTGTGCTTGATCAATAGTCTTTGGTAAGTCTTTCTTGATGTTGGTACTTCGTAGGGTTTGGTCGTTAAGACTTAGTCCCGTAATGCGCAGTGAGTCTGCATAACGGGCACTGACCGCGTAGTTCAGACTGTCTGTCGTACTGGCAGGTTGCTGCAAAAGGCCGATGGCCTCACCGGCAGTGTTCATCAATGGTGTTCCTATAGAGTTCTGGCCCTTCGGCAAGGTGACGGTATAGTATGTGTAGTCACCTGCAAAGGATTCGGCTTTGTTTACTTTTCCTTCTGGGCAGTTCTTACTCTCGTGGTAGGGTAGCAGCCAGACTGTAGCACCCTCTGTCTCAGCAACGCTGGCTATGGGTAGTGCTGTTGTCTTTTTGGCGGCGACACGGAATTTTGCTACATCATAGGTGTCGTTGGCGCCGAGCATACATTCAACAGGCCACTCTTTACCTTGTGCATCGATGACAACAGCGCTTGAAGCACCGCGAAAGGGGCTAAAATTGCTAACAGCCTCGCCGTCGCTATTGGAAAAGAACCCCGTACTGCTGGCGAGCAAACTACCATCAGAATTGAACGTCTTGAGTGTGAACACAGCCTTTGTAGCTTTCTTTACCCACGATGGTTGAGCCGTTATAGGTAAGAAGGTAAAAAGGATTAGAAGAAGAAAATAGCTCCTCTGCCTTTGTATCTGATGATTTCGGGTTTCCTTGTATGTTTTCATTTCTTTCTGCTAATTTGTTTAATTTACTTTTTCAACAGTTCTTTTGCATTTTGAATCGCTGCATCACTGATGTCACTTCCACTCAGCATCTGTGCAATTTCCGTAATGCGCTCGTTTTCTGTCAGTTCCTGCATATGACTGACCGTACCCTGTGATGTTTCTTCCTTATATACTTTATAGTGGTGCTTACCTCGTGCCGCTATTTGCGGCAGGTGTGTTATACTCAGTACCTGTCGTCCGCCAGCTCCCATCTCCTGCATGATAAAAGCCATGCACTCCGCCATCTTTCCGCTGACACCCGTGTCAATCTCGTCGAAAATAATGGTGGGTAGCTTCACTGCACCGCTAATCATCGCTTTAAGTGATAGCATCACGCGAGCAATCTCACCACCAGAGGCCACCTGTGCGACTGGTTGGAGTGGGGTAGAAGTGTTAGCTGAGAAAAGGAACGATACCTGGTCCTGACCACTACTGCGCAACTCTACCGATTGTATCTCGATAGCGAAGCGTACATTAGGCATTCCCAGTGGCACCAGTCGCTCATGCATCTCTTTCTCTATCTGCTTGGCTGCCTTTGTTCGAATCTTCGTGAGGCTGTCGGCTTCCTTCTGGCTACTGTCTTTCAGCTGATGGCATTGTGCCTGCAGGTCAGCAATGGTCTCGTCGCTATTGTCGATGGCTGCCAACTTTAGTTCTAACTCGTCGCGCAGGGTTATAAGCTCGTCGATACTCTCGACGTGGTATTTCTTCTGCAGGTCATATATGCGGTCCAACCTGGAATTTACGTTATTGAGTTCTTCCGGGTCGAAATCAATATCCTCTACACGGCTGCTTACCTCTTGTGCTATGTCCTTCAGCTCTATGTAGCTAGTCTCCATACGAGCTGCCAGTTCTGTAGCATTGGGGAACACGCGTTCTATTCCGTGTAGTGCTGAAGTAGCTGTCTTCAGGGCCGCCACGATGCCGTGGTTATCGCCTGATAGCGCGTTGTCGGCTTGGTAGAGTGCGCTTTTGATGTCCTCAGCGTGTGTCATTGTGTCGCTGCGTTGTTCCAGTTCTTCCTGTTCGCCGCTTACCAGTTTGGCTTCTGTCAGTTCGTCGTACTGGAAACGCAGGAAGTCAGTCTGCTGACGGTTCTGCTCCACCTCTTCTTGTAGTTGATGTAGTTGCTGACATACAGCATGGTAAGAGTTAAATGCTTTACGGTACTTCTCTATCTGTGTCGCATCATCAGCAATGATGTCAACAAGGTTTAGCTGGAAGTCCTGTTTCTGTAGCAACAAGTTCTGATGCTGTGAGTGCACATCGACGAGTCGTTCTCCCAGTTCTCGTAGCATGTTCACGGCTACCGGTGTGTCGTTGATGAACGCCCGACTTTTTCCAGCCGCCGTCATTTCACGCCGTATAATGGTGTCTTCTGCGTCGTACTCTATATCGTTTTCGTCGAATAGTGGCTGCATGTTGTATCGCGACAAGTCAAAATGTGCTTCGACGATGCATTTGTCGGCCCCTGCTTTAATAGTTTTTGCATCGGCTCGCTGTCCCAGCAACAGACCAATGGCTCCGAGTATGATGCTCTTGCCAGCGCCCGTTTCACCGGTAATGACGGAGAACCCGTCATAGAGGTCTATGTCGAGCGTATCGATGAGTGTAAAGTTCTTAATGTATAAGCGTTTCAGCATAATTGTTAATGAATCATGGTCAATTATTGTCTAATTTTCTCCCATGAGTTGTTTTGTGCCGCATTCATGTTCATTAACAAGTCGTAGATGGCCTCCTTCTCTTTCTGTGTTCCTTTTCCTTTATAAATATTGGCGAGTTCATCTTTCTTGTAGTCTGTCCATATCTGTGGCAGTTGGCTCAGCGGTTTGTCGGTGTGAGCTTTCTTCAGGTTCTCTTCCAGCGCTGAAGTGATGTTGGCCCTTCCTCGTTCAGAGTTCTGTGCCATTTCGTCGAGTCCCTTTCTGTAGTAATCATATTGCAGTTGTCTGAAGGGTTTCATCTGTTCGTCCAGATAGTCGTTGATAATGGCAAAGCGATTGCGTGAATCTTCGAACGACTTCCACCCAGGAAATCCTAAGTCTTGGGCATTGTTCACAAGGTTCATGCAACGCTGCAGCACGTCGGTGCCACCGAGTGGAGAAAAACTGTCGAGGTTGAGTCCAATGATGAGATAAGCGTAGTAGGCAAAGAGGGCTACGAGCTGATTGTCAATAACCTCTTCGTTGAAGTTCAGCTGGTCGAACTGTGCAAACTCAAAGTCGAACTGCTTATCTGTATTATTAAATAAGGTGGTTGTGTACGAGGCGTTGAAAACGGGTCGGTTAGCCTGTATCAGGGCCGAACACTGGAACTTATTCTCAGCCTGTATGTATTTGTTGACAGTGATGTTGAAGTTACAAACAATGCGTTCATTCTCCTGAAACTGCAGTGCTGTCCACTGTCGCTCGTTGACAAACTGCTCCAGTGTCTGCTGGAGGTTTTCAAAGACAGACGCATCGGTTCCTTGCACCTTCTGTCGGTTGATAGTAATCTTGGCTTGCAACTCTTGAGCTTGAATCCCAAGCGTTGCAAGCACAAGCGTGGCGGTAGTCAGCAGCCTCTTGATGTTCATCTGTTCATGTTTGCTTCGCGCAGTCTGATTCTTGTCAGCACCTGCTTGGTGTTGTAGGTGAATTCTCCTGCCAGAATCCAGCTATAGTATCCTGGGTCGAACCGTAGCACATCGGCTACAGGTTTTCCCTTGTGCTTACCGAAATTGAATACCTCTGTACGTTCTCCGTTGATTTCAGCCCAGACAATACGTCCTGCAAAATCTACGTTGTCGTTCATTTTCGAGAATGCAGCCAGCTGGTCCATGTCGTTCTCCAGAACCTTTTCTGGGTCTTCGTTGACTCCTGGCGCATATTTGTCCAGTTCGCCCATGAGAACGCGGTAGGTTGCCTCCGTGTCTTGGTCGGCTCTGTGAGCTTCGAAGTCTTCTTCCATTTTTCGTCCACAGTAGAACTTGTATGCAGCCGCCAGGTTGCGTCGTTCCATTCTGTGGAAGATTGTCTGTGCGTCTATGAGTCGGCTTTTCTGGAAGTCGAAGTCTATGCCAGCACGCAGGAATTCTTCTGCTAGCAGAGGAATATCGAAGTGGTTGGAGTTAAAGCCTGCGAAATCGCATCCTGCGAATGTCTCAGCCAGCTTTGGTGCCATTTGCTTGAATGTGGGTTTTCCCTTTACGTCATCGTTGGTGATGCCCGTCAGTTGTTCTACCTCGGCAGGAATCAGTTGCTCGGGGTTGATGATTTCGTCACCTCGCTCTTCGTTTCCGTTTGGATATACCTTTATATAAGATATCTGTATGATACGGTCTTTCACGAGGTCGAGCCCCGTCGTTTCCAAGTCAAAGATGACCAGTGGTTTTGTCAGATTCAGTTTCATATCTTCTCTAACTACGCTACCTTCATTCCTGTTTTAATCATTGATCAGCATGGGCATCATGAGCATCAGCACGTCCTGGTTCTCGGGCTGCTCAGAGGGCAGTACGAGTCCGGCACGGCTGGGGTCAGCCAGCTGTATGATAACTTCGGGGCAGGCGAAGTTGCTAAGAATTTCGATGAACGACGAGCCTTTGAATCCTATGCTCATAGGCTGTCCGTTGTATTCGCATGTCATGCGCTCTGTAGCTGTTTTTGAGAAGTCGTAATCTTCGGCGTCGAGTTGCAGTGTTGAGCCCTCCACGTGGAAACGGATGAGGTTCGACGAATCGTTGGCAAAGGGCTGTACGCGGCGCAGTGCAGCCTGCAGTCCGTTGCGGTCAACGTGCAGTTCGTTAGGGTTGTTCTGTGGAATGACGCTGTTGTAGTTGGGGTAACGACCCTCAATGAGTCTGCAGAGTATGGTGCCGTCGCCATAGTTCACTTCTGCGTTTCGTTCGTCGAAGCGTATGGTGACGTCGCCGCCGTCCTTGCCCAGCAGGTTTTTCAGCAGTGTTGCAGGCTTCTTCGGCAGTATGAAGGCCGCAGGCTGATCGCTCTTAATGGTGAAAATCTTATTGCGTACCAGTTTGTGTCCGTCGCTGGCCACGACAGCGAGACAGTCGGGTGTCAGGTCGAAGTAAATGCCGTTCATGACGGGTCTCAGCTCGTCTTGTGCAGTAGCAAAGATTGAGCGATTGATATTGTCGAGCAGCAGCTGGTTGCTGATGACGATGGTGTTGGCTCCGTCGCTTACCTGCTGTGCTGACGGGTATTCGTCTGCGCTCTCGACGGGCAGTGAGAACAGACCGTTCTGGTAACTTATTTTTGCCAGGTTCTGTGTCAAGTCCACGTCGAATGTGATGGGCTGCTCCGAGAAGCCCTTGACAGCTTCCAGCAGGTCGTGGTTGCCAATGGCAAATCGTCCTTCTCCGTCGGCATCGTTCAGTTCGACGTTGGTCTGCATGGTGTTTTCGCTGTCCGAAGCTGTCAGCTGGAGCGTTAGTCCTTTGATGTCGAAGACGAAGTCTCCCAGGATGGGGAGGGCATTTTTACTGTTGATAACTTTAGAGAGAGCAGCGAGCTTATTGCTCAATGCGGTGCTTGATACTGTAAATCTCATAATATTTCGTTTTTAGTTTCTTTGCTTATGGACTACAAAGATAAGAAAAAACTGCGTGATGAAAAAAAAATATGCTGAAAAATTCGCCTTTTCAAACTATTTTTAGTAATTTCGCCGTCGCATTTTAGTAAAAACAACAATTAGTATAGTTTAGATTATGGATTTAACAGGAAGAGTTATCGCTGTATTACCAGCAAGAAGTGGTGTTTCAAATCGTACGGGCAATGCCTGGATGACACAAGAATATGTTATTGAGGTACCGGGACAGTTCCCTCGTAAGATGATGTTTAACATCTTCGGTGAGGACCGCATCAAGCAGTTCAATATCCAGTTGAATGAGGACATCACCGTACAATTTGACATCGATGCCCGCGAGTTCAACGGCCGTTGGTACAACGATGTTCGTGCGTACAATATTATTCGAGGTCAGGTTCCTCCTGTGGCTGCTGCACCAGTCGATGCTGCTCCGTTCCCTCCCCAGCCCGCAGTTTCTCAGGCAGCCGCTCCGTTCCCCCCTGCACAGGAGCCTGCAGCTGACGGTGGCAGTGCCGACGACCTGCCCTTCTAACTTAGAGGCGGTCGTTCTCAGCCTATGAGATATTTTATCACTTTCTGCTACGATGGTACCCGTTATCATGGCTGGCAGATACAACCCAACGGCGACTCGGTGCAGCATCAGCTGCAGCGAGCGCTGTCTTTGTTGCTCCGTCGTGATATTTCTGTGACAGGGGCAGGGCGTACCGATGCAGGTGTTCACGCCCGTATGATGGTGGCCCATTTCGATATCGACAGAGAGATTGACGGTCGGCAACTGACTTATAAACTCAATAAGCTTCTGCCGTACGATATTGCCGTCAGTGGTATTCGTCGCGTGTCTGATGACCTGCATGCCCGTTTCTCTGCAACCAGCAGAATGTATCGTTACTATGTCCACACGACGAAAAATCCGTTCTTGATTAACACTTCATGCAAACTCCATTACCATTTGGATTTCAGCGAGATGAACAAAGCAGCTAAAGTCTTAATGGAGTATGAAGACTTTGGCGCTTTCTGTAAGGCGCATGCCGATGTAAAGACCACACTCTGCCAGATGATGTCGGCTGAGTGGCATCAGACGTCTCCTACCACCTGGTACTTCGAGATACGTGCCAACCGCTTTCTGCGCAATATGGTGCGTGCCGTTGTCGGAACCCTTGTCGAAGTGGGGCGTGGACGTATTGATATAGATGGCTTTCGTCGTATTATTGAGGGAAAATCGCGGACAAACGCTGGCGAGTCGATGCCCGCTCATGCCCTGTTTCTTGAAGATATCACCTATCCGGAGTAAGTTCGTTGTGAGGGGACGTCTTCATTCATTTTGTTTTAAGGTAAAAAGATGTGGTTATTATTAGCATTTGTGTCGGCAACCCTGTTGGGCTGCTATGATTCTTTTAAGAAGCATGCGCTGAAGTCGAATGCTGTTATTCCCGTGTTGTTTCTCAACACCTTGTTTTCGTCGCTTGTATTCCTGCCGTTCATTATCCTCAGTGCCCACACCTCGTGTCTCGATGGTACCGTTTTCCACGTGGCAGAAGGCGGTTGGGCTGTTCACCGCTATGTAGTTCTCAAGGCTCTCATCGTATTGTCAAGCTGGGTTCTCGGGTATTTCGGCATGAAGCATCTGCCGCTCACCATCGTTGGTCCCATCAATGCCACGCGCCCCGTGATGGTGCTCGTAGGCGCCCTTTTAGTGTTTGGCGAACGTCTGAATGTGTGGCAGTGGGTAGGTGTGCTGCTCGCCGTACTCTCCTTTCTGCTGTTGAGCCGTTCTGGCAAGAAAGAGGGCATAGATTTCAAACACGATCACTGGATTTACATGATTGTCGGTGCGGCTGCCCTTGGTGCCGTTAGTGGTCTTTATGATAAGTACCTGATGGCTCCCGTCGGTCAGGGTGGTGTTGGTCTCGACCGTATGTTGGTGCAGTCGTGGTACAACATCTATCAGTGTGGCATGATGCTTGTCATGTTGCTGTTGTTGTGGTGGCCCCACCACCAGCGTACCACTCCTTTTCATTGGTCTTGGTCCATCGTCGGCGTTTCGCTGTTTCTGTCGGCTGCCGACTTCATGTACTTCTACTCGCTTTCACTGCCCGATGCTATGATCAGCATTGTCTCTATGGTGCGTCGCGGTTCCGTGGTGGTCAGTTTTCTTTTCGGTGCCTGGCTGTTTCGTGAACGCAATCTCAAGGCCAAGGCCTTCGACCTTGCCCTGGTACTTCTCGGCATGCTGTTCCTTTACATTGGCTCCCGTTAAGTGCTCCTGTATTTTTTTGGACTAAGACTTTTTTGTTAAGCCTTTATGGTTGCAGGTGTCAACGCTCTTTAGTAGTCATGATGTTGAGCACAAGTTCATCAGTCTTGCACATGGCGTCGGCACCTATAGCCGTCAGATTGTGAATCGACTTGTCCACGCAGTCATCCACGATACCTTCTGACGAAGTGACGCATTTGCCTTCCATGGACAGCAGTGCTGAGAGCAGGGCGGTCGATACGCCACTGGTTATTTTCAGCGAGCACGACGGCTTGGCGCCGTCGCATATCATACCCGTCAGGTTGGCTATCATGTTCTTTACCGAGGCACAGATGCGGTTATAGTCGCCTCCCATAAGGTAGGTGATGCCGACGCTCGAGCCTATCGACGCCACGACACATCCGCAGAGTGCTGAGAGCTTGCCCAGCGACTGTTTGATGTAGATAGACGTCAGGTGGCTCAGCATGAGTGCGCGTAGCAGTTCCTCCTCCGTGTTCTCGTTCTCTTTGGCATAGACGCATACCGGGTTGGTAGCGCAGATGCCCTGGTTGCCGCTGCCCGAGTTGCTCATGACGGGAATCATGGCTCCGCCCATTCGGGCGTCGCAGGCCGAGGCCGTTCGTGAGATGATGTGTGCGAAGATAGTGTTGCCGAAGATACCCTTCGACAGTGGGCGGTCTATCGTCTTGCCTAAGTTATGTCCATAGTTACCCTTCAGCGCTTCGCGTGCAGCATTCATGTTCAGCTGTCTGGCCTCCTCAATGAATCTTATTTCGTCGAGCGGCGCCGTGTGTGCAAAGTTATAAACCATTCGCATATTGAGCGCTATCTCATCATCGTCGCCGTTGCTGTTGGCTGCTGAGCGGCTGTAGCTGGCATCGCCCCCTACAAAGTGTGTGTGGCTGCCGGCAATGATGGCCGTCTGGCTGCGGTCCTTAGCGGTGCAGGTAATTTCAATGTAGAGCTTGTCACACTGTCCCTCTTTCAGACCTATGTCTATGCGCTTTTCAGCCACATACGCCTTTCCTTCGGCCAGTGCCTCGGGCGTCAGGTCCTTCAGAACCTCCAGCTGGTATTCACTCTTGCCTATGAGCGCCCCCAGTGCGATAGCTATGGGCAGTCCTATCATGCCCGTTCCTGGAATGCCCACGCCCATAGCGTTTTTCAGAATGTTGGCACTTAGCCGTGCTTCTATTCTCTCGGGTTTGCACCCCAGCATCTCGGTAGCCTTAGCCGTACACAGTGCCACGGCCATGGGTTCGGTGCAGCCTATTGCAGGCACCACCTCCTGGTGAATCAGCGCAATGATACGCTCGCGTGTTTCCTTGTCTATCATTGTTGACGTGTGTTGTCGTGTCAGTTCTTCAATCCTTCATTCAGAAACTTCAGATAGCCGTCTATGTCCTCATCGTATGCACGGCTGCCTGTGATAGGTTTAGCCGTTGTGGGATCTATGATCACATAGAACGGCTGTGCATTAGCTCCAAACTTATGGCTCTGCAGGTAGCTCCATTTTGCGCCCACGGTGCGCAGCGTCTTGGTATTGCCCTGTTCGTCGGTCACCTCGATGGGCTCCGGCAGTGGTGTCTTGTCGTCAACGTAGAGCGAAATGAGCACGTACTGGTTTCTCAGTTTGTCGGCCACGCGGGGGTCGGTCCACACGGCAGCCTCCATCTTGCGGCAGTTCACGCAGCCGAATCCCGTGAAGTCTATGAACACCGGCTTGCCCTCGGCACGCGCTGTGGCCATGCCCAGCTCGTAGTCGGTGAATCGTGCCTCCACGGTCTTTGAGTTCAGGTTGAAGTCCTGTGTGTTCATGGGAGGTGCAAAGGCGCTGACAGCCTTACACGGAGCGCCCCACAGTCCCGGTACCATATAGACGGCAAAAGCCAGCGATACCAGTCCGCCCATAATACAGATCACGGGCATGGGCTTGTGCAGGTCGCCTCCCACCTCGTCCTCTTGGAACTTGAGCCATCCGCAAAGGTAGGCGCCCAACAGTGCGAAGATGACAATCCAGAGCGAGAGGAACACCTCGCGATCCAGCAAGTGCCAGCCGTAGGCCAGGTCGGCCACCGACAGGAACTTCAGTGCGAAAGCCAGTTCCACGAAGCCCAGCACCACCTTCAGTGTAGTCATCCACGAGCCCGACTTTGGAGCCTGCTTCAGCCATGACGGGAACATGGCAAACAGAGTGAACGGCAGAGCCAGTGCTAACGCAAATCCCAGCATGCCCAGAGCCGGTGCCAGCCAGTTTCCGCTGGTCGTTGTCTCTACCAGCAACAGGCCTATGATGGGTGCTGTACACGAGAACGATACCAGCACCAGCGTGAAAGCCATGAGGAAAATCGAGAGGTATGACGTGAGAGGTGAGATGTTAGATCCGTTTTTTGCCTTGGTCGAGAGGCTGTCGGCCTTCTGGTCCACCTTGTTGGCCCACGAGTCAGGTAGTTTTATTTCAAACCAGCCGAAGAACGAGAGCGCGAAGACTACGAGCAGTAGGAAGAGGAACACGTTGAAGACCGCGTTCGTTGACATGGCGTTCAGGGTGTCACTGCCGAAGAGCGCTGTCACCACTAATCCCAGTGCCAGGTAGATGACGATAATGCTGATGCCGTAGGTCACGGCGTCGCGGATGCCCTTTCCTTTGTCGTTCTTCGCCCGTTTCAGGAAGAATGATACCGTCATCGGTATGATGGGCCAGATGCAGGGCATGCACACTGCCAGCAGTCCGCCCACGAATCCCATGAGCAGTATGTACAGCAGTGAGTGGTCGCTCACGCCGTTGCTGCCGCCCGCCGAGCGTAGCTCGTCGGTGACGGGTGCCCAGAGTGCGTCCTCCGTCACGTTCAGAGCGGAGTCAGCAGCTACCGAGTCGGTCGTCAGGCTGGTATCAACGGTGGTGGTGTCGGCTGCTGGAGCATTGTCAACCAGTTCCTCGCCGGTTGCTTCGGCAGCCGTTTCGTTGGTTTGTTTTCCAATGTTTACCTTGCCGCTGCCTTTGAAGTCCACCTGCGTTGGTGGAATACAGTTCTGGTCGTTGCAGGCGCCGTACTCCAGGTAGCAGTCAATCGTGTATTCAGGCTTAGTGAACTTTACCTTCTGCACAAATGTCACGGCATTCTCAAAGAAGCGCAGTTCCATGCCGAACATCTCGTCAAACTGCTTGATCTCCTTGCCTTGTGCTTTTAGGGAGCCCACCTTCTCCACACCCTCCATCTTCACGGCGTGGAACGAAGCCTCAATGGGGCCCTCGTTGCCCAGATTAGTTGAATACACATGCCATCCGGCATCAATCTTGCCCGTAAACACAATTTCGCCCTCAGCCTTGCCGTCGGTTGTTTTCAGTTCCGACGTGAAGTGGGCAGGGTTCACCAGCTGAGCCTGTGCAGTCAGCACAGCCACCAGCATCATCAGTATAAAGCTTGTACGTTTCATATTCACTTTTTAAGTCCGGTTGATGGTCCGTTGTGAAAGCCTACTCGTGGCAGCTTTTCATTCACTAATACGCGCAGACACCGTGCAAAGGTACACAAAACACGTGATATTTACCAAAAATTAAGATTATTTTTCGCATTATATTTTGTGATTTGCCGACTTCTTTGTACTTTTGCCACGTGATTCTGTTAAGAGTCACCCGTAAAGGTGCACTTAGCTGTGCTTAATTGGGAACGAGGTGTAAATCCCCGACTGTCCCGCAGCAGTGAGCTCCGTTATGGCTCCTAAGCAACGACGCCATTGAACGTTTTTCGAGAAGGCGCTTGGGAGTGGAGTGAAGTCTGAAGACCAGCCTTTGTCGGTAATCATGCCAATCGACCCTCGATGTAAGGGCGTGCGGCGCAATATGATTTTCGTTGAATGACGATTAAGCAAGCCGACGTGCCGTCAGGTACTAAGTCATGATGTTACCTGTATCAACGTCGAGCCTTATCGAGTAGTCATACTGTAGTGGTAGCGCCATTTTCTTGGGCATAGCCGCTTACTTTTCTCAGAGTGAGATAGAATGTGCGCATACGTGTATTTATTATATAAGTTTGGTTAGGGCGGCCTGTCGTGAGACAACGCTTCCCTTTTTTTCATCAAGACAAGACGGTAACAATATCAATAATAACAACGATTATGCAATATATACTCATTGTAACGATTGAATTCATGCTGGCCTTCATCGGCGTAGCGTTTCTCATTCGGTTCTACAACCACAAGGCGTGATTATCGCGGTTCCGTGGGTGCGGAAGTGGCAGTCCTTTCGTCAGCCCATCACCACGTCGAGCACCATCATCAGCACAAACCCGGCAGCAAAACCGATTGTACTGAGGTTAGAGTGCTGACCGCTTGATGCCTCCGGAATCAGTTCCTCCACTACTACGTAGAACATTGCCCCCGCTGCCAGCGCCAACAGGTAGGGTAGAGCTGGCATCAGCACCGATGCCAGCAATAGCACCGCTACCGCTCCTATGGGCTCCACGGCTCCGCTCAGCGACCCTATGATGAACGAGCGCCAGCGGCTATTGCCAGCCGCCCTCATAGGCATCGATATAATGGCCCCCTCTGGCACGTTCTGTATGGCAATGCCCAGCGCCACCGCTACGGCGCTTGTCAGCGTGATGCTTGTTGTTCCACTGTCAGCACCGGCAAACACTACACCCACGGCCATACCCTCAGGCAGGTTGTGAATCGTCACAGCCAGCACCAACATGGCTGTCCTCGACAGGTGAGAGCGCATGCCCTCTGGCTTATCGGCATCCATGTGCAGGTGCGGCGTCAGCTCGTCAATCATCAGCAGCAGCCCCATGCCAAGCAAAAAGCCCACGGCAGCTGGTACCACCGTCCACGGTCCCTCCTTAGCCGTCATCTCTATGGCTGGAATGAGTAGTGACCACACAGCTGCTGCCACCATCACGCCCGAGGCGAAACCCAGCAGCGCCTTTTGCAATCGTACCGACATGCCGTCCTTCATCATGAAGACAAAGGCCGACCCCAGCATTGTGCCCAGCAGTGGTATGAGCAGTCCGATAATTAATGTCATATTCATCCGCTGCAAAGATACGACTTTTTTTCAAAACTCCATGAGAATTTTCAAAAACTCATGGAGATTTTTTCAAAACTCATGGAGTTTTTTCAGAAAATCGTTATCACAGTTCTTCATCCGTGTCATTGCACCAACATGTTGGTAAAGTTGTTAATCACATAGTTAATTATCTATCAATGCGGCGTTAAATCATAGAGAAGTCTTCTCTGTCAAATCGAAATAAAAATACCATAATTGTAGTATTTTTGTAAGTTTTTTCGTGACATATGTTGTTGAATGAAAATTTTGTTGTACTTTTGCAGTTGTTTTCAGATAATAAAGATCTTATAATTGCTTTTTAGTATATGAAGAAACTGTTTATAATGTTGGTTGTTGCGATGTTGTCTATTGACAAGTCATACGCCCAACTGCCTCAGATAGTGCTGAAGGACCTTAAGGGGCGTACGGTTCAGACCGACACGCTGAACAACGGCGGCAAGCCATTTATCATCGATTTCTTTGCTACCTGGTGTAAACCCTGCAACCGTGAGCTCGACGCCATTGCCGAGGTCTATGACGACTGGCGCGAGGAAACGGGTGTGAAGATTTATGCCGTCAGCATTGATCAGGCACAGAATATTAATAAGGTGAAACCATTGGTCGATAACCACGGATGGGAGTACGACGTGCTGCTCGATCCGAACGGCGACCTGAAACGTGCACTGGGCATTCAGATGATTCCCTACGTGCTGGTGGTCGATGGCAAGGGCCAGATTGTGTATAAACACAATGGCTATACTGACGGGGCTGAGGCAGAACTGATAGACAAGGTACGGGAGCTGACGAAATGAAGAGACGACACCTTATAATATTCTCCCTATGCCTGAGCTTGAACGTACAGGCGCAGCAGGACAAGGTGGTGCTGACGGGCAGCATACAGAGCGACGTGCTACTGCCTCAGAGTGACAAAGCAATAGGCGCCGAGAAGAAGGAAGACGTACTCACCAACACCTATGCCGACCTGCAGCTGCAGAGCCGATGGGTGGATGCCGGTGCCCGACTGGAGTACCTGGAACACCCGCTGCCAGGATTTGAGAATGATTTCGAGGGGTGGGGCGTTCCTAACTTCTGGGTGAAGGGCAAGCTGAACCGCGCCGAACTGACGCTTGGCACGTTCTACGAGCAGTTTGGCTCGGGCTTCATACTCCGCACATACGAGGAGCGCTCACTGGGTATCGACAACTCGCTACTGGGCGGAAGACTGACGCTGAAACCTGTGAAGGGCGTCAGCCTGAAACTGCTCAGCGGCAAGCAGCGCCACTACTGGAAGTGGAATGGCGGTGTGACTACAGGAGCTGACGCCGAAGTGAGCTTGAACGATTGGATGCCGTCGTTGGAGAGACACGACACACGGCTAAGTGTGGGTGCCTCATGGGTGAACAAGTATGAGAAGGACGAAGACATATTCGTTGACCCGACACACCGCTTGAATCTGCCTAAGTTTGTGAATGCATGGGACGTGAGGGCCAACCTGAACAAAGGACCCTGGGGCGTTTTGCTGGAGTATGCACAGAAGACGCAGGACCCGTCGTTTGACAACCAGTTCAGCTATGACAACGGTCACGTGGCCATGTTCTCAGGCTCGTACTCGGAGAAAGGACTCAGCGTGCTGCTGCAGGCAAAACGCTCGGAGAATATGTCGTTCCGCAGCAAGCGCAACATGACGGGAACGGCCATGCACATCAATCACCTGCCTGCCTTCACGCTCGACCAGACGTATGCCCTGGCAGCTCTCTATCCCTATGCCACCCAGCTGGCAGCAGGCGAATGGGCTTACCAGGCAGAAATGGGCTACAACTTCAAGCGCAAGACGCCTCTTGGCGGACGCTACGGCATGAACGTGAAGCTGAACTACTCGTATGTGAGAGCCATAGAGGACGGCTGGCTTAAGTGGGGCGAACAGACCTACTACCAGGACCTGAACGTGCAGCTGGCACGACGTCTGTCGCGCGACTTCAAACTGAACCTGATGTATATGAACCAGCGCTATAACAAAACCATCGTGGAAGGTGAGGGAGGCATGATTCATGCCGACATTGTGGTGGCCGACGCCATCGCACAGTTGGCACGCAAGGCACAGTTACGTGGCGAACTGCAGTACCTGAGTACCAGCGACGATCAGGGCGACTGGGCCTTCGCACTGTTGGAACTTTCGTTGGCACCACACTGGATGGTGACTGTGAGCGATATGTGGAACTGCGGTGACAGCAACCCCGCTTACTATCAGGACAATACGCATGAGCACTACTACCAGGGACTTGTGACTTACAACATCAAGTCGCATCGCCTGCAAGTGGGTTACGGACGAACCCGTGCCGGCTATAATTGCTCGGGTGGCGTGTGCCGCTATGTGCCTGCGACGAAAGGTTTCACTCTGTCGTATAACTACAATTTCTGATGATGAAGAAGATGATGCGTAAGCCATATATATTCGTGCTGTCGGTGCTGACGCTGTTGGTATCGTGTGACTATATTGACGAGGACAATCGGCTGATAGAGGTTAGCAGTCAGGCGCAGAACCCTGATACGGAAAGTGTCACGAAGAATGTGCTGCTGGAGGACTTCACAGGACAGCGTTGTGTGAACTGTCCACGTGGCACAGAGGTGATAGAACAGCTGCAGCAGGCCTATCCCGACCGTTTTGTGGCTGTGGGCATTCATGGCGGTCCGCTTGGCTTTGCAGGCAGTGCAACTGTGATAGGACTGGCAACTGCCGTAGGCGACGAGTACTATAATCACTGGAACCTGGAGTACCAGCCCGTGGGACTCGTGAACCGCGGAGGAGCCGTCAACTACACAGACTGGACAAACAGCGTGAGAAAAGCGCTCGATGAAACGACAACGCTGAGGATGACGCTGCAGGCCGTAAGAGATGGAGAGAACATCAGGATAACCATAGGCGAACACTTGCAGAAGGGTGCCTACACGGGCAAACTGCAGGTGTGGCTGCTGGAGAACGGCGTTACGGCGTTGCAGATGATGCCCGATGGTAGCTCAAACCGCAACTATGTGCATAACCATGTGCTGCGAACGCCAGTCAACGGCAGCTGGGGTGACGATTTCAGCATCGGTGAGGGCGAAGACAAGGTGCAGAACATGATACAGCTGCTGGACGCCGTGTGGAACGTTGCAAATCTGAGCGTTGTGGCATTCGTCTATAATGACGCCGGCGTGGAACAGGTGGTAAAGGCTCCAGTAACGGAGTGAATGGTGGAGAAATCTCAGCTCACTAGGAAGAATAACTTGTAAATAATGATGTATATGAAGAAGATTTTTACGCTATGTTTGGGTATGATTGCTGCCCTTGCCGTGCAGGCACAAAGCGATTTTCCGTTGCAGTTTGCCGACAAAAACGGTCAGGTGATAGCCGACAAGACAGTGCTGAACCTGAGCGCGACCATTACAGACGACTTCGGCGAGGTGCAGGTGCCCGCAAACCTGTTTGTCAAGAACATAACTGGCAACGAGGTCCAGGTTGGTGGCATCTATACGATTGAGAACATCTCCAGCGGCGCCTTCCAGACCTGTTTCCCCTCAAATTGCGTACAGAAGCGTGAGGGCGGACGATATGAAACGGGTAACGATGCTCTGAAGGGCGGTGAACTGAAAGACATGAAGACCGAGTGGTTTCCTGCCGGCAGCGGTACGTGCGTGGTGACCTACACGCTGGTATCATACAAGCAGAACTCCGTTACCAAGAAGTGGGTTGTTGACAAGACAGGACCTTCGGTGAAGCTGAACTTCGCCTATGGAACGGCAGCCGTAGAGTCGCTGCGCAAGGCAGCTGCCGACACCCGATACATGACGCTCCAGGGACAGCCCGTTGTGGGTAAGCCCAGTCACGGCGTGTTCGTAAAGCAGACCACGCAGGCCGACGGTAGCGTCAAGACACAGAAGGTGGTGCTGAAGTAAGAAACTCATTTTTTTTCTTTTTATATTATGGTGGTTCTTGCCTTTGACAAGAATTGCTAAACGAATTAATTATCATAACACTTTTTCGCTTATGACAAAGAAAGTTACATTATTGATTCTCGCTGCCCTGTTTGTTGCAGTAGGCAGCTT
>JAGBQP010000102.1 GCA_017632825.1 Prevotella sp. | reverse complement strand
TGAAGTTGTTTTTGTTCATTTATATATAAATATTTTAAGTAATTATTTTCTTTTCAATATTATCCACCGATGTTTACACGCACCTTGCCATAGAAGGCACGACCGGCTTTCTGCAGATTGAAGTTGTCGTACAGCTTGGCATCTGTCAGATTGTGGCACTCCAGCGACAGGTTGTATTTTCCACCTTTCATCACGTAGGTCACAGCCAGGTTGTGGGTGGTCTGTGTGGGCACCTTCATCTTTGTTGAGGCGTTGCCATATACCTCAGAGAAGAGTGGGAAACTGTGGGTGTAGAGCAGATCGTAAGTAGCGCTGAGCATGTTGCCCTTAGCACCCAGGTCGTGCCAGCGCAGGGTTACATCGCCATTAGCAAACTGGTAGGGCAGGTTTGGCATGCGTGCCTGATAGGTCAGGTTAGCCTGCTGCGAGCCGGTCTCTTGCAGTGGTTCGTCGTCGCGAACGTTCATCTCGCTCCAGTTACCACCGATACTCAACCAGCGCTGATAGTCGTAGCGCAGTGCAATATTGTAGCCCTTGGTTTTTACACGTCCGTGGTTTGAATAGGCACCATAGTAAGTACCGCTCACATTCTCGGTGGTACGCTTGATATAGTCTTTTGTCAGACGATAGATGAGGCCGCCCTCCAGATACAGTGCGTGCTGCTTGTCGAAGGTGTGGGTGTAGCTGAGGTTCAGGTTGTAGTTATGACTGCGCTCAGGCTTCAGTTCAAACTTTCCACGCTCCAGATCATTGTCACCAAACAGTTCCTCGATGGTTGGCAGACGGCAGGTGCGCTCATAGCTCAGTTTCAGTTGCAGTTCGGTCAGCAGATAGGCTGTCGCAGCTGCACCATAGCCAAGCATGCTCACGTCGTTGTGAGTCTTCACGTAGCTGGTATTGTCAGTTCCAGTCAGAGCCTGTGGTCCCGAGTTTCGCTGGTCGTAGTATTTGCCGAATACGGTAGCATTCCATCGCTGGCTGGGTGTCAGCTGGTATGACAGTCCCGTGATTTGCTTTACAGTCAATTTGTTGATGAGGTTCGACATGTCAACCGTAGCTGTACGTGTCTTTCGGTCAGCCGACTGCATGAGGTGATTCAGCGTGATGGTGTGCCCCTTGGCCGGACGATATATGGCCCGGAATGTAGCATTCCAGTTGTCGTTATAAGCCTTGGTGTCCTGATAAGACACCTCACCTTTGCGCCCATTCTTATAGCGGCTCTCGCCCAACCAGTTGTATTCGTAGGTGGCAGTGTCCACATGATTGGTCATGTTGCGGTTGTAGTTAGCCGTCAGCACCACGTCCAGATGCTGCAGCAGGAAGTCTCGCTTTCTGTACTCCAGTGCAGGCATCAGCGACCATGCTTTGCGGTGACGCTGTCCGAAGGCTACCGTTTGTCTGGCATCCGTCTGAATCTCTTTATATGATTTAGAATAGGTGAGCGACAGCATCAGCCGGTCGGCCCAACGCTTGCCTACCACGCCTATACGACCTATGATGGCCTCGTTGTGATAGTTGTCGTGCAGTCGTTTCACGTGCTCTGTCTTCTTGGCGTTCTGCTGACTGCCGCCTCCAGGCAGGAAGTGCTTCACCCCGGCGGCATCAATGCTGTAGTCATTATCCGAGTAGTTCTGGAAGGCGTTGATTTCGTAAGTAAGGCCGTTCTTGAAATGCTGTCCGAAGTCAACGTTCGATTTGTGGGTGTTGAACGAACCATAGCTGTAAGAGGCATCGAGATGCCAGCTGCGTGCGTTCTTCTTGGTCACCACATTGATGACGCCACCAATGGCATCAGTACCGAACTCTACTGGCACCACACCACGGTACACCTCAATATGGTCGGCAAAGGTAACCGGTATGTTGTTGAGACCGAATGACTGGCCGATACCATCCTGTGGTACACCGTCGATAAAGACCTTGATATGCTTACCAGAGAAACCGTCCAGCATCAGTTGCATGTCAGATCCCACACCACCGGTCTCGCGTAGCTTGATGCCAGGTACCTGGCGTAACGCATCACTTAGATTCTGTGTGGTGTTCTGTAGCGTTTTCGTGTCTACGCCCACGGCATTATATGCCGATTTGTTGATACGCTTCACGTTGCTCGCTACCACCGTGACCTCCTTGAGCTCAATAGGGTTGGATGAGAACTTACTTTTTTGCTTCTTATCGCCTTCTTCTGTATTGGCAAGCGTGTTCAGGCATGTCGCAAAAAGCAAGCATGCGTAGAGTAGTCTTTGTGTCATACTAATACCTATGATTCCTATTTTTTGATTTGCGGATGCAAAGGTAGGACATTTCTGTCATTTCTGCAATACACAAAAATGACTATAAAGAAAGTCGGAAACCCCCGTTTGGAGGCTTCCGACTCATCTGATTTTGGTATTTTTTTTGCGAAATTAGATTTTTTCCAGTGCCTGTCTAATGTCGTCGAGAATGTCTTCTACGTCCTCAATGCCTATGCTGAGGCGAATTAGGTCAGGGGCTACACCAGCCTCGCGCAACTGCTCGTCAGACAGCTGACGGTGCGTGTGGCTGGCAGGGTGAAGCACGCAGGTGCGGGCATCGGCCACGTGGGTCACAATGTTGATCATCTCCAGGGAGTCCATCCATTTGATGGCCGTTTCACGCGTACCTTTCAGTCCGAAAGCAATCACGCCGCAGCTGCCGTTGGGCAGGTACTTTTGTCCCAATGCATAGGCCTTGTCGGTGGGCAGACCGCAGTAGTGCACCCAAGCCACCTTGTCGTTGGCGTTGAGGAACTCAGCCACGCGTTGAGCGTTCTTGCAGTGCTGGGCCATACGCAGATGGAGTGTCTGCAGTCCTAAGTTCAGCAGGAACGAGTTCTGGGGAGCCGGTATAGAGCCGAGGTCGCGCATCAGCTGGGCCACAAGTTTCGTGGTATAGCCCATCTTGCCGAAAGCTTTGACGTAGGTCAGTCCGTGATAGCTCTCATCGGGCGTGCACAGTCCAGGGAACTTTTCTGCGTTGGCCAGCCAGTCGAAGTTGCCACTGTCCACGACACAACCACCCACTTGTGTAGCCAGGCCGTCCATATACTTGGTGGTTGAGTGGGTGACAATATCGGCACCCCACTCGAACGGGCGGCAGTTGACGGGTGTAGCAAAGGTGTTATCAATGATGAGAGGAACTCCGTTCTTGTGGGCAATACGCGCAAACTTCTCAATGTCGAGCACGGCGCAGCCAGGGTTCGAAATGGTCTCGCCGAACAGCGCTTTGGTGTTGGGACGGAAGGCCTTCTGTATCTCCTCCTCGCTGGCTTCGGGGCTAACGAAGGTACACTCAATGCCCAGTTTCTTCAGTGTGACGCCAAAGAGGTTGAACGTGCCACCGTATATTTCGTTAGATGTGACGATATGGTCGCCCGCCTCGCAGATATTAAAGACAGCATAGAAGTTTGCGGCCTGACCACTGCTGGTGAGCACAGCGCCAACGCCGCCTTCGAGAGCGGCAATCTTGGCTGCTACGGCGTCATTGGTGGGATTTTGCAGACGGGTATAAAAATAGCCTTCTTTCTCCAGGTCAAACAGTTTAGCCATCTCGTCGGAGTCATCGTACTTGAACGTTGTCGATTGGATGATGGGCAACTCTATAGGTTCTCCGTTCTTGGCCTTGTAGCCAGCTTGCACGCAGAGCGTGCCTTGTCTTAGTTTCCTTTCCATTGCTTGTGTTTTAATAATTTGGGCACAAAGGTACAAAAAAAGTAAGAAATTGTAAGTGTAAATGCTTCTTTTTTGTCTTTTTTCGTTCTTAACGATTTTAGCTTTTAGCTTCTACCAAGCGGATGACCCAATAAACGCAAAGAACGAGAATGTAGGTGAGGCATACCTGCAGAAGGGTGGGGTGAAGACCTTCTATGCTGGCACCCGGCAATTGGATAATAGTATCGAGACAAGTGTTAAGGCCATTGACAACAAATGTCAGCAATGGGATCAACACTGGAATGATGAGTGTTACCAGTGCTAACCAAATAATAATGGTGATGGCTGGTATGGCCACGAAATTTGTAATAAGGAAAAAAGTGGAGAAACGGCCGAAGTAATAAGCAATAAGTGGGGCAACACCAAGTTGCGCAGCCAGTGTTACTGTGGTTAGCCCCCATAGCCAACGTAGTGGGGGATAACGTTGTTGCAAAGTAGGTGAAACCCATTCGTTCATAACAGGCAGCCAAATCAGAATGCTCAGCACGGCGAGGAACGACATTTGGAAACCGACATCGAAAAGCATGTAGGGCGAGATGGCAAGCATGACCAACGCCGTGAACGCCAAGGCATTGATGGATGCTTTCTCGCGATAGCCTAACGTCAGTAGTGCATAGAGCGACAGCATGGTGGCAGCCCTGACAGCGCTGGAAGGCATACCGACAAGAAAAACAAACGCCCAAAGGGCCACGACGACGAGCGTCTGTGTGATGATGCTCCGTCGTTGCCGACCGAAAGTCAACAGTGTCAGTATGGCATAGATAATACCCATGTGTAGTCCGCTGAGTGCTAATACATGTGCAGCTCCGCTGATATTGTATGTCTCTTGAAGTTCTTTGTCGATGGAAGACTTGTCGCCTAACGTCGTGGCGGTTACTAGTGCATAGGTATTACCTTCCAGTCCCTGTTGCCGGTAACGATTCAACAACCGCTCTCTCTGTTGTAGGAAAAAAAGTCGGCTGCGTCCGATCATCGTGCCAGTATCAGGCTCCTTCTGTGTCTGCACCCACTGACGCACGGTCATGCCGCTGGCTTCCTGTTTAACCCGCTGCCGAGCGGCCAGCGTCGCACCCAACAGGAGAACGGCTACACTCAACGTCAACGACTGACCAAGAGGACGATGGTGCAGCAGCAGTGACAATAGCAGTGTCAGAGCCAACGCTGGCAAAAGCCATAATACCATGACTGACGTATGGACACCAATCACAATGCCAGCAATGAACCATACCGCCTGTCTGAGAAGCGGCGTGTTTTCTGCAAAAGGGAATATGGGCTCTGCTATTTTTCTCATAAGATCTTGCAATCGCGATGCCAAAGGTACAAACAATTGCTCATTCGGCCAAATGACAGACTTCGAAAAAATCAAAGATCAGCATTGTATATGCAAAATTAAAGTGTTTTGGCATAAAAAAAGGACTTTTCTTTTGTTATAAAAAGAATAATGTGTACCTTTGTTCACAGTTTTTGGACAAATACGGTCCATCTCAATTATCCGCTAATAGAAACCTAATTCACTTATGAACCGATCAATACTTCTTTCACTTTTGATTCTTATTTCGGCATCGCATGCCTTGTCTTACAAAAAACAGTCCATCGATATTACTGTTGGTGGTAAGAGCCGTAACATGGTGGTTTTTACTCCCACAAATCTACCGGCCAAATCACCGCTATTTATCGTGACTCATGGTATGAATCAAGATCCGGAATATCAGTATAATAGTGACAAGATGTATGAAATGATAGATACGGCTAAGTTTGTTATAGCCTATCTGCGCAGTGTTGGCAATACATGGGATATTGGTGGTACGAGTGATCAGAAATTTGTGCTTCAGACTATTGACGAAATGGCTACCCGTTTCGATATTGACAGGGAGCGTGTGTATTGGTCTGGTTTCTCTATGGGCTCGATGCTTCTTCACCATTGTATTGCCAATGTGCAGGACAAGATAGCGGCTTTTGCGCCGACCAGTGGTATTCAGTTCTCGGAGCAGCCATGGAACAACTGTAAGAAACCCGTCAATTTGTTGGAGTGTATAGCCTACGCCGACAACGTCTTTGGCTATGAAGAGTATGGTATCCATGCCTATCTTGAAAACTATGCCAAGCACGACAAACAGGTGTTCTATTCGAAGACTTCGGGTTACAAACCTATCAGTAGCAGCTGGTACAACGGCGATCTCGAAAAGTGGACGGGAGGCACCAATGGCGGTGAGGTATGGCTGTATTCATTTAATAATGGTGGTCATTGGCCTCAAGACTTGAACCGTCATCTCATCTGGAATTTCTGTAAACGTTTCTCTCTGAACATGCCTACAGTGCGCATTTCAGAGCCTGCCGGCGAGACGACTCACCTTAGCATGGCTCCGGCAAATGAAGTGCAGTTCCCGGATGTCACCATCAAGGCTACAGCCAAAGCACCAGGCAGTAAGGTTTCAAAGGTGGTCTTCTATGACGGCAAGAAGGTGATTGACTCCGTGAAGACAGCACCCTACCAGGTGACGCTGACGGCTCCGACAACAGGTAAACACAACTTGCGTGCTGAGGTTTTCAATGAGAAAGGCAAGAGCTCATCGTACTCCTGTCTGGTCGCTAACGTCAATAACGTGGCGCGGCAGACGGCCTATAACCTGCTTCAGACTAACAAAAACGAGGGTGCTGTGCCACAGAACTGGTATGCCAGCAATGGCTCAACAAAACGTGCAGGCGGCGGTCTTCCTTATACCACGGGCTGTCGCACCCTGCGTTTCACGAATAGTACCCGTTCCTTCCAGTACGGCTTGCTTGTTCAGAATGCTACAGGCAAGGAGAAGGCCGCCTGGGCTAAGTTTGGTGTGAAAGAGGGACGTTCTGCTTTGACGCTACATGCTGGTAGCTATACTATTAAATATAAGGTTTGTAACTGGAATCAACCTGCCTTCACACCAGTAACAATAGTTGTTGAGAGTCTGGATGGTCAGGTGATGGCGTCACAGACTTATACCCCTACCGTTAATATAGGTAATAATACGGCAAATAAATTTTCGGGTGTTACCCAGCAGACTTTTGAGTTTGATGTACCAGAGACGGGCGACTACGTTATTGCCATTTATGCTGATGCAACACGTCATGCTGATTTCGTATTGGGAACGCTTACTATTCAGGCCCTATCGTATGTTACAGCAGGCATTCATGAAATCAATGTCCTGCCTGTAAAGGGAGAAACTGTGTATGACCTCAGCGGTCGGCGCATAGATAATGGGCAGTGGAAAATGGAAAACGGACAGTTGAAACGCGGCATCTACGTGATTAACGGACGCAAGACTATCGTCAAATGAGATAGGGACGGTGGATGTAATTCCACATGGCAGTACGTACGTTAAGCTTGTATTTCATGTTGTAGAAATTATCAATTTTCCATTGGTTATCCTCATAGACAAGCTCGATGCGGGCCGGTGTGTAACTGTAGTCCTCATAGACCATGAAGGAGACGACAGCACGCTTTACTCTGCTATGCAGATTGAGGTAGCTAATCCTGAACTCATCGTAGAAGGGGATACTTGTGTATTGAGCCATTGCCCAATGGTTTATCTCAAAGAACAGAGTGCCAGTCTCATATTCTTTACGGTGGACTCTCATCATCAGCCTGTTCCACGATTTGGAACAAAAGGCCTGGTCGTACAACTCATTATCAAAGGAGCCACCATGACTCATGTAATCAGAGCGAATCATGTAATAGATGTCCTTGACTCTCTCAAGAATAATGCCTTCTTGAACCTCTGCACTCATCTCCGACGTCAGGGTGTCTGTAGTTGGTATGACCTGAAAAGAATCCTCGACAGCGCTGGAATCATTCTGCGCAGAAATATGACTGCGATGCTCGCATCCGGATATAGTTAGGATTAGAGACAAGGCAGCCAAGGCGTGTTTTGTGATTCCTGAATATGTCAAAATTATGTAGGTGATGAGTTGTTGTATTTTTGTCTTTTCAAGGCAAAGGTACAAAAATATATTATACAATCCAAATTTTTTATCGTTTTATTTTCCATTTTTTACCAACAGATGCGTGTCTTTATTCCAAAATGGACAAGTTTCGTGAAAACTTGGATATGTGTAACTTGCACAAATATTGACAGTTACTGACCGCCGAGGCGTGAAAAGTAGTCGGCAATATTGTCCCAAGTTTTGAATGTGTCGGTGCCGAATGGTATGAGAGTAGCCATGCCGTCTGTTTCGGTGATGTCAATGAGGTAATCGCCGTAGAGCAGATGCTTCTGGTTCGTGAAAATGGTGTGGGCATAGGCGGGGACGTTGACATAGTCGTAAAGCCATGAGAGCGTATTGGCATAATCGTCCGTTTCGGTAGTGGCAGGAGCCACAAAGTAGAGTTGATAGGTTTCCAACAGGGTGCGTACGACTTTCTGGGCAGAACTCTGTGGCTTACCCCATTTGTCGCGAAGTGTCTCGATGGCGATATAGATAATAGGGCGTTGACGTCCTTCCTGACGGTCGTTAATCCAACGGATGACGGGAATGACGCTGTGCATGAACGAGTTGTCGTTCATACGATGCTCGCCATGAAAACGGATGGCCTGATGGTAGTGTTCGCTGAAGAGGTCATAAGTGTTGACTGTGGTATCCTCGTCGCCGAAGAGTCCCCATACGTGTTGCTGTTCTGAGTCGCTGATGTCGGCGAAGCACTTGTCGGTCATCTCTTTATACTCCTTGACAAGCGCTTTTGTAACGATAAAATCCTGCACGCCGTCCTGACGGGGATTGGAGAAGTGTTGAGCGCCTATCATGCCATGCTCCTTCATGGTGTCACCCATTCTGAGAGCAGGATTGACAAGGATGCGATCATAGCCGTGTAGCATCTCTGCATACATGCCCCCCATGGACGTTCCTATGATAAGGTCTGGCTGTTCGCTGATGCAAATATCATGCAGCAATGCCATGGCGGCCTCTGGCTCGACAGGCAGGTCGGGTGCTATCACGATGGCATTGGGAAGCACTTCACGGATACGAGTGACGGTGCCTGACTGTCCGCTGCTCGCAAAGCCGTGGACATAGAGCACCTTCTTATTAGCGAAGAGCTCAGGAAACTGTTTGATATAGGGGTTCTGTTGCATTTGCTAATTGTTAGATGGTAGTAAGACCACACCATGCTGGCGCTTGCCGTCCATCATGATGCTGAGTGGACGCTCGAATCGCACGTGGCGTACATACTCCGTCTCGTCGATGGCGGGCATGTCATCGAGGATGGACTTCTGGAAGATGCCGTCGCCAGTGTAGGTGTTGATTGTGAAATAGCCGACACCAAAGGATGTGAGATTCTGGAAGAAGTGCGTGCCTTGCGAGGGGTCAACGTGATAGTTCTTGAGACCAGCCTCGACGATGACGCGGGCGGCAGAGATGTGGGGCCACTTGACGGGAATGCCCAGCCAAGGGTCGCTGGAGCCCCAACGGCCAGGACCAATGAGGACGTAGTTCCTGCCTGCCTCAAGGAAGCGCTGGTTGATACGCTCAATGTGCGAGGCAATGGTGGGGTTGTTGGCTGCGGTGAAGTCGTCGCTGGTCTTGACATAAACCACATCGGAGACATCTTCAGAGATGCCGTGTCCCAAGGAGTTGTAGCTGCGCAGCAGACAGTCGGCATCGGGTATCTGCTGCAGGTCTTCATCGAGCACCTGCTTGGAATCGACAATGGGGCGTATCTGGAGCAGATAGAGCTGACCGGCAGGACGCTGAGGATTGTCTGTGGGATGCAGATTGCAGGCAAACTCTATCTCGACGGGACGCTTCATGGCATCGGAGCCGAACTGCTGCGACATCTGGAGCAGCTCGGGCAGGGGGAAGACGCCATGTTGGAGTACGCCGCAGAAAGAGATAATCTTGCGGCCGCCCTCGTAGATGCCGTCGCGAATGACCTGATCGACGGGATCGAAGGTCGAGGCTATGTGGGTAAGTGAGCCGTCGGCATCGGCTTGCTTTACGCGTACCTTTTTTATATTAAAGCCATCATCAACCTTGAAATCGTCGCCTACGTGGGTCATGTCGAGCGCATAGAAGCGCGTCTGTGTGTCGCGCAGTGCCGTCTCCATCTCGCTGGTCTGCAGAACTTGTGTGGGGTGGTAAGGCGAGACGCGTAGCGTCTGGCCGCCATCAACGATGTACTTACCCAGTCCCAGGGCCAGGGAGGCGATACCCTCTTCGGCTGTCTCGTCGCCAATGGGGTAATAGTTCAGTGAACGCAACACGCCGCTGAACGTGGGGTAGTATAGGTCGCCGTGACGCTGACCGATGACCTCCTGCAGGATGACGGCCATCTTCTCTTGATCGATAACGTTCTGAGTAGCCAGCATGTAGGCCTTGGAGTCGCGGTAATAGACCGAGGCATAGACACTCTTGATAGCGCAGGCTAGCATACGTAGCATCTCGTACTTGTCGTCGAGATAGGGTATCATATAGGTGGAGTAGATGCCGGCGAAAGGCTGGTAGTGACTGTCTTCGAGTAGCGATGATGAGCGCACGGCAATGGGCGCATCGATGGCATCGAAGAATGTGAAGAAGTCGGCTATTAGCGAGTCGGGCAGCTGAGCTTTGAGGAAGTGCTGCAGAATCACCTCGTCGTCGGCATCGCTCAAAGCGATAGACCACAGGTTGTTCTTGTCCATGAACTCGTCGAAGAAGTCGGTACAGAGCACTACCGTCTTGGGAATGCTCACCTCGGCACGCTCAAACTGATTAAGCTCCGGGTGGTGCTTGATGACCTTGTCGAGGAAAGCCAGACCACGGCCCTTGCCGCCGAGCGACCCCTCGCCGATACGGGCAAAGTGGGCATAACGGTCAAACTTGAGACGGTCGAACTCGGCCACAATACCGATGTTCTTCATGCGGCGGTACTGGACGATGGCGTCGAATATAATCTGGCGGTGGGCATCAACGTCCTGCAGCTTGTGCCATGTGACATGCTTGAGAAATGCCGACACCGGGAAGATGGCACGGGCCGTGAGCCAACGGCTCATGTGGTTGCGGCGTATGTGATTGGCCAACGAGTCGGCGGGAATCTTGAAGATGTTGTCCTGAAGCTCCTTCAGACTGGAGACACGTGCCACCTCGGCCTTGGTGACAGGGTCGCGGAAAACGAAGTCGCCGAAACCCATGTGCTCGGCCATGAGGTGGTGCAGGTCGACGTTCATCTTCGTTGAGTTCTTGTCGATGAAGTGGAAGCCCTCGGAGCGGGCTTTCTCGGCGTTGACGGTCTCTGACGAGTCGAGAATCAGGGGTATGTATTCGTCGCGTCGGCGGATTTCGCGCAGAAGCTTCAGACCAGCTTCGGGGTCGCCTTCTTCGACATGGCTGAGTCGGCCCGGCACGTTCTTCATGGGGAAACGGGTGTCGGCGATGACACCAAGGGTGTGCTCGTGGTATTTTTCGTAAATCTCCATCGCCTCCTCGTAGTTGGTGGCGAGTACCACCTTCGGGCGGCCACGTTTGCGCTGGGCAGCAGCGTGGGGGTTGAGCGCCTCGGTGGAGAAACGCTTTGACTGTGCCAGGATGTAGTTGTAGAGGTTGGGAAGTACCGATGAGTAGAAGCGGATGTTGTCCTCGACGAGCAGTATCATCTGCACACCAGCCTCGCTGATATCATGCTCGATGTTCATCTTGTCCTCCAGCAACTTGATGATGGACATGATGAGGTTGGTATTGCCAAGCCAGCAGAAAACGTAGTCGAAAACCGACATGTCCTCGTCCTGAATACGCTTGGTAATGCCGTGAGAGAAGGGCGTCAGTACCACGCAGGGAATGTCGGGATGGGCTGCCTTGACCTCGCGGGCCACGGTGAAGGCATCGTTATCGGCATTACCCGGCATACAGATGACCAGGTCGATGTCGGTGGTCTTCAGTACGGCGTTCGCCTCCTCGGTTGTAGAAACCTGTGTGAACGAGGGCGGGTAACGCATGCCGAGTTCCATGTACTCATCGAAGAGCTTTTCGTCGATACGTCCGTCGTCCTCGAGCATGAAAGCATCGTAAGGATTAGCCACAATGAGGACATTGAAGATGCGACGTGTCATCAGATTGACAAATGACACATCCTTAAGGTAGAACTGGTTCCACTCCTGGGGTATGGTGCTGTTCTCGGTCATGAGGGCTGAGGGGTATAATGGTGTTAATGGGCCTTAAGGGTTACATATAGCCCAACCAGCGAAGGATATCGTTGAGATTGGCCACAACCATGAGCAGAATGAGAATACCGAAACCAACATACTCGGCACGAATCATGAACTGTTCGGACGGTTTACGGCGCGTGATGGCTTCGTAGAGCAAGAACAGCACATGACCACCATCGAGGGCGGGAATGGGCAGAATGTTCATGAAGGCAAGGATAATGCTGAGGAATGCCGTCATCTTCCAGAACAGATACCAGTCCCATACGGGCGGGAAAAGACTGCCGATGGAACCAAAACCGCCAAGCGACTTGGCACCGTCGGCGGTGAACACATATTTCATGTCGTCAACGTAGCCGGCCAGCACATTCCAGCCATACTTGATACCGGCAGGGATGCTCTCAAAGAATCCGTACTCTCGGGTGTAAGGCTTGTAGATGTCGGAGAGTGACTGCGGAACAAAGCCTACCTTCAAGTCTGCTGTCAGCACGATGGCTATGGTGTCGTTCTTTCCCTGACGCTCATAGACGATGGTTGCCTGGCGCACTTTCAGACTGTCTGCGGGAGTCTGGGCAGTGGCGAGAACATCGCCAAGAACGCCAATCTGATCGGTAAACTCATTGTAAGAGTCGATAGTCTTGCCGTTGAGGGCGACAATGCGGTCGTTCTTCTGCAGACCAACCTCTGCGGCAGGGGTACCGGGCAGAACACTATCGATGAGAGCTGGCAGGAGCGGACGGACAAACGAAGGCTCAGACTTCAGCATGTTGAGCAGATTCAAATCGCCAGACAATGTCAGCGTCATGGGCTGACCATCGCGGATGATGTCAACACGCTTGGCCTCGCTGAGGTCGCGATAGAGGTCGGCAGAGAAATCCTTGAACACTCCCTTCTCGGTGCCGACGAGAATATCGCCGTCTTTGAAGCCGAGTGACTTAGCCTCGCTATTGAACTTCATGCCCATGGTCATATCTTTCACAGGGATGTAGGTGTCACCCCAGTGGAACAGTATCATGGAGTAGATGAACAGCGCCAGCAGGAAGTTTACCAGTACGCCGCCAATCATGATGAGCAGACGTTGCCATACGGGCTTTGTGCGGAACTCCCAGGGGTGAGTCTCCTTTGAAAGTGTTTGGTTGGTCTCGTCTATCATGCCGTCGATGGCACAATAGCCTCCCAGCGGTAGCCAGCCTATGCCGTACTCGGTTCCAACATACTCTTTTTGGACAGTCTTGATGGTCTTGCCCTTTTCATCGGTTTCTTCCACTTCTTTCGAAGGAACAACCTCGGGCTTCAACTTCAACAGACGACGCAGCCATGTGTCGTAGGTGCTGAGAAGATGAAACTTGGGATTGAAGAACAGGTAGAACTTCGTGACGCGTACTTTGAACAGTTTTGCGAAAGTGAAATGCCCCAATTCATGGAGCAGTACAAGCAGGCTGATAGCCAGCATGAACTGTAACAGTCTGATGATAAAAATATCCATTGTTGTTTTACTTGATTATCTTTTTACCTTATTTATGATTTCAGCAACTCTGTTGCTATGCGGCGGGCTTCAGAGTCCGTCGCAATATAGGTCTCGTATGTCGGGTTCTTGTCGAATGTAGCGCGTTGCATGGTCTCGGCGATGATGTCGCCCATCTGGGGAAAACTACAGCGGTCCTCAAGAAATGCACGGTTGACAATCTCGTTCGCAGCATTAACGATACACGGCATGTTGCCGCCACGGTCCAGCGCCTCATAGGCCATAGCCAGACAGCGGAACTTCTTCAAGTCAGGCTCGAAGAACTCCAGATGCTGCGCTTTGAAAAGGTCCAGACGCTCACCGCTCAGTGGCAGACGGCGGGGAAACGAGAATGCATATTGAATGGGTAGCCGCATATCGGGAACGCCGAGCTGTGCTTTCACAGAGCCGTCCTGGAACTGAACGGCCGAGTGGACGATGGACTGCGGATGTACCAGCACCTGTATCTGCTTCGCATCGACACCGAAGAGCCACTTGGCTTCGATAACCTCAAAGCCCTTGTTCATCATCGATGCCGAGTCGATGGTAATTTTTGCTCCCATGTCCCATGTCGGGTGCCGAAGGGCGTCAGCCTTTGTGACGTGGGCTATTTCTTCTATGCTCTTCAACCGGAATGGGCCTCCGCTGGCTGTCAGAAGAATCTTCTCTATCGGATTCTGGTCTTCGCCGACAAGACTCTGGAAAATGGCAGAGTGCTCGCTGTCAACGGGTAGAATGGGCGTGTGGTACTGCTGTGCTAATGCCAATATCAGCTCACCGGCAACAACCAGCGTCTCTTTGTTGGCCAGGGCAATGGCTTTATGAGCCTTGATGGCGTGAATGGTGGGCGACAGTCCGGCAAAACCCACCATGGCGGTGAGCACCATGTCAATAGGACCGGCCTCGACAATCTCGTCAAGAGCCCGGGCGCCAGCATAGACTTTTACATCGGGCAGGTCGTCCATCAGTCGTTGCAATTCCTCGTAACGCTTTTCGTTAGCAATAACAACAGCTGCCGGTTTGAACTTATGAGCCTGCTCTGCCAACAGCTCAACTTTGTTGTTGGCCGTCAGGCAGTAAACTTCATACAGGTCTGAGTGTTCCTCGATGACCTCGAGAGCCTGGGTGCCTATCGACCCCGTGGAGCCGAGAATGGCTATTTGTCGTTTCTTGATTTCTTTATTCACTTCAATTCTTGATTTAGAACTTGATGTTTCACATCGAGCCTGCTCACGCTCGGCAGAGCTGATGCAAGCATCGCTCTTCTCTCGCTTAATCGCAGACTTCAATTTTTTAATTCTTCAAAGCGCCAGCAATCCTTCTGGGATTTCCATCGTAATGGTCTTCCCATTCATGTCAATATCATGTATCAGCTCGTCGCTGGCAGGGATGAGCGTGTCATCCTCCAGTTCGAAGAGCATATTAACAGTTGTATCGTCTATGCCGGCAATACGTCCGACAGTCTTTCCGCTTTTTGCATCAACAAGGTTAAAACCTACAAGCGAAGCAAGCGTGGGGGTGTCGTCCTCGTCAGCGAGGGTGCGGGGAAAGAATACACTGCAACCGGTCAGCTCAGCAGCCCGTTGCTGTGTGTCGATGCCTTCAAACTTCATGAGAGCCACGCTGTCGCTGCGGAAGCGATACTCCTCAATGAAAAAAGGTACAAGGATGCCGTCGATATCGAGTACGAGGTAATCGCAGTCAACACGGTCGAAAATGTCATCGTCAAACTGAAAAGACACTTCGCCTTTTACGCCATGCGTCTTTCCCAGACGACCAATGCGGTAAACATCTTCTTGCTTAATCATAGGTGCGATGGATTGATGGCTGTTATGGCAGACGTGTTATTTTGGCACCGAGGGCGTTGAGACGAGTCTCAATGTTCTCGTAGCCACGGTCTATCTGCTCGATGTTGTCAATACGGCTGGTGCCATTGGCACTCATAGCCGCAATGAGCAAGGCAATGCCTGCGCGGATGTCAGGACTGGACATGCGACCACCACGCAAAGTAATCTTGCGGTCATGACCGACAACAACAGCACGATGGGGGTCACAGAGAATAATCTGTGCACCCATATCGATGAGTTTATCGACAAAGAACAAACGACTCTCGAACATTTTCTGGTGGAAGAGTACTGAACCACGAGCCTGTGTTGCTACGACAATGAGTACAGACAGCAAGTCGGGGGTCAAGCCTGGCCAGGGGGCGTCGGCAAGTGTCATGATGGTACCATCGATGAATGACTGTATCTCGTAGTGACGCTGACGGGGAATCCATAGGTCGTCCCCCTCAACCTTAATCTTCACACCTAAACGCCGGAATGCGTCAGGGATAATGCCCAGGTGTTCCACAGCCACATCCTTGATGCGGATGCCGTCGCCACACATGGCTGCCATGCCAATGAATGAACCTACTTCAATCATGTCAGGCAGTATGTGATGTTCCGTGCCGTGCAGGCTTTCTACGCCTGCAATGGTCAGCATGTTTGAGCCTATACCGCTAATTTGTGCTCCCATGCTGTTGAGCATGGAGCAGAGCTGTTGAACGTACGGCTCGCAGGCAGCGTTGTATATGGTGGTGGTACCTTTTGCGAACACTGCTGCCATGATGATGTTTGCCGTACCGGTCACAGAGGCCTCGTCCAGCAACATATATGTGCCCTTGAGACGTTTGGCACTGATTTCATAGACATCCCGCCCTTCAATATGGTTGAATTTTGCACCCAACTTCTCGAAACCCAGGAAGTGAGTATCTAAACGGCGGCGGCCAATCTTGTCACCACCGGGCTTGGTAATAATGGCTTTGCCCATGCGTGCCAGCAGCGGGCCAATCATGAGCACCGAACCTCTTAGCTGGGCACATTTGTGTACAAACTCGTCACTCTGCAGATAGTCGAGATTCAGGTTGTCGGCTTGAAAGGTAATAGAAACCTTACCTGCTTCCACTGATGCAGACGAATGGGCTTCTCCTTTTGGGGACGAGTGCGAGGTGGTCTTGACACCTATGTCGCGAAGCAACTGTATGAGGTTATTGACATCGCGAATGTCGGGAATGTTGTGTATAGTCACCGCATCGCTTGTCAACAATGTGGCACAGATAACTTGCAGAGCCTCGTTCTTGGCGCCCTGCGGGGTTATGGTGCCGCTCAGCGGATGACCGCCTTCGATGACGAATGCTGCCATATTGTTATTTTCTCTTTTTCTTTGACTTGCCACCCTCGTTGTTCACAACGGTCACTTTCTCGAAGGTGAAATTGTTCAGGTCGAGCTGTATGATGCCATCGGTGAAGCGAGCCAGGTCGTCAGCCACTTTCTCGTCGTCCATGGACCCATGTCCCCATGTGGCGAGGTCGCGTTTCATCTGGTTTGCGGTCAGTCGGGCCAGTTCGTCACGTTCTGGTCCTTCGGGCATTTGCTTCAGTTGCTCGAACAGTTCTTCTATCAGCTTACCATAGTGACGCTGCCGAATTCTGTTCTGCGGCAGTGGTAATGGCTCCGGCTTTGTGTGAATCTTCTCGGCTTCTGATACATCGAAGGGCCAGTCAATGTCAAGCTGCTTGCCACTCATGAGGAACAGATGGTCCCAAAGCGTCTGCTCGTAGTCAGCATTGCCGCGCAACTGTGGCATCTTGGTCTCCATCAGTCTTACGATGGTTTGTGCACAGGTGGTACGCTCCTCTTTGGTGGGTAGGCCGACGGCTAAGTCAACCATTTTCTGTATCTCTCGCCCATATTCTGGCATAACGAGATGCTCACGCTGTGTGTTGTAGTCTAATCCTTTGATATCCATATATTTCTTTTTTTCTAATCGCTTATAGACAATAGCCTGAAACCATTAAAGCAGTTTCTTCGGCAATTTGGCGACGAAGTCCTTGAGGTAGAAAGGAACAAAATAAGCTACGTCTTCAAACTGTTCCTGTAGGAATCGGCGTTCTGCTAACGGCATCATCCATTTCGCTAAAGGCTCCACACCATCGATATAGTGAGCGTTGGGATGTTGTATGACGTCCATGCATTTCTTGGCTCCGTTACCAAAAAAGTAGATGGGATGTTCGTCAAGCCATTCGCGGTATGTCTCTGCATCAACTATATCGGCGCCGACCTCGCGGACAGGCTTTAAGGCTCTGTCATAGATGGCAGCATAGACTTCCATGCGTCGGGCGTCGAGCATCGGACAAAGTAGTGCCCCCTCTTCTATCTTTTCGCCCAAGAGTAGGGGGACGCACATCAGTTCCAGCGTCGGAACACTGATGAGTTTGAGATTACGGCCATAGCACACGCCTTTCGCCATGGACACACCTATACGCAATCCTGTGTAACTGCCAGGACCACAGCTGACGGCCACAGCATCGAAGGGAATGGCGTGACTGTCGGTGAACGAAAGTGCCTCGTCAACCATGGTTCCCAGGCGTTCAGCGTGATTAGGTCCCGAGTGGTCATCTTGCTGGAATATCACCTGGGCATCCTCGCTGACCGCTACCGAGCACACATCAGTACTTGTTTCAATATGTAGTATGCAAGCCATTGTTTCTTTTCAATTGTATAAATAATGTGCAAAGGTACTCATTTTTCCGCCAACTTCCGCTCTTTTATCAGAAATTAACGCGTTGTAGGTCGTAGATGGTGAAAAAAATTGTTAACTTTGCAGCGCTGGAAAGAAAAAATGGTTTTATGAAGTTATCAGAATTAAGAACAGGAGAGAGCGGCGTTATCGTCAAGGTCCTTGGACACGGCGGTTTCCGAAAGCGCATCATAGAGATGGGCTTCGTCCGCGGAAAAGTCGTCGAAGTGCTGCTCAATGCACCGTTACAAGACCCGGTGAAGTACAAACTGATGGGTTATGAGGTGTCGCTGCGTCATGATGAGGCGGCGATGATTGAGGTAGTGTCAGAAACGGAGGCACAGCAGCTGAAACAAGACGAGGGAGGTGTGCTTGAGGAAGATGTCAAGCCTCTGACGGAGAGTCAGTTGCGTAGTGCTGCTTTTAGACAGCGACGTCGTATTAATGTGGCTCTTGTCGGCAATCCTAACTGCGGCAAAACATCGTTGTTTAATTTTGCTTCAGGTGCTCACGGTCATGTAGGCAACTACTCTGGTGTTACTGTTGATGCCTCTGAGGCCCATGCCTCGTTCTTTGGTTACGAATTTAACCTCACCGATCTGCCAGGAACTTACTCGCTGTCGTGCTATTCTCCAGAAGAACTCTATGTGCGTCAGCATCTGTCAGAGCAAATGCCTGATGTGGTTATCAACGTCATAGATGCTTCAAACCTCGAACGCAATCTCTACCTGACGACTCAGCTCGTTGATATGGACCTCCGTATGGTCTGTGCTCTGAATATGTACGACGAGTTCGAACGGCGAGGTGATGAAGTTGATTTACACACACTTAGCACGCTTTTTGGTGTGCCTATGGTGCCCACGTCGTTCAAAAATGGTATGGGTGTTGAGGACCTTTTCCGCATGGTCATCAAAGTTTACGAGAATGCCAGCAAACAGGCCCGTCACATTCATATCAATTATGGTCACGAAATCGAGGGCGGTATCAGCGAGATTCAGAAATATCTGAAGAC